>JBEGTJ010000026.1:0-28149 GCA_041179465.1 Bacteroidota bacterium | reverse complement strand
GGGTGCCGTCGCCCGCGTTGACGATGTGCGCGGGAACCCTATCGGCCAAAAACTGCGGCACCCCGGCGTCGGCGTGGCGAATGACGACCACGTCCACCTTCATCGCGAGGATGTTGTTCACCGTGTCGGTGAGGGTTTCGCCTTTTTTTACCGACGAGTTGGAGGCGGCAAAGTTGACTACGTCGGCCGAAAGTCGTTTCTCGGCGAGTTCAAAGCTCAGGCGCGTGCGGGTTGAATTTTCAAAAAAGAGGTTGGCGATGGTAATGTCGCGAAGCGAAGGGACCCGTTTGATCGGTCGGTTGATGACCTCTTTGAAGTGGCCGGCCCAGTGCAAAATGAGGTGGAGGTCTTCGGCGGGAACGTGCTGAAGTCCAAGGAGGTGTCGAGATTGCAGCTTAGCGTTCCGGGGCATAGGGTTGGGATTCGAGCAGTACGGATTCAAGGGTTTCTCCGCGCCAGTTCAGGCGCACCCGTTCGTGGTTGAGGGCGTCGACGCGGCGGCCGGAATAGTCGGGCTGGATCGGGAGTTCGCGCGAAAAGCGGCGGTCGATCAGCACGCAGAGCTCCACGCGCTCGGGGCGGCCAAAATCGCCGAGGGCGTCCAGCGCGGCCCGGACCGAGCGCCCCGTATAGAGCACGTCGTCGATGAGCACGACCCGCTTGCCTTCAATGAGCACGTCCATCTCGGTGGGGCTGGCGGCAAGGGGTTCTTCGCGCCGCCGAAAGTCGTCGCGGTGGAAGGTGATGTCGAGCAGGCCGTGGGCGATGGGCCCCGTTTGAAATTCTGATTCCAGTTGGGCAACGAGCGCCTTGAGCAGCTTGCTGCCCCGGGGTTGAATGCCCACGAGGACGGTGCGGCTCCACGGAACGTGCACCTCGTTGAGCTGGTGGCACAGCCGACGCAGGGTGACTTCGCAGTCGCGCTGGGATAAAAGCGTCTTTTGGGCCATCTCGGCTTCAAAATTAGGGCTTTTTTGCATCCCGTTCGCGCGCGACCTTTGGGAGCCATGGACTTTTCTCGCATCGATTGGCGCATCTTGGGGTGCAGCGCGGCTGTTCCGGCCCCCAACCAGTATCCCTCGGCCCAGTCGCTGAGGGTGGGCGGAACCCTCCTGCTCCTCGATTGCGGCGAGGGCACTCAGATTCGCATTCGCGAAGTGGGGCTGCGGGGCGCTTCTTATGACGTCGTACTCATTACCCACCTGCACGGCGACCACGTCTTTGGGTTACCCGGACTGCTTTCGTCGTGGACCCTTCAAGGGCGGGTCAAGCCGCTCGTGGTGGTGGGCCCGCGGGGCCTGCCCGACTTTTTGCACGGAATAAACGCGGCCACTGACGGATCGTGGTCCTACCCGGTTCAGTTGGTGCCCGCAGAGCACGGATGCGTGCTGGAGAACGACGACGTCCGCATCTACGCGCACCCCTTGAACCACCGAATCGAGGCCTGGGGCTACCTCGTCGAGGAGCGCGTCGCTCCGCGGTCGGTGGATTATGAGGCCGCTGTGGCCGCGGGCCTTGAGCACGCGGACTTTCGCAGCCTGCAGCTCGGGCTGGATGCGACGACCCGCGGGGGCCAGCGGGTGCCGAATGCGTCGGTGACTGTACCCGGACGGCGCGGATTCCGCATGGCCTACTTGACCGACACCCGCTACGAGCCCGCGCTCGCCGACTTTGCCCAGGGTGTCGATTATTTGTACCACGAAAGCACGTTTTTAGGGCGTCATCAGGCGCTGGCCGAAAAAACAGGGCATTCCACGGCTCGTGAGGCGGGACTCGTGGCGGCGTCGGCCGGTGCCGGTTGCTTGGTTTTGGGGCACTTTTCGCAGCGCTACGCGCGGCTGGCGGACTTTGCCGCCGAAGCATCGGCCGTGTATTCGGGGCGGATTTTGGTCGGCCAAAGCGGACTGAATCCGCTCGCCGCAGCAGAATAAAAAAAGCCGCTCCCCCTCGGGAGCGGCTCTGTGCGTGCCGTTCGCGGAGGGCCTTAGCCGTTCATCGAAACGAGGAATTCCTCGTTGTTGCGCGTTTTGCTCATGCGGTCTTCGAGGAACTCCATGGCCTCCACCGGAGTCATGTCGGCCAAGTGGCGGCGCAAGATGTACATGCGGTTCAGCACCTCGGGGCTTAGCAGCATGTCTTCTTTGCGGGTTCCCGAAGCAATCAAGTCGATGGCCGGCCAGATTCGGCGGTTGGCAATGCGGCGGTCGAGCTGCATTTCCATGTTGCCGGTTCCCTTGAATTCTTCAAAGATGACCTCGTCCATTTTGGAGCCCGTGTCGATCAAGGCGGTGGCCAAGATGGTGAGCGATCCGCCGTTTTCAATGTTGCGGGCGGCACCGAAGAAGCGCTTGGGCTTGTGCAGGGCGTTGGCGTCGACTCCGCCCGAAAGCACCTTGCCTGAGGCCGGACTCACGGTGTTGTAGGCCCGCGCCAAGCGGGTGATTGAGTCGAGCAGGATCACGACGTCGTGGCCGCTTTCGACCAGCCGTTTGGCCTTCTCGAGGACGATGTTGGCGACGCGCACGTGGCGTTCCGCGGGCTCGTCAAACGTCGAGGCGACGACTTCAGCGTTCACGCTTCGCGCCATGTCGGTGACCTCTTCAGGGCGTTCGTCGATCAGCAGGATGATCATGTACACCTCCGGATGGTTGGCGGCAATGGCGTTGGCTACTTCCTTGAGCAGGGTCGTCTTACCGGTCTTGGGTTGCGCGACGATGAGTCCGCGCTGGCCTTTGCCGATGGGAGACACGAGGTCAATAATGCGCGTGCTGACGGTTGCTTTGCGCCCGGTCAAATTGAATTTCTCTTCAGGAAACAGGGGCGTGAGGTGCTCAAAGGCTACGCGGTCGCGAATGAACTCGGGATTTTTTCCGTTGATCATGTGCACCTTGGTCAGCGGGAAAAATTTCTCGCCTTCGCGCGGAGGGCGGACTTCGCCGCGGACGGTGTCGCCCGTTTTGAGGCCGTAGTGCTTGATCTGCTGCTGGGTGAGCAGTACGTCGTCCGGCGAATTCAGGTAGTTGTAGTCGCTCGAACGCAGGAATCCGAAGCCCTCAGGCATGATTTCGACCACACCTTCGGTCGGAATGATGCCCTCAAATTCGTAGACGGGTTCCTGAATTTTGGGTTGGCGGGGCTCGCGGGGCTCGCGGGGCTCGCGGGGTCCGCGGTCTTCCCAGCCTTCGCGGCGCGGACGGTCCTCGCGGGGTCCACGGTCCTCGCGGGGTCCGCGGTCCTCGCGGGGTCCGCGGTCTTCCCAGCCTTCGCGGCGCGGACGGTCTTCACGGGGTCCACGGTCTTCGCGGGGTCCACGGTCTTCGCGGGGTCCACGGTCTTCGCGGGGTCCGCGGTCTTCGCGGGGTCCGCGGTCTTCGCGGGGTCCACGGTCATCGCGGGGACCACGGTCTTGGCGGGGTCCGCGGTCTTCCCAACCTTCGCGGCGGGGTCGTTCTTCTCGCGGTGCGCGCTCGTCGGCGTTGGCTGAACCCTGTGCTGCGGTCGGCGCACTGCCTTCGTCGTTCGCGCGCGACGGACGTCCGCGGCGGCGACCTTCAGCGGCCGGAGCCTCGCTGGCCGGCTCAGACGACGTGGGGGAGGGCGAAGCGCCCAGCTGCTGAATGGCTTCGAGCAATTCAGGTTTGCGCAGGTACCGCGCTTTGGGTACGCCTAAAGATTCCGCTAATTCTTTGAGCTCGGGAAGTTTGCGATCCGAGAGATCAGGCAATGACGCCATACCAATAAGGGTGTAAGGAACTGTAAAACAGGAATGTGGAAGAGAGATTGAGCCCGAATTGAGCTCTTTGCTGGGGCAAATATACACGAAGCGCGGCTATACCTGACCTTTGCACATTATGTGGCAACGTATTCAAACCCTGTACATGGCCCTTGCGGCTGCTTCGCTGTTTGCCGTAGGTGCGGCCAACCCTACGGAATGGTCTTCGCTTCTGGCCGGATTGGGCGTGGCCCTCTTCACGGCCAACATCACCTACTACCGGCATCGCCAGCGCCAATTTGTGGTGAATCGAGTCGGAATCCTCGCCGCGTTTGCCCTCGAAATCGTCTACCTCATCCCGGTGCTTCAAGGAACGGCGTCGGCGGACCGGTCGTGGTCGGTGGCGCTTCCGTTGGTGGCCGTGGTCTTTGCGTCGATGGCGAACCGTGCCATACAGGCCGACGAAGCCAAAGTCCGCGAAGCAGACAGCTTTCGCCCCAAGCGCAAAGGCGGTAAAAAGTAGTTAGGCCGTTCGGCCTCCGCGCGCGCCGAGCTCGACCACGGCGAGGTCTTCGAGCTGTCCGCCCTGAAGACGAAAGCGAAGCATCGTGCGCACCTTGTGAAACCCATGGTGGCCGCAGGCCCCGGGATTCATGCACAGCACCCCCGAAGGGTCGCGCCCTACCCGCAAAAGGTGGGAATGCCCGCAAATCAGCACGTCGACTGGGTTGGCGCGCAGCTCCGCCTTGATGGCCGTCGGAAGCCGCCCCGCAGGCCCTGCGATGTGCGTGATCCAGAAGCGAAGTCCGCCCGCGGTAAATCGCTGGTCGTGCGGCCACACCCGGCGAAGCACGGCGTCGTCAATGTTTCCAAATACCCCGCGAACGGGTTTGCCCAGGGCCACCAGGCGGTCGACGACGTCCAGCGAACCCACGTCGCCGGCGTGCCAAATTTCGTCGGCTTCGGCGGCGTGCGCCAAAATGCGTTCGTCGAGGTGGCCGTGCGTGTCGGACAGCAGGAGTATGTTCAGGGCGCTACCTTTGGTGGACATGGAAGCCCAAAGGTCGTTCTCCCATCGGTATGCGCTGCGGTTGGCCTACCACGGCGCGGAATTTTTAGGTTGGCAGCGCCAAGCGCAGGGCCGCACGGTGCAGGGCGTGCTCGAAACCAGCTTGGCCACCTGGCTGCGTACCGAGGTGGCCGTGGTGGGCGTAGGGCGCACCGACGCCGGCGTTCACGCCCGGAACTACGTGGCGCACCTCGAGGTGGACCGGGAGCTCGACGCGGGCGAAATGCGGTTTCGCCTCAATCGATTTTTACCCCCCGACGTAGTGCTGTTGGAAGCCGTGCCCGTGGACGCGTCGGTGCACGCCCGGTTCAGCGCCGTGGCTCGGGGGTACTCGTACCGCATCCAGCGCCAAAAATCGGTGTTTGGGCGCGACACTTCTTGGCTGTACGAGCGCGAACTCAACGAAACCTTGCTCCACGAGATGGCTGCCAGCGTGGTAGGGGAGCATCACTTTGGGGCCTTTGAGCGCAGCGGCGGGGCCCAAACCAACGGGCGCTGTACCCTTCATCGGGCGCAGTGGGTGGTCGCCGACGGCGCGCTCGAGTTTCAGGTGGAGGGCAATCGCTTTTTGCGGAATATGGTGCGTTCGCTGGTCGGGACCATGGTGGAACAGGCCGTAGCCGACCGCGGACTGGCGGAGTGGAACCGCGTGTTCTCGAGCCAAAAAAGGACGGAATCGGGGCCCTCTGCCCCGGCGCAGGGGCTTACCTTTGCCGGCGCGCACTTTGCGGTGCCCCTGTTCGATGGCCGAGAAAACCCCCACTACATCTAAGAGCGTCAGCGGCAAGGCTTTTGACTGGGCCGTGCTTCGCCGGGTGCTCCGCTTCGCGGCGCCCTACCGGTCGCTGCTTTTGGGGGCCGGGGTCCTGAGCGTAGCCCTCGGGGCCGTCACGACGGTTCGCCCCTACCTGGTGCAGGTCGCGGTGGATTTTGCGGTGGAGGACGGCGACCTCAGCATGCTGCGCTGGAGCATTGCGGCACTCATTCTTACGCTGGTGTTCGAGGGAATCGGACAGTGGTTTTTTGTGCTCTCGACCAACGAGTTGGGGCAGAAGGTGATTCGCGACGTGCGCGTGCGGCTTTTTGGACAGCTCTTGCAGTACCGGGCTGCTTTTTTTGATCGAACTCCGGTAGGCCAGCTGGTGACGCGAACCGTGAGCGACGTCGAGACGATGGCCGACATCTTCGCCGAGGGCCTGCTGGTCATTTTTGGCGACCTGTTCAAAATTGCGGTCATGGTCGTCGCCATGTTTTTACTGTTCGATCCGGGAATGGTGGCGGTTAGCCTTTCAGTCGTTCCGATTCTGTACGTGGCCACGCGGTGGTTTCAGAAGAGCATCAAGGGGGCGTTCACCGACGTCCGCAACCAGGTCGCCGCCCTGAATTCGTTTGTTCAGGAGCGCATCACGGGCATGGCGGTGGTGCAGCTTTTTGGCCGCGAAGGCGAAGAGGCGCGCCGGTTTGACGCCATCAACCAGCGCCACCGCGACGCCAACATCAAAAGCATTTGGTACTTCTCCCTGTTTTTCCCCATCATCGACATGCTTTCGGCGCTCTCCATTGGCTTGGCCATTTGGTACGGAGGCTGGCGTTCGTTGGTGGATCCGGGCAGCGTGAGCATCGGTGACCTTACCGCGCTCATCATGTTCATCAACATGCTCTACCGTCCGCTGCGCCAGCTCGCGGACCGATTCAACACGCTTCAAATGGGCATGGTTGCCAGCGACCGCGTGCTCAAGCTCGTGGAAAGCACGGACCAGCTCGAGCGCCCCGGAAGCCACTCGGCGCCCCGGCTCCAAGGGCAGGTAGCGTTTGAAGAGGTGAATTTTGGCTACCTCGAAGACCAGCAGGTGCTGCACGGCGTGAGTTTGCGTGCCCGCCCCGGCGAAATGCTGGCCCTGGTGGGCTCGACGGGCAGCGGAAAGTCCACGCTCATCGGCCTCTTGGCCGGAATGTACCACCCGAACCAGGGCACCGTGCGCGTCGACGGAGTGTCGGTGGCCGACTGGGACGTCAACGCCCTGCGCAGCCGACTGGCGCTGGTGCAGCAAGACGTGTTCTTGTTCAGCGATTCGGTGCGCAACAACGTCACACTGTACCGAAGCATGCCCGACGCCCGCATTTGGGAAGCCGCTGCCGAAATGGGCATTAAGGACTTTTTGGAGGGCCTGCCGGGCGGACTCGACTACGACGTCAAGGAGCGCGGAGGCATGCTGTCGACGGGCCAACGCCAACTGCTGGCCTTCTTGAGGGCCTACTTAGCGAACCCTGACGTGCTCATTTTGGACGAGGCCACGTCGTCGGTGGATTCCCAGTCTGAGGCGTGGATTCAAAGGGCCACAGAGAAAATTACCCAGGGCCGCACCTCGGTAGTGGTGGCCCACCGATTGGCTACGGTGCTGCACGCCGACCGCATTGCGGTCTTGGAGCAGGGCAAGGTGGTGGAGCAGGGCACCCACGCGGAATTGCTCGAGGCCGGTGGCGTGTACGCCAACCTGTACGCCAAGCAGTTTTTCGGATCTCAGGATTAGCGCAAGACCTCAATCCCGCGGGCGGCCGCGTGCTCGAGCACAGCCTCCCAAGCCTCGGGCTGGGTGATTTGGAAGCCAAAGCTGGGTGCGTCTTTGCGGACAAAAAACGCGTAGCGGCCTTCTTCAAACGCATAGGCGATGACGCGGTCGGCGCGCTTCCAGCCCGTCATGCGCACCCCGTATCCCATGAAGTCGCCCATCGGGTCTACTTTGCGGTGGTTGATCTGCACCACGTCGTTCCAATCGACGTGCTTGGGGCCAAGGTTAAAGGGGCGGTACGAAATGTCGATTCCCGATTCCGCCACCTGAATGCGGCAGGGCCGGCGAATGAGCCAGGCCGTGAATGCCTGAATTCCCGTGACCAGCACGGCGGCGATCAGGGCTTCGGAATTCCATCCGTCTTGGCTCGCTACAGCGATCATCATGACGAGGGTAGAGCCGCCAGTGATTGCGAGGATCCACAAAAAGGCTTGAGGAATGCGGAAGGAATCGCGGTACATTCCGCTAAGGTAGCCGTTTAGACCAGGTCTTCCAACGCCGGCTGCAGTTCGCTGAAGCGGTACGCAAAGCCAATCTTCTGCCACTTGGCGCTCGAACAGTGGGTGCTCATGAGGGCAATTTGGGCCATTTCGCCCAGCACCAGGCGCAAGGCCCATGCTGGCGGGGCCGGGGCCCAAAAGGGCTTCTTCAGGACTTGGGCGAGCGTGCGGCTGAAGTCGGCGTTGGTGACGGATTCGGGACCTACGCCGTTCCACACTCCGCGCAAACTGCGGTCGTTGGCCAAGCGAATCAGCATCTGCGCGAGGTCGTCGACATGGATCCAGGGCATCCAATGCCGACCGCTTCCGAGGGCACTTCCGAGGCCCCAGCGGAACACCGGAAGAAGCGTTCCCAGCACGCCACCTCCGCGGCCAAGGACGATGCCAATGCGCAGTTTGGCCACGCGAAGGCCCAGGGCCTCGAAGCGGTCCGCTTGGGCCTCCCAGGCGCGGACGACGTCGCCGAGAAATCCGGGCGCGCCGCCGTCGCGTTCCGTGTAGACGCGATCCAAGCTGTTGGGGTAAATGCCCACAGCAGAGGCACTTACGATCACTTCGGGCCGCGATTTAACCTGCTCCAGGGCGCGGTACAGCGCCTCCGATCCTTGGACCCGGCTGTCCATAATGGCTTTTTTGTGTCGGGCCGTCCAGCGTTCGGAGACCGACGCGCCCGCCAGGTGGATGAGGGCGTCGGCGCCCTCGAGGGCCCGCAGGTCCACCGTGCCTTGGGCCGGATTCCAGGCAAATTCTCCTTTTTTGCGGGGCGAGCGCGTCAAAATGCGGACTTCATGTCCTTGCGCTTCAAGTTCGTTCTGAACCGCTCGGCCGACGAGGCCGTTTCCTCCGGTAACGCAGTAAATCATACCTTCTCAACGCGAACTTAGCGCCACAGTTCACTCGGATATGCATTCGCTTCAACCCCACAGCGCTTGGCGCACTCGATATCTTGCGGCGGCGGATCCGCGGAGCCCGTTTTTTCTCGATCAGGGGGCTCCGGCCAACGGTGCCTACCACCAGATGTACGATTTTGTGATCCACCCCGACTGGGACGACATCGGCTGCGAAACCTTGTTTCTCAAGGTGCTCTTTGTCGACTACGCCGAGGGCTGTGCAGTGATCGAGCTGCTCGGCGAATGGAACGACGCCCTGCACAACGACGTAATGGAGTTCAAGCGCCGCGTGGCGGATCCGCTTCTGGCCGAAGGCATTGTGCGCTTTGTCCTCGTGGGCGACAACCTGCTGAACTTTCACGCCGACGACCCCGACTACTACGCGGAATGGGCTGAAGAAGTCGAAAGCGAGGGCGGATGGATTGTGGGGCTCAACTTTCGCGACCACGTCGCCGACGAAGTCGCCCGGGCACGCCTGGGTCGCTACATCTGGTCCGGTCCGCGCTTCAGAGCTGCGTCGTGGCGCGCCCAAGACCCACTCACCCTTTGCCAAGCGGTAGAGGTAATGGTGCAGAAGCGGCTGGGAATGTAGGCCCGCCCTAACGCATCCCGCCCCCGCAAAAAAAAATGCCCTTGACGGGGTCAAGGGCATGGGGTGTCTTTGCGTTTCAGGCTAGAGGGCCACGCGGTGCATCCAACCGTGGCGGTCTTCGGCGCGTCCGTAGCGAATGTCGGCAAGGGCCGCGCGCACGCGCGCTGCGATGCCGTCCTCGGGCACCGGTACCGAGTGCAGTACGTCGTCCATGCCAAAAGCCTCAATCGGACTGACCACCGCGGCGGTACCCATTCCAAAGGCTTCGTTGAGCTCGCCGGCCTTGGCGGCGTCGACGATTTCGGCCACCGCAATCGGACGTTCTTCCACCGCAATACCCCATTCGCGGCAAAGCGTCAGGATGGAGTCACGGGTAATGCCCGCTAGGATGCGGTCGCTGAGGGCGGGAGTGATGAGGGTTCCGCGCACGACAAAGGCGACGTTCATGGTTCCGGCCTCCTCAAAGTACTCGTGGTTGTGGTGGTCGGTCCACAAAACCTGCTGGTAGCCTTGCTGCACGGCTTCGCGGGTCGCCAAAAAGGCGCCGCCGTAGTTGCCCGCGGCCTTGGCAAATCCCACTCCGCCTGAGGTGGCGCGGGTGAAGTGGCGTTCCACCTTCACGCGGACCGGCTTCGTGTAGAGTTCGCCCGAGGGGCTGGTAACAATGCCAAACGTGTATTCTTCGGAAGGGCGGGCCGTGATGAATTCGCTGCTGCCGAACAGGAAGGGACGCAGGTACAGCGATTGGTTCGCGCCGCGCGGAACCCATTCTTGGTCCACAGCAATCAGCGCGTCCAAGCCGTCGATGAAAAGGCGTTCGGGAAGGGCAGGGATCATCATGCGCTCGCCGCTGCGGTTGAGGCGCTTGGCGTTGTCCAGCGGGCGAAAGACGGCAATTCCGCCGTCGGCTTGGCGGTAGGCCTTTTGGCCTTCAAACACGGCCTGACCGTAGTGCAGCGCGTGAAGGGCCAGCCCTTGCTTCAAGGGGCCGTAGGGTTCAACGCGGCCCTCGTCCCAACTTCCGTCGGCGAATTCGGCGTAAAAGGCGTGGTCAGCCAATCCAGAACCAAAACCGAGGTTCGCAAAGTCAACTTGACTCAAGCGGGATTGGGTGGTGCGGATAATCTTCATGGGCAATAAAGGGTTGTGCTTGACGTCCGCGCCAAAGCGCCGCAAAGGTACGTATTTTTGCGGCGTAAAACCCTTTATTATGCGTTTCATTCTCGCTATTACTGCAGCTGCAGTGCTGCTTGCTTCCTGCAATCAAACTCCCGCCGAAGAGGTAGTGGTGTACGACTACTTCGGCGATTCTGCCGCCATCGGAACCCCAGTGCTGACCGGCGCTGAAGTGCTCCAGCAGCTTGAAACGAGTGACTCCATTTGGGTCACGTTTGAAGCGCCCATTCAGGCGGTGTGCCAGACGAAGGGATGCTGGATGGAAGTCCAGTTGGACTCCGCGACCACGGCCCTGGTTCGATTTAAGGACTACGGATTTTTTGTTCCGATGGATGCCAGCGGTGAAGTGGCTACAGTGGCCGGTGCGGTGAAGAAAGAAGTTTTGAGCGTGGAGTGGCTGCAGGAGCAGGCGCGCGACGCCAACGAGTCCGACAGCGCGGTCGCCGCGATCACCCAGCCTGAGGTTCGCTTGACCGTTATGGCTTCGGGCGTGGCATTAGTTCAGAAGCCGGCAGCCTCTACCGAGTCAGAAGGACATGGCGAGGCCGCCGCCGAAGGAGCAGCTGAAGGTCACGACCATGAGTAAACCGGCGTTTGCCTTGGCCTTTCTGGCCGTATTCGCGGCCTGCCAGCAGGAAGCGCCGGCACCAAAGCGCAGCTCTCGGGTGGCCGAGCCCAGCGGCTTGGCGGCCACGATGCGCGAAATGACGGCCGACATGGAAGAGCTCAAGGCCAAGGCCCAGGCCGGCACCTTGACTTTGGCCGACGTCGAGTCGCTGCGCGCCGCCCACGAGCCCATCAAAACCGCGGAGCCTACCAAGCCTGAGGAAATCAAAGAGAGCTTTCCGGGTTTTGCCGAGGCCTACCTCAGCAACCTCGATGCGTTGGCCGAGGCCCTGCGCCAGCAGGGCAACCGTGAGGCCCAGATTGAGGCGTTTAACACGGTAATTGCGACCTGCGAATCCTGCCACCAGCAGCACTGCCCCGGTCCCTTAGACCGCATTCGCGGCATCAAAGTTCAAGAGTAGTGCTGCAGCCCACGGCAGACGGTTCGTGGTCGGCGGTTCACCCGCATTTTGCGGCGGAATTTCATTCCCGCTACGGAGCCCTTCGGGAAGCCCAGCACGTCTTTGGGACCGAAGGGTTTTTTCATTGGCGCGCCCGCAACCCGCGCGCTACCCAAGTCCGCGTCGCCGAAATGGGCCTTGGTACCGGCCTCAACGCCATCCTCACCCGCCGCTGGGCGGCTCACGAAGGCTTGGAGCTTGCGTACGAAGCCTGGGAAGCCTACCCGCTGCCTGAGGACGAACAAATCGACTACGCCCAACGTATGGGGTGGTCGGCCGAGGAACGGGCGTGGCTGGCGGGGCTAACTGTCCACACCGAGCCGGTGACGCTGGAATCCCCGCTCCCTGCGGCGGAATTTGACCTCGTGTACTACGACGCCTTTGGTCCCGGCGTGCAGCGCGAGTTTTGGGCCGAAGCTATGCTGCACCGCTGGCTGGAACTGCTTCGGCCCGGCGGAATCTGGGTCACCTACTGCGCCCAAGGGGTCGTGCGGCGGGCACTCTCTGCGCGCGGATGGCAAGTGGACCGTCCCCAAGGTCCTCCGGGTAAGCGCGAAATGCTCCGCGTCGTGCGACCTTTGACCCCATGAGCAAGCGCACGGTCCGCGTCTACGGATTTTTAGAAGATGCCCAAGGGCGGGTGCTGGTGAGCGCCGAGCGCTTTCGCGGCCAACCCCTCGTCAAGTACCCCGGCGGCGGGGTCGAGTGGGGCGAAGGCATTCGCGAGGCCCTGGTGCGCGAATTTCAGGAGGAACTTCAGCTGGACGTGGCCGTCGAAAACTTGGTTTTCTTCAACGAGTTCCCCGTGGTTTCGGCGTTTGACCCCGAGGTGCAGGTATTCAGCTTCTTTTACCGCGTTACGGCGGTAGGGCCCATGTCGTTTGCTACGCACCCTACTGTGGCCGTCCCCGACGAGGACGGCGAACGCGCCGTGTGGGTACCTAAGGCGGAACTCGCGAACGTTCCCTTTACCTACCCGATTGAACAGGAAGCCACGAAGGCCTATTTGCTGCGCAAGTAGCTGGCTGCCCGTTGCTCGTTGCTAGTTGCTGGCTGCTAGTTGCTGGCTGCTAGTTGCTGGCGACTGGCTTGAGCCACGAGCCCTCGATGGGTCGGACCGGCGTCCAGCCGCCTTTGGTCGAAGCCACGCTGTCGAGAAAGCGCCCTTGGGCTTGGCGGGCTTCGCTGATTTTCAAGCGTTCCCAGCCCTGTCCGCGGTCGACGTACACGTGCATTCGTCCGAGCCAGTCGAGGCCGAGCTGCTCACCGAGGGCGCGAAGGGCGGCCATTCGGCTGTCGATGCTGCATCCGCTGGCGGCGGTGCGTGCTTCGTCGGCGGCTAAAGCAACAACGCGCTGTTCGACGAGCTGGAATCCCGCATACACCGGCTCGCCGTGCGCGGCCCAGCCGGCACATAAGGATTGAAGCCCGCGAACGAGCTGCGGTTCTTCTTCAGCCGTCCAAGGTCGGTCGGCCACAAAGCACCAAAAGCGCGATTCGGCAGGTAGTTCGTTCCAGTCGACGAGCGGCATGGCTAAAGGTCGTTGGCGGTGGCGATGGCCTCGGCAATGTCGAGGACCTGAACCTGGCCTTCTTTGCCGTGGTGGGTGACGCCGTCGGTGAGCATGAGCTTGCAAAACGGGCATCCGACTGCGATCACGTCGGCACCGGTGGCGATGGCCTCTTCGGCGCGCACGTGGTGCACTTCGGCGTTCCCCGCCTCGGGCTCCTTGAAAATTTGGGCGCCGCCGGCTCCGCAGCAGAAACCGTTTTTCTTGCTGCGCTTCATCTCGTGGATTTCGGCGTCGAGCTTCTCGAGCAGGGCGCGGGGCGCCTCGTACTCGCCGTTCACCCGGCCCAGGTAGCAGGGATCGTGGAAGACAATTCGCTTGCCCTTGAAGCTTCCGCCTTCGACGCGCAGGCGTCCGTCGCGCAGCAGCTGCTCGATGAACTGGCTGTGGTGAAACACCTCGTAGGTTCCGCCCAGCTGCGGATACTCGTTTTTAAGCGTGTTGAAGCAGTGGGGGCAGGCCGCCACAATCTTTTGAACGCGGTAGCCGTTGAGCACCTCGATGTTGGTCAGGGCCTGCATCTGGAACAGAAACTCGTTTCCCGCCCGGCGCGCGGGGTCGCCGGTGCAGCTCTCTTCGGCGCCCAGTACGGCAAACGAAACGCCGGCGTGGTTCAGCAGCTTGGCCACGGCTTTGGTAACTTTTTTGGCGCGTTCGTCAAAGCTTCCGGCACAGCCGACCCAAAAAAGGACTTCAGCGGTTTCGCCTCGGGCGGCCAACTCGGCCATCGTGGGAACGTTCAAGCTCATAACTCGTCGTTAAATACTTCAATCGTGGCCGGACGCTTTACCAACGGACTGAACGTGCCGGTATAGCGGGTCGCGCGCACAATGTGGTTGTCAATCCAGTGGTAGTTGCCGCCGCGGGGCTTGCCCATCAGCAGTCCGTGGTAGGGAAACCCGTGTCGGGCCAGCCACTCCTCGGTTACGGCGCGGTGCTCCTCGGTGCGGCTGGTGAAAAAAGTGATGACGTGCCCTTCGGCGTGCCATCCCTTAATCGTTTCCAGCGCGTCGGGATAGACCTTGGCGGTCGCCATGCGCTCGGGTTCTTCATTCGGAATGTCGTCGCAGACGGTTCCGTCGATGTCAATCAGGTAGTTTTTGATGTGTTCGGGAAGCACGGGGCTCACCACTTCGCCGTTGACCACGGTCTGCTGAAGGGGGTTCATGAATTAATCCAGTTGCCGCGGTCGGCTTGGGGGTAGGCCCAAGGTGCCGCATTGTTTTCAATGTTTCCCATGGCTACGTTCACCGTCGACGGGGCGGCGGACTCTTCCATGACCAAATACTGGCGCATCTGAAGAATGACATCAAGGGGGTCGATGTTGATGGGGCAGGCTTCCACGCACGCGTTGCAGGTGGTGCATGCCCACAGCTCTTCGCGGCTAATCCAGCCGTCGAGCAAGGTTTTTTGGGTGGCGGAATCTCCTCCGGCCAGCACCTCTTCCACGCGGTCCCGCGTCGCCATCATGATGCGGCGGGGCGATAGTTTTTTACCGGTCTGGTTGGCGGGGCATTCGCTGGTGCAGCGTCCGCACTCCGTGCAGCTGTAGGCGTTCAGCAGGTTGGCGAAGTGCAGGTCGTGCACGTCTTTGGCCCCGAAGCGCGCGGGCGGAACCGCGTTCGGGTCGGGCACAAAGCTGGGGTCCATCATCGCCTTGATTTCGGTCGTAACCGAGGTCATGGCCGGAATTTGTCCGCGCGGAGCCAGCTTGCTGTACCACACGTTGGGGAAGGCCAGGATGATGTGGAAGTGCTTGCTCTGGGGCAGGTAGTTCAAGAACGCCAAAATGCCCACGAAGTGCAGCCACCACATGCTCGTGGCAAAGGCGCTCAGCGCCGCGGCGCTCCAGCCGCCAAACAGGGGGAGCAAGAGGCCGCTGACTAGCCAGGGGCTAGTAACTAGCTGCGGGTTACTGGTGGCTAGTTGCTGGGTTTCGGCTGCGTTCATGAGGAGCAGCGCCGACATGAGGACGATCTCAATGACGAGGATGTTCACGGCGTCGCGCTGGGGCCATCCGTCGAGGTCGGAATGCTTGAGGCGCTCAGGGCCCGAGACGAGCCGGCGTCCCAAAAACACCACGCAGGCTACGACGACCAAAAAGCCCAGGACTTCAAAGAAGTTCATGAGGCCGTCGTAGAGGCCGCCCAGCGGCTCGCGAAGCAGTCGGTGGGTGCCCAAAATGCCGTCGAGCAGGATTTCCAGGACTTCCAGGTTGATGAGCACGAACCCCACGTAGACGATCAGGTGCATGGCGGCGGCCAGGGGGCGCGGACCCATTTTGCCTTGGCCCAAGGCCACGCGCGCCATGGTGGCCCAGCGTTCCGCGCGGCGGTCGTGGCGGCCTGAGGGACGGGCGAGGGCTAAGCCGCGGCGGAGGCGGCGAACTTGGTAGGTAAAGCCGGCGACGCCCGCAGCGAGCACGGCAGTGAACAGGATACTTGAGATCATTCTTCTTCGATGCGGCTAGGTCGGCGACCGAACACCGACAGTCGAACATAGCGCTCCGGATGGTAGCGCAGATCCAGAAGCAGCCGGTCGAGCGACTGCACCGTCTTTTCAATTTGGGTATACAGCGAGTCCTGGGCGCTCAATTTGCCCAAAGTGCCTTCCCCATTGGCCATGCGGCCCGTAACGACGTCTAAGTTGTGCGACGTGCGCTCCAGCGCGAGCATGGTTTGGCCCACATTGGCCTTGCCGAGCGAGTCCGAAAGGTTGGCCACGTTGGCAAACACCCGTTCGAGCTCGTCCCGGTTGTCCGAAAGCGACTTGGACAGGCGCTCAAAATTCTGCGTGGCCCGACCGAGGGATTCGCGGTTTTGGGTCATGTAGGTCGAGAGTTCCGTGGTGATTTCGTTGAGGTGAATCAGCGACTGGTTTACGTTGCTGAACGACGAGCGGAAGTCGCGTTCGACTCCGCCTTGGAGAAAACCGGTGAGAATTTGCACTGCCGTATCCAGCGAAGCGATCAGCTTTTCGGTTTTCACCTTGACGGGCAGCACCTCCTTGTTGATGGCGTCGCCGAGCGACTCCTCGATGGCGCTCCGCAGGGTGTCGCCGTCTTCGACTAAGACCACGCCTTCGCCCAATTGAAGCGAAATTTCTTTGGCGCCCAGCAAATCGCTTGACTTAATCAGGGCGAGGCTCGTGACGGGAATCGGGTATTCGGTGTCCAGGCGCATCGCCACGACAAGCCGGCCCGACCGGTCGGGATGAAACCCGATGGTCTCAATGCGGCCCACGGCAAACCCGTTGATGGTGACGGGCTGCGAGCCCATCAATCCGTCGACCCGCTCGTAAACGGAATACACCGTGATTCCCTTGTCAAACAGGCTGCTGTTCTTGAGGTAGGAAATGCCTAAATACACGACGACTCCGGCGAGGAGTACGACGATTCCGGCTTTGAGTTCGCGGCTGAGCATGGTCTACAAGTTACGGTTTTAGCGCGTGATCGGCTTCGTCGAGCGTGATGCGCGCGGAACCTCGGTAGGCCACCACAAACGCATCGGCAAATCCCGCTTGGCGCACGGCGTTCAGGCCCTCGACGGCCGAGGCGCGGCTGCTAAAGTGGCCTTGCAGGTAGCGGTAAAGCCGGCCGTCTTTGACCACAAACACGTCGCGCAGGCCCGAGAAGGGAGCTTCGGCGGTGCTTTTTTCAAGGGCGCTCACGCTGAGCTGAATGCTAAAAAACACCGCTGCCGCCGGCACCGGAGTGCTCACCGGGGGAGCTGCGTTGGGCTGGGTGGGGGTAGGGTCGGCCGCCCGCTCCAGGTTCGCAACCGCCGCCGGGACCTCGACGGCCGCGGGTTCGGTTTGCTTGACCAACTCGGTCAAGGGCAAGGTCTCGGGGGCTTTGGCGCGCACGGCCTCTGCGGCCGGTGTGCTCGCTGGGGCACTCGTGGGGGTCGTCTTTTCCCCAGCAGCAGTGGATCCGCCCTCGCGCCGCACTTTGTACTGGGCGAACGACCGTGAAATCGCGCGGGCCATCTGGTCTTGGCCCTCTTCGGTCATCAAAAAGTCCTCCTCGGTGCTGTTAGTCAAAAATCCGAGCTCAATCAAAATCGACGGCATCGCGGTGCGGCTCGTCACATACAAGGGTTGCTGGCGCACGCCCCGGTCCTTGCGGCCCACGTCGTCGCGAAACGCGTTCTGCACGTTTTGGGCGAGTTCGACGCTCTGCTGAATGAACGCGTACTGAAACATGGTCAGCATGATGTAGGACTCCGGCTTGCTGGGGTCAAAGCCCTCGTACACGTCTTGATTGTCCTCCTGCAGAATCACGGAGTTTTCGCGCATCGCTACGCGGTTTTCGTCGTCGTGGTCCTTACCCATGACGTAGGTCGACGACCCGTAGGCGGAGCGGTTTTCGGCCGCGTCGCAGTGGATCGAAATGAACACGTCGCCCTGCGCGCGGTTGGCGATCACGGTGCGCTCGTGCAGCGTGGGGTAGACGTCGGTGCGGCGCGTCATTACCACCTTGATGTCGGGAAAGCGCTCTTTGATGTACTGCTCGACCTTGAGGGCAACGGCGAGCGAAACGTCTTTCTCGGCTTTTTTGTACCGGCGCGTGCCGAGGTTTCCGGGGTCGGTGCCCCCGTGGCCCGCGTCGATTACCACGGTGCGGACTTCGTCACTCATGCGGGCCGCCGGCTGAAAGCCCGACTGCGGAATTGCCAAGAGGGCAATCAAAACCAACGCCAGGCGTTGGTAGGTACTACTTTTGGTCACTGATTTCATGAACGTCGCTTCAAAGGTACACGCTTGGACCGCAATACTCGCGGGATTTCTGTCGTTTTCGGCCTCGGCGCAGGGCGTTTTGGACGGCGAAGGAATTCGCTTTGCTTCAGAGAAGCAAGGGATCACCCGCCCAGGTTCGAGTACCTCTATGCTTCAGGGCAAGGCCCGTGCCGAATCCGCCGACTTCACCCTCGAGGCCGAGTTCATCCTCATCGACTGGAAGCTTCGCGAACTCAAAGCCTACGGGGCGCGCCAGCCCGACGGCTCCTACCTCGGGCGCCCCATTTTTACCCAAGGCGACCGCAAAATTGGCGCAGACACGCTCCGCTACAACTACGCCACCCAAAAGGGATGGGTGTTTCAGTCGACGAGCCAAGAGGGCGGAGGCTACCTCTCGGGCAAGCACGTGAAGATGATCACCGACTCGAGCTACTACATTGGTTCTACGCGATTTACCACCTGCAACCACGTGGAACCGCACTTTGCCATTGTGGCTCCGCAGGCGCGCTTCGACGTCGGAAAACGTATCGTTACCGGGCCCGCCTACCTCGAGCTGGCCCACCTGCCGACGCCGTTGGCATTGCCGTTTGGGTTTTTTCCGATGATTGACAAGCGGGCATCGGGATTCATTCTCCCCAATTTTACCGACCGCCGCGAGTGGGGCCTGGGGCTCACCGGGTTCGGGCACTACTGGGCGCTGAACGACCACCTCGACCTCAAGCTGACGGGCGACCTGTATTCGCGCGGATCCTGGGGCATTCAGGCCCAGTCGAACTACCGCTACCGCTACCGGTTTTCGGGCGGACTCAGCGTGCAGGCCAACCGCACCCGGTACGGAGACCCGCGCTACGCCGACTACGGGCAGTTTTACGACGCCCGCGACTACCGCATTTCGTGGAACCACACCCAAGATCCCAAAGCCCACCCCACGCGCAGCTTTTCGGCGCGGGTCGAGCTGGCCACCGGAAGCTTCTTTAAAAACACCACCACCAACGCCGAGGACTTTTTGAAAAACGACCTGTCTTCGTCGGTCAGCTTGGTGCAGCGTTTTCCGGGCACTCCGTTCACGTTCACCGGAGCCCTTCGGCACCGCCAAAACAACCAAAAGGGCACCTTGGCCCTGTCGCTCCCCGAGTTCACCCTGGGCATGGCCCGGGTGCAGCCCTTTGCCCGCGCCAAGCGCAGCGGGTCCGCCAAGTGGTACGAGGGCATTGGCCTGACCTACAGCATGAACGGACGCAACGAAACGCAGGGCCTGATCGAGGAACTGCAGGATCCGTCGAGCCTTTTTGACCCGGCGCGGTTGCGCAGCGGCGTGCAGCAGTCCGCCTCGCTCAACACCAACCTCAAGCTGCTCAAGTTCATCACCGTCAATCCCAGCGCTGATTGGTCGGAGAAATGGTACCCGACCGCCCTGAACTACCGTTGGGATGCGGATTCGCAGGCCGTGCGCAGCGATACCGCCAAAGGTTTTTTTGCCGCCCGCGAGTTTCGCGCCTCGGCCTCGGCCAACACCACGCTGTACGGGCTGTTTCGCTTTCAGCGCGGACCCCTTTCAGCCCTGCGCCACGTGATGTACCCCTCGGTCAGCGCGGTGCTTCGCCCCGACTTTTCGGATCCGCGCTGGAATATTTATCAAGAAATTCAATCCGACTCCACCGGCGTCCTCAAGCGGTTCAACCGATTTGAGGGCTACACGTACGGCGCTCCTGGGGGAGGCCAATTGGGTGCGGTGCGGTTCCGGCTGCGCAACACCCTGGACGCCAAGCTGCGCGGACGGGGCGATTCGGCGACCGAAACCAAAGTCAACCTCATCGACGACCTCAGCCTCGAGACGGGCTACAATGCGGCGGCGGCCAGCCACCCGTGGGAAAATGTGGCCGTACGCGCCTCGTCATCCTGGGGCAAGGGCGCCTACCGGGTGAACTATCAAGGACTGTACGACTGGTATGGGCTGGACTCCGCGGGCGCGCGAACCGAGCAGTTTGCCGCGGCGTTGGGGCAAGGGTTGCTGCGTCCGACCATGCACCAGTTCAGTTTGGACCTGAGGTTGCGGGGCGGAACTTCCGAAGGCCGCCGCGCCCCGAAGATGAACGATTTGGGCCTTGAGGAGAATTACTACGCTGACTACTACGCCCCGATCGACCAAGCGGCTTGGGCGGCGCCCTGGACCCTCAACGCCGGCTACTCCTTGCGCACCACCGCCCAAAAAACGGGCTACGAAACCACGCATTCCGTTCGGATCGACGGAACCTTTGACGCCACCCAGAATTGGAAGCTGCGCTTTGCCAGCGGCTACGATTTGGGTCGGGGCGACTTCACGTTCACGTCGCTCGACGTGGTCCGCACCATTCACTGCTGGCAAATGAACCTGCGCTGGGTGCCGTTTGGCTACGCCCGCAGCTACACGATCGGAATGGGCGTAACCGCTCCGCTGCTCAACGCCCTCAAGGTGCAGCGCCGACGCGGTCTGGGCGACTACTAGCGCTCGGCGGCGCGGCAAGACCGGGCCCAGGCCTGCAGCAGCGCGGCGCCCTCTGGGCTCAGTACGCTTTCGGGATGAAATTGAACGGCTGCGGCGTTCGCATCGCGGTAGCGCATCGCCGCAGGCAGGCCTTCGTGGTCGGTGGCCACCACCGACCATTCCGGCCCCAAACTCCCGGCGTCGACCGCCCAAGAATGGTACCAGCCCACGGTCATGGGGCTGGGCAGGTCAAAACCGTCCGTTAGGGGCGCGGACCACGTGACCGGCCGCGCAATGCCGTGCCGCGGGGTTCCGGTGTGCACGAGGCGTCCGCCCGAGAATTCCGCCAAAGCCTGCATGCCCAGGCAGACGCCCAGCAGAGGGGTTCGCCCAAAATGGTCGGCGATGACGTCCATGAGCACTCCCGATTCGCGCGGCAGGCCGGGACCGGGCGACAGGACCAGCGCGTCGACGCCGCGCAAGTCAGCCAACGCCCGAGGGTCGTCGCAGCGGCGCACCCGAACCTCGGTAACGTAGGGTTCGAGCAGGTGCACCAGGTTGTAGGTGAAGGAATCGCGGTTGTCGAGTACGCCGAGCAGCATGGATTCAAAGGTAGTCCGCCCGCAGAACCTAACTTTAACCCATGCTCCGACACGTAACCACGCCGAATGCTCCGGCACCCATCGGACCCTACAGCCAAGCGGTATGGGCCGGCCCCAATTTGTTCCTCTCGGGAATGATTGCACTCACGCCCGACGGCGTGTTCCGCAACGAAAGCCTTGAAAGCGAAGTTCGAACGGCCCTTGCCAATTTGGTGGCGGTGCTGGAAAGCCAAGGAATGGGTCCGCAGCACCTGGTTAAGTGCAGTCTTTTTTTGCGCGACATGGCGGACTTTGCCGCCGTGAACGCGATCTACGCCGAATTTATGGGCGACGCCATCGGCGGTGGCCTACCTACCTTTGTAGCTATGGAATACGACGTACTGGTATTGGGCTCCGGCCCCGGCGGTTATGTAGCCGCGATCCGCGCAAGCCAATTGGGTTTGAAAACCGCGGTTGTTGAAAAAGAAAGCCTCGGAGGCGTGTGCCTGAACTGGGGATGCATTCCGACCAAAGCCCTGATCAAGAGCGCTCAGGTTTTTGAATACATCCAGCACGCCGAGGAGTACGGAATCACCGTGAAGGACGCCAAGCACGACTTTGGCAAGGTGGTGGCGCGCAGCCGTGAGGTGGCGGGCGGAATGTCGAAGGGCATTCAGTTCCTGATGAAAAAGAACAAGATTGACGTGCACATGGGCTACGGAACCCTGATGCCGGGCCGCAAGGTCGAGGTGAAGGGCGAGTCGGGCACGCAGGTGATCAGCGCCAAGCACATCATCATCGCCACGGGCGGACGCAGCCGCGTGCTGCCGAACCTTCCGCAGGACGGCAAAAAGATCATTGGGTACCGCGAGGCCATGGTGCTCCCCGAGCAGCCGAAGAGCATGGTCATCGTGGGTTCCGGCGCCATTGGCGTCGAGTTCGCCTACGTGTACCACGCCATGGGCACCAAGGTGACGATCGTGGAGTACTTGCCGCGCATTGTTCCAAACGAAGACGAGGAAGTCAGCAAGGCGCTCGAGCAAACGTTTAAGAAGAAGGGCATCGAGATCCTCACCGGGACTGAAGTGAAGTCCGTCGACACCAAGGGCAAGGGCTGCAAGGTCACCTACGCCGACGCCAAGGGCGAGCACACGATGGACTGCGACGTGGTTCTGAGCGCCGTGGGCGTGATGCCGAACCTCGAGAACATCGGCCTCGAGGGCGTCGGAATCGCCGTCGACAAGGGGCGCGTAGTGGTGGACGACTTTTACCGCACCAACATTCCGGGCTACTACGCGATTGGCGACATCGTCAAGGGCCAAGCCCTGGCGCACGTGGCTTCGGCCGAGGGCATCATCTGCGTGGAGGCGATTGCCGGTCACCATCCGCAGCCGATGGACTACAACAACATCCCGGGCTGTACGTACTGTTCGCCCGAGATTGCCAGCGTGGGCTACACCGAAAAAGCGGCGAAAGAGGCCGGTTTTGAGGTGAAGGTGGGCAAGTTTCCGTTCAGTGCCTCGGGCAAGGCTTCGGCCGCCGGCGCCAAAGACGGCTTTGTCAAGGTGATCTACGACGCGAAGTACGGCGAGCTCCTCGGGGCCCACATGATCGGCGCCAACGTCACCGAGATGATTGCCGAGATCGTGACCGCGCGCAAGCTCGAAACCACCGGGATGGAGCTGCTCAAGGCCGTTCACCCGCACCCGACCATGTCTGAAGCCGTGATGGAGGCCACCGCCGCCGCCTACGGCGAGGTAATTCACCTCTAGTCGTGGCCAACCCCTACGCGCTCCGTGCCGACGGCCTCAGCCTGGCACGGGGCGCTTTTTTATTGTCGGTGCCCGAGTGGTCGGTGGCGCCGGGCCAGGTCGTGGCGCTCTACGGCCCTTCGGGTTCGGGCAAGTCCACGCTGCTTTCGCTCCTTGCGGGGCAGGTTTTTGCCGACTCCGGCGAGGTTTGGGTAGGGCGGAACCCGCACTCGCGCGACCGCCTGATCGCCGGCCACCCCGGAGTGGTGTGGGTCAAGCAAGATTTTGGGCTGTCGCCCTACCGCAGCGTGCGCGACAACCTGCTCGACTTGGTTCTGGGCAAACTGGACGACGAAGAAAACCGCCTGGTGCGCCGCATGATGCGCACCTTGGGCCTTGGAATGGACCCGTCACGGCCTGCCCACAGCCTCTCGGGCGGAGAGCAGCAGCGCCTTTCCATCGGTCGGGCCCTGCTCGGACGGCCGCGCGTGCTGCTGCTCGACGAGCCGTTCAGCCACGTCGACGGCTACCACAAGGAACGCCTGCTGCAGTTGCTTGCGGCCTGGCAGCGCAAAACCCGGTGTACGGTAGTTGTGGTTGCCCACGACGTGCGCGACGCCGCTCGCTGGGCCCACCGCATTGACGTCCTCCAGGACGGACGCATCGTCGAATCCGGCTCGGGCGCCCAGTTGTTCGCGGCCCCACAGACCAAACCCATGGCCTACGCCTGGGGTCCGGTCAACGAATTGCCATGGGCTCGGGTGCCTGAAGGCCTCCGCGCGCATCCGCAGGCGTTTCGCCAGGGTAGGCGCTGGTTTTTGCGTCCCGAATTCCTGAGTCACGAGCTGCTTGCGGCCACCTGCGGTCCGGTCAGCGAGCTCGAGCGGTGGTCCGAGGGCGGAACTACCTACGTGCGCGCCGCGTCGGGCGGACGGCACTGGCTGCTTCGCGGAACGGACGTTCGTTAAGCCGAGGCACCGTATAGGTCGCCGTGCGCTTGGTTCCGGACCGAATCCAGCGACCCAGGTCGCTTCCGAGCTTGAGGTCGCGGCTGGCGGTAGGCTCTGAAATGGACGGAAAAAACTCGAGGTAGTCTTTGCGGGCAAAGCTCTGGGGGCCATAATTGACGAAGTACTGAATTCGGTCCTCACTGCACTGCGGGGGACTTGGGCGTTCGTTCAAAAAACCGCGTAGGGTCTGTGCGAGGATTCCCAGCATGAATGCTACAAACGGAAGCGAGGTACCCGAGCGATCAGCCGCAGCGAGTGCCCGGTAGTAGGCGTCCCGTTCGCGGTCGAGGGCTTCTTCGATGCTGAGGTGGTCAAAAATGGGATGGATTTGGCGCAAAAGCACGGTGTGCCAAAACCGACCCAGACGGCCGTTTCCGTCCGCAAACGGATGTATGAACTCCAACTCGTAGTGAAAGACGCAGCTGGCGACCACGGGGCCCAACGGCGCAGCCTTAAGGCTGGCAAACAGCGCACGCATGAGTCCCGGAACGGCCGTGGCCGGTGGCGCAACGTGCACGATTCGATCGCCTTGCTGCAAGGCTACTGCGGTATTCCGGTAGGTTCCTGCCCGCGGAATCAATCCGTCCATAAATGCCAGGTGCGCCTTCTTGAATGAGCGCTCGCTCCACGGGTTAAATGATTTAATTCCCTGGTAGGCGCTCAAGGCATTTTGTGCGGCCCGTTCCCACTCGGTGCGTGGGGGTGCGGCGTGGATTTGGTCAATTTGCTCGCGGGTAAGCGGACTCCCTTCGATTCGAAGGGTGGATGATACGGTGCGACTCCAATAAACACTGCGGTTGGTGTTGGGTGCGGAACCCAAGCCTGCATAAGTGAGTGACCCGAGGAGTTCGTGAATTTGCGTTAAGTGGCTAATGCATTGCGCATTAAGTGCTACATCTCCGAACATGATAGTATCATTTGATGCTAAAGTACATCGGCTAGCCGTGGCAAACCTTTACCCCAAAAAGAAAACCGCCGGCTCCTTGCGGAACCGGCGGCTTCACGTAGTAGCTCTATTCGATTTATTTTACCTTCTCCACAACGGCTTTGAACGCTTCCGGGTGGTTCATGGCCAAGTCGGCCAATACCTTGCGGTTGAGTTCGATGTTGTTGGCGTGGAGCTTGCCCATCAGCTGGCTGTAGGACAGTCCGTGCATGCGAGCACCCGCGTTGATACGTGCGATCCACAGGGCGCGGAAGTTGCGCTTTTTGGCGCGGCGGTCACGGTAGGCGTAACCCAGGGCTTTTTCGACGGCGTTTTTGGCGACCGTCCAAACATTTTTGCGGCGACCAAAGTAGCCTTTGGCCATTTCCAGCACGCGCTTGCGGCGCGCACGAGAAGCAACATTATTTACGGAACGTGGCATAGAAAATTGATTTTTGGTAACGCGGCCCGATTCGGCAGTGAACTACGTGGCGGACTCTTTGGGGCGTTTACGCAGGGTGAATTAAACCAGAGAACAATACAGAAGGATTACAGAACGAGCTGCTCCTTCACGGATTTCACGTCGGAGGGGTGCACCAACGTAGCGTGGGTCAAGCGGCGCTTGCGGTCGGTAGCCTTCTTCGTGAGAATGTGGCTTTTGAACGCGTGCTTGCGCTTGATTTGGCCAGTGCCGGTCAGCTTGAATCGCTTCTTGGCGCTGGATTTGGTCTTCATCTTAGGCATGGTACAGATCTATTATTTGAGCTACTATTTCTTTTTGGTCGGAGCAATCAAGATAAACATCCGCTTTCCTTCAAGGTGGGGCAGGGCCTCCACTTTGCCGAGGTCGGCGACGTCCTGAGCCAGTCGAAGCAGGAGGAGTTCTCCTTGCTCCTTGTAGATGATGGAACGTCCGCGGAAGAACACAAAGCTCTTCAACTTGGCTCCTTCTTCCAGGAACTTTCGGGCGTGCTTGAGCTTGAACTCGTAGTCGTGGTCGTCCGTTTGGGGTCCAAAGCGGATTTCCTTGATGACTACCTTTTGGGCTTTGGCGGCGATCTCCTTCTGCTTCTTCTTTTGGTCGTACAAGAATTTCTTGTAGTCAATGATTTTGCAGACGGGCGGATCGGCGTTTTCAGCGATCATCACTAAGTCCAGCTCTTCCGCCTCGGCCATGGCCTGGGCTTCGCGCGAACTAAGGACGATGGGTTCTTGCCCTTCCCGAACAAGGCGAACACGCGGCACACGAATGTGCTCGTTAATCTTGTGGGCGGCTTCCGGCTCGCGGTAGCCACGTCCTTGACGGGGTCCCGAAGGTCTATTGTTCCTCAGAGGGTTCAGGTTTTAAATTTATCTCGTAACTCACAGTGCAGCAAGCCGTTGGGCAACTTCGGCACGTACGCGTTCCGCAAACTGGGCGGGCGTTTCGGCGCCGAGGTCTCCTTCGCCATGGCGGCGGACCGACACGGTTTGGGATTCCTGCTCTTTCTCGCCGACCACCAACATGAAGGGGACCTTTCGCACTTCCGCGTCGCGGATCTTGCGTCCGACCTTTTCATTCCGGTCGTCAACGAGGGCGCGAATATCGGACATTTCGAGCAGATTCACAACCTGTTGCGCGTAGTCGTTGAAGCGTTCCGATACCGGCAGAACCACGGCCTGCTCGGGCGTCAGCCACAGCGGGAAGTTTCCGCCGCAGTGCTCGAGAAGCACGGCGACAAAGCGCTCCATCGAGCCAAACGGCGCGCGGTGGATCATGACCGGGCGGTGCATTTCGTTGTCGGCGCCCTTGTACTCGAGCTCAAAACGCTCGGGCAGGTTGTAGTCCACTTGGATCGTGCCCAGCTGCCATTCGCGGCCGAGGGCGTCGCGCACCATGAAGTCCAGTTTGGGTCCGTAGAACGCGGCCTCACCGTACTCAATCACGTAGGGGAGTCCCTTGTCGTGCGCGGCTTTGATGATGGCTTGCTCGGCTTTTTTCCAGTTTTCGGGCGAACCGATGTACTTGCCCGGATTTTCAGGATCGCGCAGGCTCACTTGGGCTTTAAACGACGGAAAATCAAGGGTTTTAAAAATGTACAGCACCAAGTCAATGACCTTCTCGAATTCTTCGAGCAGCTGGTCGGGCGTACAAAACAGGTGGGCGTCGTCTTGCGTGAATCCGCGCACCCGAGTCAGGCCGTGCAGTTCGCCGCTTTGCTCGTAGCGGTACACCGTTCCGAATTCGGCAAAGCGAAGCGGGAGGTCGCGGTAGGAACGCGGAGACGACTTGTAAATTTCGCAGTGGTGCGGACAGTTCATCGGCTTGAGCAGGTACTCTTCGCCTTCTTCGGGGGTGTGAATCGGTTGAAACGAGTCCTTGCCGTACTTCTCGTAGTGCCCCGAGCACACGTAGAGCTCCTTGTTGCCGATGTGCGGGGTGATCACCGGCAGGTAGCCCGCCTTCTTTTGGGCCGTTTTCAGAAAGTTCTCCAGGCGTTCGCGCAGTGCGGCCCCCTTGGGCAGCCACAAGGGCAAGCCCTGGCCCACGCGCTGGCTGAAGGTGAAAAGTTCCAGTTCGCGGCCCAGCTTGCGGTGGTCGCGCTTCTTGGCTTCTTCGAGCAGGAGCAAGTGCTCTTCGAGCATGCTCGCCTTGGGGAACGAAACGCCGTACACCCGCGTCAGCTGCGGGTTTTTCTCGTTGCCGCGCCAGTAGGCACCGGCTACGTTCATGATCTTGGCCGCCTTGATGTAGCCGGTGTTCGGGATGTGTCCGCCGCGGCAGAGGTCGGTGAAGTTGGCGTGGTCGCAAAACGTGATCGTGCCGTCCTCGAGGTTCTCAATGAGCTCGGTTTTGAACGGATTTCCTGCGTAGGTCGCGAGCGCTTCGGCTTTGGTTACCGACCGCATGCGGAATTCGGCCTTCTCCCGGGCGAATTCCAGCATTTGCTTTTCGACCTTGGCAAAGTCCGCCTCGCCAAAGGCTTCGCCGCGAAAGTCCACGTCGTAGTAAAAGCCCGCCTCAATCGACGGTCCGATGGTCAAGTGCGCGTTGGGGTAGAAGTGAAGCAGCGCCTGAGCCAGCACGTGCGCCGAAGAGTGCCAAAACGCGGCCTTTCCTTCGGGCTGGTCCCAGGTGAAAAACACCAGGGTTCCGCTGCCGGCAAGGGGCTCGTTGAGTTCTACGGTTTGCCCGTTCCACTTGGCAGTGAGGGCGTTTTGGGCGAGTCCGCGGCTAATGGATTCGGCGACCTGCATGGCCGTCGCGCCGTCGGAATAGGTACGGACGGAGCCGTCGGGGAGGGTAATGTCAATCATGGCTTCGCTACAAGTGAAGGAGGGCCAAAGGTAGGGCGGCTCTGTATCTTTGCGGGCTATGACGCACGACGAAATTTTGGCCCTTTTGAACCAGCGCTGCGCCGGGACCCTGATGGAAACCTTGGGCATCGAGTACACGTCGATGACCGAAGATTCACTGACGGCCCGCATGCCGGTTACGCCCGGCCATTTGCAGCCGGTTGGGCTGCTTCACGGGGGCGCGACGGTGGCCCTCGC
>JBEGTJ010000025.1:0-21525 GCA_041179465.1 Bacteroidota bacterium | reverse complement strand
TCTTGGCAAACTTTAAGCCCGGACGCGGTAACCTCGTGGCCGACGGCGGCATGTACCCGGTACGCGTGCACAGCTACGAGCCCAACGGTTACGGCCTGTACGACATGGCTGGCAACGTTGCAGAATGGACCAGCACCGCATGGGACGAGGCTTCGTACTTCTACGTAGCGGACTTCAGCCCCGACTTCAAGTACAACGCTGCCGAATCAGATCCCGTGACGCTCAAGCGCAAGGTGATTCGCGGCGGATCGTGGAAGGACGTGGCCATCTTCATGCAGAACGGCATGCGCGACTACGAGTACCAAGACACGGCCAAGTCCTACATTGGCTTCCGCACGGTTCAAAGCTTCCTCGGCCGGGACCGCCGCGACTTCTAAAAATTAATCAACAATCTCTCTCTTAACCCTTTAACTCCCTTCAAAATGGCTTTAATCGACGTTAACGGCAAGCGCTTTAAGAATTTCATGACCAAGCTTTACGGTTTGGGTGCAGCCGTCGTTATTATGGGTGCGCTGTTCAAAATCCTTCACTTGAAGGGTGCCGACTTGATGCTCATCATTGGTCTGACGACGGAGGCCGTCATCTTTGCCATCTCAGCCTTTGAAGCCCAGCCTAAGGACTACGATTGGTCGTTGGTGTACCCCGAACTCGACAACGAGCCCGTAACCGAAAAGAAATCCATCCGCAAGAGCGGTGGCGGTACCGTTACGCAAGAACTCGACCGCATGCTCGAGGAAGCCAAAATTGGCCCTGAGTTGCTCGAGAGCCTCTCTGCCGGAATGCGCAAGCTGAGCGAAACCGCTGCCTCACTGAACACGGCTACGGATGCCGCCGGTGCTACGGCCGCCTACAGCCAGCAACTCGGAGCTGCTGCCAAAAACATGGAGGCCCTTAATGCCCTGTACGCCGTACAGCTCGAGAACACTACGAGCCAGGTTGACATTCAGAACACCGTAATGGAGAAGCTGAGCGCGTCCGCACAAAATACCGAAGCCCTCGCCGGTGAAGTAACCAAGTTGAGCCAGAACCTTTCGCAGCTGAATTCCGTGTACGGAAACATGCTGGCCGCCATGAACGTTCGTTCGTAAGCCGCAGGCGAATTAGTTGCAACCTATTGATAATTGGATTATTAAAATATAATGGCTTCAGGTAAAATTTCTCCACGTCAGAAGATGATCAACATGATGTACCTCGTGTTGACCGCCATGCTGGCCTTGAACGTATCCAAAGACATTCTGCGCGTCCTGGCGAAGCTGGACCTTGGAATGAATGCTACGGTCAGCACGGTTGAACGTGGAACCGCTACCATGTACCAAGCTATTCAGGCTCAAGTTTCTGAAAACCCCCGTGCGATTCCGGTCAACGAGCGCGCCAAAGAGGTTCAGAAGCAGTCTGAAGAAGTGTTTGCCCTGCTCCGCCTTGCCAAAGAGGAGATGGTCACCCTGACCGGTGGTGTGGACGAAGAAGGCCGCTACAAGGGCGCCGACAACCGCGACATCGCCGAGAACTACCTGCTTAACGACAAGAGCATTGGCGGTCAAGGCAAGGCCAAGGAGATCAAAGAAAAGCTCCTCGCCTACCGCGCGTTCCTCGAAACGCAGACAGACGGCGACGAGACGATGAAGAGCACCATTGCCGAGACCTTTACGTTTGACGACGAAGTGGTTGAAGGCAAAAAGATGTCGTGGGAGCGTGCTACGTTCGCCGAACTTCCCTTGGCGGGCATCATTCCGTTCTTGACCGACCTGCAGTCGCGCGTTCGCCGCATGGAGGCCAAGACAGTAGAGCACCTTTACGGCCAAATTGACGCCAACACGCTGAAGTTTGACAACGTGCGTGCCGTGGTAATGCCGAAGAGCACCTACGTTACGCAAGGCGACTACCTCGAGGCCGACGTATTCCTCGCCGCCTACGACAAGGGCCGCAATCCGCAGTTCATTGGCGTGACTCCGCAATCGGTGGAAGAAGGCGTGGGTAAAATCCGCATTCAAGGCTCTGGAAACGGCAGCAAGACCCTCAAGGGCAGCATGCGCGTTCCGGGCGGCGACAAAGACTACCCGTTTGAGTTGACCTACACCGTGGCTCCTCCGAGCGTGGTTATTGCCGCGACCAAGATGAACGTGCTCTACCGCAACGTAGACAACCCCATCGAGGTTTCGGTACCGGGCGTGGCTCCTGAAAACCTGATCGTTTCGGGTCCGGGCATCTCGGGCAAGGCCGGCAACTACGTGGCCGACGTGACCAAGGTTGAGGGTAAAGAAGTGACCATTTCGGTGAGCGTCAAAGACAAAGACGGCAAAACCCGCAAGGCCGGTTCAAAAATCTACCGCATCAAGGGCCTTCCGCAGGCTGTGGGCACCGTGTACAAGAAGAAGGAAGGAATGATTTCGACCAGCTTGCTCTCCAAGGGCATCGTGGAGGCCGAGTACCAAGACTTCCCGTTTGACCTTCCCCTTTCGGTGACGGCTTTTGAAATCAAGCTCGAAGGCAAGCCCGCCATTCAGGTTAAAGGAAACAAGGTTCCCAACGATCTGCGCGATCAGATCGAGCGCCTGCGCCCGGGATCGTCGGTTTCCATTCGCAAAATCAAGGCGCAAACCCCCCAGGGAGCGCGCATTGAAAACATTTCTAACGTAGTTCTTGACGTTCAGTAACATGAAAAAGTTCGCTTCTCTCGTTGCGCTGCTGCTTTTGGGGGTTACCCTCGAAGCCCAGGTGCTTTCGCCCCAAGACGACGGTTTGATCCCGAAGTCTGAAATTCACGTCAGCCAGACGCGCGTGGTGCCCTACCCCCACTTGCGCCAAGACGACATGCTGTGGTCGCGCCGCAACTGGGAGCGCATTCACACGCTGGAGAAGCTGAACCACCCGCTGTACTACCCGATTCAGGCGTTGCCCGACCGCAAGTCGCTGTTTGACGTCATGAAAGATGCCATCCTGAGCGAAGGCAGCATCACCGAGGTGTACGACGACGATTTGTTCCTGCGTCCGCTGACCATGAGCGAAGTGGGCAACCGCTTGTTCCGCATCGACACGATTCGCGACAACGACGACGGCACCATCTTGGCGATTGACTCAATTGAGATTAAGGCCAACAACATCCTCGCGTGGGACATCAAGAGCGACTGGTACTTCGACAAGCAGCGCGGAGAACTGAAGAACCGAATCATCGGTATTTCGCCGGTAATCAAGGATCCGCAAGAGGGCGACATCGTCAACCTGTTTTGGGTATGGTTCCCCGACGCGCGCCAAGCGTTCGCGACGAATGTGGCCTACAACCCCAACAACAACACGCGCCGTTTGACGTTCGACCAAATCTTTCAGATGCGCTACTTCAACGCGATCGTGATGAAAGAAGACAACGTCTACGACCGCGAGATCAAGGACTACAAAGCCAACAATCCGATGGAGCAGCTGCTCGAGTCGAAGCGCATTCGCGAAGACATTCGCAACCGCGAACACGACTACTGGCAGTTTTAAGTTCCGAATTGGTGCACCTAAGGCCACCCCTCTGCGGGTGGCTTTTTTTTGCGCCCAAGGTGGTCGAGCATGCCGCAACGAATTGCAGTGATAGGAGCCGGAATTGCCGGGATCGCCGTGGCGAAGCTGGCGCCTGGGGGCGCGCACGTGGAGCTTTTTGATGCGCATCCCGAGCGGAGCGCTACGCGCGTGGCCACGGGGCTGGTCAATCCGGTAGTGCTCAAAAGGCGGCGCGTGGTTTGGCGGGCCGCGGAAGCGCTGGCGGCCGCTCGAAACTTTTATCCGGAATCCGTGCGCAGCGCGGAACCCCTTTTTGAGGTGCTCCGCAGCCCTGAAGAGGTCAACGATTGGTGCGCGCTCGCAGACCACCCGGCGCTGGGGCCCTACCTGGGGCCACTGGTGGAAGCCCCGGCGGGCATCATGGGCCTCTGCTTGGGCACGGTGAACGAGAGCTTTCGCGTCAACCTTAATGCCTTTGCCGACAGCGTGCGGAGCGAATTCACGCTCCGCGAAGAAGTCGTTGAATCCCTTGAGCCGCTGCCTCAGGGCGGATGGCTGGTCAACGGCGTCCACACCTACGACGTGGTGGTGCTGTGCGAAGGCTACCAAGCGCGCTGGGCGGAGCACTTTTGGGGCGACCTGCGGTTCGCCCGCACCTCGGGACAGGGTTTGCAGGTTTCCTTAGCTCGCGGTCCGCAGGTGATGCTGCACCGCAGCCACTTTTTGCTGCCGGAACCCGACGGAACCTACCAACTGGGGGCGTCCTACGGTTGGGGCATCTCGAGCGGCACTGCGCTTCCCCCGGCACCGCAGGCCAGCCAAACCGACGAATTGCTGGACTCCGCGCGGGCTTGGATCCCGTCCGAGGTGACCGTGCTCCGCGCGTGGACCGGCATTCGACCGACGACCAACGACCGACGACCCCGTTGGGGATGGCACCCCGAGCTCCCGGGATTGGGGCTCCTCAACGGCCTCGGGTCCCGCGGAACGCTCCACGCTCCGCTCCTCGCTCAGGAATTGTGGTCGGCCTTGGAGCGTTAGTCCTTGGCTTTGGGGTCGTAGGAAACAAAAAAGTTGAGGTAGGTCACTCGGGCGAGGCGAAAGAGCCACGGTCCGAGGGCCACAAGGGTCCCGGCGAGGATGCCCACGGTGGTCCACATGCCCAGGCCGATCCACACTCCGCACACGATATAAACGGCCACAAAAAGCGCCACCGTGTAGGCGTAGGAGACGTACATGGCCCCGTAGTAGAAATTGGGCTCGGGCTCGTACTCTTGTCCGCACACGCTGCAGGAGGCGTGCATTTGGTCCATGTTCCGCAAGCGGTAGGGATTGGGGTCGACAAACATTTCGCCCTCGTGGCACTTCGGGCATTTGGCGGTTAAAATGCTGTAGGGCTTACTGCCTTTGCCGATCAACTTCATAAGGTGGTGGATAGCGGGGTTTGTAGGTGCAAATTTACCCCGCACGACGCCGGTAGTCGTGGTACTTTTGTCACCCTTATGTTGAGTGTACACCAAGTTAGTTTGAGTTTTGGCGGATCGGACCTGTTCAAGGGCATTTCGTTTCAGGTAAATCCCGGGGACCGCATTGGCCTCGTCGGTCGGAACGGAGCCGGAAAGTCCACGTTACTCAAGCTCATTGCGGGCCGCTACCGAGCGGATTCGGGCAAAATCAGCTACCCGAGCGACTTCAGCATCGGATTTTTGACGCAGGACATGCCCCCGGCGCCCACGGCCAGCGTGTGGGACGAGGCCGCCTCAAGCTTCATCGAAATCAAGCGCCTCGAGGCCGACATCGAATCGATGACCGCCGAAATGGGCACCCGCACCGACTACGAAAGCGACGCCTACATGGAGCTTTTGGACCGCTTTCACCACGCGCAGGAACGGTTTCAGCACATCGGCGGCTACACCTACCAGGCCGACCTGGAGCGCGTGCTCCTGGGGCTTGGCTTTAAATCGACCGACTTTCACCAGCCGCTGAATTCGTTTTCGGGCGGATGGCAAATGCGCGTCGAACTCGCCAAAATTCTGCTTCAGCACCACGACGTGCTCCTGCTCGACGAACCGACGAACCACCTCGACATCGAGTCGATTTTGTGGCTCGAAGAGTTCCTGGCCGAGAGCAACCAAGCCATCATTCTGGTGTCGCACGACCGCACCTTCTTGAACAACGCGACCAACCGCACCCTCGAGATTGTGCTCGGCAAGGGCTACGACTACAACGTGCCCTACTTCAAGTACCTCACGCTTCGCGAAGAAATTCGCGAGAAGCAGCGCCAGGCCAAGGCCAACCAAGACAAGGAAATCAAGCATACCCAAGAGCTGGTCGACCGGTTCCGCGCCAAGGCGAGCAAGGCCTCGTTTGCGCAGTCCCTCATCAAGAAGCTGGACCGAATCGAAGTCATCGAGGTCGACGACGAGGACACGCGGCAGATGCGCTTTAAGTTTCCGCCCGCCCCCCATTCGGGCAAAATCATGGCGCGCTTGCACGGAATCCACAAGCACTACGGCCCCAAGCACGTTCTGCGCGGACTCGATCTGGAGTTTGTGCGCGGCCAAAAAATCGCGTTCGTCGGCCAAAACGGCCAGGGCAAGTCGACCCTCGTTAAAATTCTGACGGAAGCCCTCGCCTACGAAGGCAAAATTGAGTGGGGCCATCAGGTCCAGCTGGGCTACTACGCCCAAAACCAAGCCGAGGTACTCGACGGAACCAAGACGGTGCTCGAGACCATTGAAGACGCCGCGCCCGACGAGATTCGCAAAAACGCGCGCAAGCTGCTGGGCAACTTCATGTTTGCCGGAGACGACGTCGAGAAAAAAGTGCGCGTGCTTTCGGGCGGCGAACGCGGACGCCTCGCGCTCTGCCAACTGATGCTGAACCCCATCAACCTGCTGGTGCTCGACGAGCCGACGAACCACCTGGACATGGCCGCCAAAGACGTGCTGAAGCAGGCCCTGCTGCAGTACGACGGCACCCTCATCGTGGTGTCGCACGACCGCGAGTTCCTCGAAGGCTTGTGCAACCTCACTTTGGAGTTCCGCGACGGCAAAATCAAGCCCTACTTGGGCGGAATCGAGTACTTCCTCGAGCAGCGCAAGATGGAATCGATGCGCGCCATGGAAGTTGCGGGCGTTCAGAAGGCCGCTGCGGCGGCCCAGGCGGCCGCCTCCGCGCCCAAAGCCGAAATAAAGCGTAGCCGCGAAGAGCAAAAGCGCCTCGAGGCCGAGCTCCGTTCCGCGCAAAAGGCGATGGACGCCGCCGAAAAAACCTACGAAGCGGCCCAAGCGGCCCTCGACGCCATGGACGCCGAGGTGGCCAACCCCGAGGTGTTTAAGGAGCGCAGCATGGACCCGGCGTTTTTCAAGAACTACGAAGAGCTGCAGCACGCCGTGCACGCCCAATTCGAAGTCTGGGCAGAGGCCCAGGACCGATTTAACGCCGCGAAAACAGCCGCCGAAGAAGCGTAGCCTAACTTTGGGGTATGATGCGTACCCTTCTTGCCGCTTTGGCCCTGCTGCTCGCCTCAGCTTCCGCGCAGGCCCAGTCCAAAAAATCCTCAACCTCTGCAAAGCCCAAGTTGGCCGTGTCGATTGTCGTGGACCAAATGCGGGCCGACTACCTCACCCGCTTTGCGCCGCTGTACACGGGCGGATTTAAGCGCCTGGTGACCGAAGGCCAGGTGTTCCGCAACGCCCACTATACCCACACGCCGACCTATACGGGGCCGGGCCACGCGGTGGTGTACACGGGAACGGACCCCTCAAACCACGGCATCATCGCCAACGACTGGTACGACCCCGCCCTGGGCCGAACCGTGTACTGCGTTGAAGACCTCGAGGTGCAGCCCGTCGGGAGCACTCGCGAGGCCGACAAGCGCAGCCCCAAAAACATTCGCTCCACGACCTGGACCGACGAGCTCGAGTGGGCCAGCGTGGGCGCCGCCCGCGTCTACGGATTTTCACTCAAGGATCGCGGAGCCATTACGGCCGCCGGCCACTACGGCGACGGGGCCTTTTGGATGGACGACAAGGTCGGATTCGTCACCTCGTCGCACTACGCCTCAGAGCTTCCGGCGTGGATCCAAGCGTTTAACGCCGCGCACAGCCCTGCCAGCTACCTCAAGGGGTCGTGGGACCGCCTGATGGCTCCGTCGGTTTATGCGGCGTTTGCCGGGCCCGACGAGCGCCCCTTTGAGGGCAAGCTCCGCGGAGCCTCGACGGGTTCGTTTCCCTACAACCTAGAGGCGCTCGGCGCGGGCAATCCCGGACTGATCCGCTACACGCCCCACGGCAACCAAATCCTCATCGACGTGGCCCTGGCCGCCGTAGACGCCGAGAATTTGGGTCGCGGAACGCACACCGACGTGCTCGCCATCTCCTTTTCTACGCCCGACCATCTGGGCCACCTGATGGGCCCGCGCGCCCAAGAGCTCATGGACGTCTACCTGCGCCTCGACCTGCAGCTCGGCCAGCTTTTTGACGCGCTGGACGCCCGACTCGGACGCGGAAACTACTACGTTTCGCTGACCGCCGACCACGGGTCCTGCGACAACTCCAACCAGGCCGCCCTGGACGGTTTTGCGGTGCGTAACTGGCCGAGTAAAGAGCTCGAGGCTCAATTCGGCGCGCTTATATCGGCTCTTCCTTTGGACGAACCCGGAATTCTGCACCTAGGCAACAGCCAAATCCACCTCAAAAGCACCGACGACGACGACTGGGAGCTCGTGCGCGACGCGCTGATGAAGCACCCCGCAGTGCAAATGGCCTGGACGGCCGACGAGATTCGCTCCTCGTGCGACCCCAAAGCCGCCCAACGCCGCAACGCCTTTGACGCCCGCAGCGGCCAGGTGTTTTATGAGCTCAAGTCGGGCCACATGAACTACGGTACGGACGGCTGTGAACACGGTTCGGGCCACGCCTACGACACCCACGTGCCCGTCGTATTTATGGGGCCGGGTATTGCTCCCAACGCGCAGCGCTGGGAACGCGTGCACCCCCGCGACATCGCCCCTACCTGGTCGATGCTGCTCGGCATCGCGCTTCCGTCGAGCGCCACGGGGGATCCATTGCCGTTGGCAAACTAGTTGCTAGTAACTAGTTGCTAGTTGCTAGTTGCTGGCCGCAACCGCACACACCGGAATCGGCCGCATTTTGTGCAGGTTGGCTCGGTGAAACCGCGTGTAAATCAAAAAGACGTCGAGGTCGCGGTCCGACAAGCCGGCGCGGTTCGCCCAACTGCGGTCGTCGTCGGTGGATTCGGGCGACCAGTGGTGGATTCGGGCGAACTCCATGGCGGATTCGAGTTCGGCGTAGGATGCTCCGAGTTGGTCTTCGTCGGTGCGTCCGTCGTTCCAGAGGCCGTCGGTTGGCGGCGCGTCAAGGATGGCCTGGGGCACCCCGAGGTGGCCCGCCACCGCATAGACCTGAGATTTGTAGAGGTCGGCAATCGGGCTGAGGTCGACGCCGCCGTCGCCGTACTTGGTGAAAAAGCCCACGCCAAAATCTTCGACCTTGTTGCCGGTACCGGCGACCAGCAGGCCGTGGTTTTGGGCGACCGCATACAGGGTGGCCATGCGCAAGCGCGCTCGGGTATTGGCCAGCGCCAGCGTCTGCAGGGCGGACTCGGAAAGGCCAAGGGCCTCCACATGGGCGTCGAAGACGGCCGTGAGGTCCACGCGGCGGGCGGAGACCGCCGCGTGGCGCTGCGCCAGCAGGCGCATCCATTCTTGGGCCCGCGAAACCTGGTCGGGCGCTTGGTGGATGGGCATTTCGATCAGGTGCACCTCGAGCCCGGTGGCCGCGCAGAGGCCGGCGGTTACGGCCGAATCGATTCCGCCAGAAACCCCCACGGCGAATCCGCGTGCTCGGGCCGCGTCCGCGTAGGTGCGGAGCCAATCGACGATTTGTAGGGTAACGGCAGCGGCGTTCACAAGAGTACCTTTGGGGTATGGTTAATAGGACGCCAAAATTAGGTCTTTTGTTCATGGCGGCCGCCTTCGCAGGGGCGGTGGCGTGCCAAAACGATCCGTGGGTTGCGGCGGGCGAAGAAGCCGAAGCTCAGGCCCAGTCGGCGGTACTCTCGGAGCGGGACCCGCTGCGCATCGTTCATTTTGCCGACTCGGTCCTTGGACTCGACTCGGCCGCCCTGCTCGTGCGCCTCGAAGCGATGGCGCCGCGGCATCCGCTCATTTTTGAACCGCAGTGGCGCCAAAACCTTCCGCCCTACTTGCTCGACGAGGGCGTGCGCGCGCTGTGGACCGACGCCAAGATGGTACGTCCGCCCCTGGCCGATTTTGATGCGGTCGTGACGCAGATGCTGGACCGCGTCGACGGGCTCCAAGGGCAGCCGACGGGACTGCGGATTTACACCTACGTTTCGCGCGCCGAAGCGTATGACGTCCTGCGCGCCAACGGGGCTCTTTTTGTGGCCTGGGACCGGTTTTTGGGCGCGGACCATCCGCTGTATGCTGAAGAGTCGGCCTACCTCAGGCAGCGGCACGACCCGTACCGCATTTACTCGGTGCTGGCCGCGGCGCTGTACGAACCCGCTTCGACGGGGGGCGGACTGCTGCTCGACGAAATGATCCGCAAGGGAAAACAGCTGCTGTTCATACAAACGGTGCTGGGCGAAGAAGACGTCTACCGCTACCTCACCTACTCCGCGGAACAGCGCGAATTTGCCGCCTCCAACGAGCGCGCACTGTGGGAAACCTTGGTCCGCGAACGCTGGCTGTTCGACAGCCGGGCCGACCTCAAGCGCAAGCTGATCGAGGTGGCTCCGTTCAGTAAGCTCGGAAGCGAGCGCGACCAAGAAGTGCCCGGCCAAATCGGCGCATGGTTTGGGTGGCGCATTATGCAGGCCTACTGGAAGGAGCACCCCGACCTCAGCCTTTGGGAGGTGCTGGAATCCAGTCCCAAGAGCGCCGAGCTCCTTCAGCAAGCAAACTTTCGACCATGAAATCAACGATTCTTCTCGACGTCGAGCTCGACGAAAACCGCGTTCCCGAACGCATCCAGTGGTCTGCACCCGACGGAGGCGTGGACCAGTCGGAAACCCCGGCCATCATGCTCTCGGTATGGGACGAGAAGGCCGAAGAGTTGCTGCGCATCGACCTGTGGACCAAGGACATGCGCGTGGACCACATGAAGAAAATGTACCACCAAACGCTGCTGGCCCTTGCCGACGGTTTGGAGCGCGCCACGAGCGAGGCAGAGGCGGCTGAAGACCTGAGGGCCTTCGCGCGTCATTTCGCCGAGCGCCTCAAGCTGATGGACCCTGCCCGCTGAGTTCGGCGTTTACCGATTCGATGTAGGCCAGGAGTTTGTCGCGGCCGTAGCCCGTTTCGGCACTCGTTTGAAAGTACGGGGGCAGTTCGGACCAGTCCTGAAGGAAGGCCTTCTCAAAGGCCGCACGGTTTTTCATGAGCACGGAACCCGAAACCTTATCGGCCTTGGTGAACACGAGCGAAAACGGAACGCGCCAGGAACCTAACTGCTTGAGGAAGTCGAGGTCGACCTGCTGGGGTTCGAGGCGGCTGTCGATCAGCACAAACACCAGGGCCAGGTTCTTGCGTTCGCGCACGTAGCGGCCAATCATGGTGCTAAACGTCGCCCGCTGGGTTTTGCTCACCTTCGCGTAGCCGTAGCCCGGAAGGTCGGCGAGAACCCAGGTTCCGCGGTCGATTTTGAATAAGTTGATCAGCTGGGTCTTGCCGGGACGGCCCGAGGTCTTGGCCAAGTCCTTCTTGCCGACCAGTCGGTTGATCAGCGACGATTTTCCGACGTTGGACCGACCAATAAAGGCGTACTCGGGAAGGTCCCACTGCGGGCAGTCCTCCACTTTGGGGGAAGACAGAACGAATTCTGCGTGCAGGCTTACCCGATCTTGGCGCTCTGAAGCCACTTAGCCACAATCGTATTGAACTCTTCGGGATGCTCCATCATGGCCGCGTGACCGCAGTTGTCAATCCAGTTCAATTCGGAGTTGGGAAGAAGTTCGTGAAACTTGTCAGCCACTTCAGGCGGGGTAACCGCGTCTTGACGGCCCCACACGAGGCACACGGGCACGTCGAATTTCTTGATGTCCTCGGCCATGTTGTGGCGGATCGCCGACTTGGAAATGGCCAAGGTCTTGATTGCCTTCATTCGGTCGTTGACCGTATCAAAGACTTGGTCGATCAGTTCGTCGGTAGCCACTTCTTTCACAGCAAAAACGTCGCGAACGCGCTCGGCAATGTAGTTGCGGTCTCCGCGTCGGGGGTAGCTGTTGCCCATAGCCGACTCGTAGAGTCCGCTTGAACCGGCGAGTACGATGCCCGCAACCCGCTCAGGGAACAGCTTTTGGAAGAGCAAGGCAATGTGTCCGCCCAAGCTGTTGCCCACCAGAACCACCTTGCCGTAGCCGCGGTGGTCGACGAACTTCTTGAGAAACTTAGTCAAGCTCGTCACCGACGTGGTCGGAAGCGGCATGCTGTACAGGGGCAAGAGCGGAACGACCGTTTCGTACCCCCGCTGGCTGAAAAAATCAACCTGATTATGGAAGTTGCTGAGGGTCCCCATGAGTCCGTGAAGGAAAATGATGGGGGTACCTGAGCCTTCGGTGAGGTATTCGTAGGGTCCGTCTTGAATGAGCGTCGACATAGGCGCGTATTAGGAATTCGGCAAAGATACGGAATCCTCTCGGCCCTGAAGCGGATTGTGCGCGAGGAGGCACCCTGAAACGCGTTCGGAGCGGGCACTGCTCCTGAGAATTCGCCGGCCGCGACCGCCTCGACGCGCAAACGCTTAACGTGCTGCAAATCTGGCATTTAGAGCCTAAACCAAAAAGTTATTCACAATTGTGGGAGAAAGTGGGTGATTGTGGGAGACTCTGGGTACTTTTGGTACCGCAACCGCACGAATCACATGAAATCCGTACTCGGAGTATACGAATGCAGCATGGACGCCAAAGGGCGCGTTCTGCTTCCCGCTGGGCTCAAGCGCCAGCTGGATTCGGCTGCACACGAGGGTTTTGTACTGAAGCGCAGCGTGTTCAGTCCCTGCCTCGAGCTGCACACGATGGAGCAGTGGCGCGGGATTTCAGAGAAAATCGGCAAGCTGAACCGGTTCGTGAAGAAGAACGCTGACTTCGTGCGCCTTTTTCACGCCGGCGTCAAGATGGTCGAGCTCGACGGGTCGGGACGCATCCTGATCGCGAAAGACCTCGCCGCCTTTGCCCGCCTCGAGCGGGAGTTGGTGTTCTCTGGCACGCCCCTGGGCGTTGAAATTTGGAGCCGCTCGGCCTACGAAGCGGCGGTAAATCCTTCGGACCTTGACTTCGCTCAGCTGGCCGAAGAAGTGATGGGCGGCCAAAATGGGGACCATGAGCTACCATAGCCCCGTTTTACTCGCCGAATGCCTTCACTTTCTTAACCTCCGTCCCCACGGGACCTACCTCGACGCCACCTTTGGCGGAGGCGGGCACAGCCGAGCCATCCTCGAGCAGCTCGGGCCGAACGGCCGGTTGATCGCGTTCGATCAGGACCCCGACGCCCAAGCGAACGCGCTGGACGATCCGCGTTTTACGCTGGTTCCGCACAACTTCGAGCACCTCAAACGCTTTTTGAAGCTGCACCGCGTGGCGCAGGTCGACGGGATTTTGGCCGACTTGGGGGTGAGCAGCCACCAGCTTGACGTGCCCGAGCGCGGATTTGCCCACAAGTTTGACGGTCCGCTCGACATGCGCATGAACCCCGACGCGGGCCAGCCGGCCAGCGAATGGCTCAACGAGGTGGGCGAGCTGGAGCTTCGCAAGGTGCTTGCCGAGTTTGGCGACGTGGAGCGCCCGGCCGCCGTGGCCGCCGCCATTCTTCGCGCGCTCCCCATTGGCACGACGACCGAGCTCAAGGCCGTACTCGAGCCGTTTAGCCAACGCGGCCGCAATACCAAGCTGCCGGCGCGCGTGTTTCAAGCGATCCGCATTGCGGTTAACCGCGAAATGGACGTGCTGGACCGCTTTTTAACGGACTGCGTGGACGTGCTGGCGCCGGGCGGACGCCTGGTGGTGATGAGCTACCACAGCCTCGAAGACCGGCGCGTCAAAAACCTGATGCGCGAGGGCCGCCTCGACGGCGAGGCCGACCGCGACGATTTTGGGCGCCGCCTGGTTCCGTTCACCCTTATTACCCGCAAGCCGGTAAGCGCCGGTCCCGACGAACTCGAGCGCAATCCGAGGTCGCGCTCGGCGCGGCTCCGCGCGGCCGAAAAAACAGCCTTGAATCATGGCTGAGCCCACCCCGCGCGTCAACGTCACCTCGGTCCTGCGGGGTAGTTTTTTAGGGCACCCTTATGTGGTGCGCAACCTGCCGTTTGTGGCCTACCTGAGCGCGCTCGGAATGATCGCGATCTTTCTGGCGCACCGGGCCGAGCAAAACGCCCGCACGATCAGCAAGCGGTCGGCCGAGCTGAGCGAAATCAAGTCAGAATACCTCGAGGCAAAATCGACGCTGATGCGCCTGGGCACCGAAAGTTCGGTGCGGGAGCGGGCGCAGCTGATGGGCCTGGTGCCGCCCACCAAAGCACCGGAACGCATAACGATTCCCAAGGATGACGCCGAATGACCCCGAACGCCTGAATTCGCGGTGGGTCGCCGGACTCACGGCGGCGCTGGCGCTCTTCGCCGCCGCGGTGCTGGTCAAGCTCTACGTGGTTTCGCTGCGCGACGGCGAGGCCCTGCGCGAGGCCGGACGGCAGCGCGTGGTCCAGCAGCGCGAGGTTCCGGCCAGCCGCGGCAACATTTATTCGGCCGACGGCCAGCTGCTGGCGACCTCCATGCCCGTGTACGAGCTGCGTTGGGACGCTTCGATTGTCGACCAAGCCCGCTTTGACGAGCGGATTCAAAAGACGGTTCTGGGCCTCCACCGGCTGCTCCCGGAGCGCAGCGCGTCAGAGTGGCTGACCTACCTGCGCGAGCAGCACCGCGAGGGCAAGCGGTACGCGTTTCTCGCCAAAAACCTGAGCTTTAGCCTGTACCGCAAGGTGCGCGACCTGCCTCTTTTTGAGGGCGGACCCTTCAAAAGCGGCTTGATCGCCGAAGAGCGCTACACGCGGCTAATGCCCATGGGCATGCTTGCCCAGCGCACCATCGGCTACTGGCGCCCCGACGCCAAGGCAGGCCTGGAGGCCACGTTCAACGAGGTGCTGGGCGGACAAAACGGACTGCGCTGGATGCAGCACTTCGGCAAAGGCCAGTGGAAGCCCCTGGAGGCAGAATTTGAAGTGGATCCGCGCGACGGCGCCGACATCGAAATTACCCTGGACACCCGCATCCAGGACATCGCGCACCGCGCCCTGCTCCAGCGCCTCGAGCAGTTTCAGGCCGACCACGGGAGCGTCATCGTGATGGAGGTGGCGACCGGGAAAATCCGCGCTATGGTGAATTTGGGACGCGAAAAAGACGACTCGGTGTACACGGAGCTGCGCAACTACGCCGTGTGGGAGCGCACGGAACCGGGGTCCACGTTCAAGTTCGCCGCCCTGCTCGCCGCCCTCGAAGACGGCATCGTCGACACGGCGACCAAGGTCGACACCGACGGCGGGGTGTATGTGGTGCACGGCAAAAAAGTCAACGACTCCCACAAGGGCGGGTACGGGGTGATTTCGCTGGGCCGCGCCCTCGAGGTTTCGAGCAATACCGGGGTGGTCAAGGCGATTTACCCGAAGTATGCGGCCGATCCGCAGGAGTTTGTCGACCGTCTTTACCAAATGGGGCTCGGCGAAAAAACCGGCATCGAGGTCAACGGGGAGAGCGCCCCGTTCATTCCGAATCCCGAAAGCGCGCGCTGGTCGGGCACGACGCTTCCGTGGATGATGTTCGGGTACGGCGTACAGTGCACGCCGCTGCAAACCTTAGCTTTTTACAATGCCCTGGCCAACGACGGCAAAATGGTGCGCCCGAGGCTGTGGGAGCGCACGCTGGACCGCGGGCAGGTCGTGGCCGAGTCCGAACTGGACTACATCCGCAGCAGCATTGCGTCCAAAGAAAACGTGATGAAGGTGCGCGACCTGATGGAAAAAGTGGTGATTCGCGGGACTGCCGCCAACATCAAGCTGGACTCGCTCAAGCTCGCGGGCAAGACCGGCACGTGCCAGCTCGAGTACTGGAATCCGGCCAATATGGGCTACCAGGCGTCGTTTGCCGGGTATTTTCCGGCGGACAACCCGAAGTATTCCTGCGTGGTGGTGATTGCCCGGCCGATTAAGAGCATGGGCTACTACGCCAACATCGTCGCGGCGCCGGTATTCCAAGACATTGCCCTGGGCATTACCCGGTTTATTCCAGACGACCGCACCCCTCCGCGCGGATACTGGAGCGACGGGCTCGAAACGGCCGCCCGCAAGCAAGAAGCCAGCGCCGAGAAGCGCTGGGCCGAGGCCGAAGCCGCGCTCGAGCGCGGCAGCATGCCCAACTGGACGGGCTGGAAGGCCACCGACGCCCTGCACTTGCTCGAACGCTTCGGGTATTCGGTGCAAACCAAAGGCAACGGCCGCGTGCGCAGCTGGGTACCGGGCGGAGGACGCAAATCGATTACGCTGATTTTAGGATGAAGCTGCTCAAAAATCTTCTCTATGGGGTGCGCTTGGTCGACGTTCAGGGCAGCACCAACCTGGCCGTGGAGTCGGTGACGACCGACAGCCGCAAGGTCCGCCCCGACAGCTTGTTTGTGGCGGTGCGCGGAACCCATTCCGACGGCCACGACTACCTGGAGCAGGCCCTTGCCGCCGGAGCCAAGGTGCTCGTGGTGGAGGCCCTGCCCGACCAGCCCTCGCCGAGCGCCACTTGGGTGGTTGTGAGCAACAGCGCCGAGGCCTATGCGCTTATGGCGTGTTCGTGGTTTGATCAGCCCAGCCACGACATGCAGGTGGTCGGCGTCACGGGCACCAACGGCAAGACGACCACCGCCACGTTGCTGTACCACCTGTTCCAAAACCGCGGAGTGCGCACCGGCCTGATCAGCACGGTTAAGGTTTGCGTGCACACCGCCGAGGAGCCCGCCACCCACACCACGCCCGACGCGTGGGTGCTTCAAGGGCATCTGGCGCGGATGCGCGAGGCCGGCTGCAAGGTGGTGTTCATGGAGGTGAGTTCGCACGGACTGGTGCAGCACCGGGTAACGGGACTGCGGTTCGCGGGGGCGGTGTTCACGAACATTTCGCACGACCACCTGGACTACCACGGAACGATGGACCACTACGTCGCCGCCAAAAAGATGCTGTTCGACGGGTTGGGTTCGGAGGCCTTTGCGCTGGTGAATTCCGACGACAAGCACGGCGAAACGATGCTGCTCGAGTGCGGAGCGCGCAAGCTCACGTATGCGCTGAAGCGCCCGGCCGACGTCAAGGTGAAGATTTTGGAGTCGCACCTCCAAGGCACGTTGCTCAGCATCAACCAGCGGGAGTGCTGGTCGCAGCTGATTGGGGCGTTCAACGCCTACAACATGGCGGCCATGTACGGGGTGGCGGTCGAGCTGGGGATTCCCGCCGACGAAGCGCTGCAGGCACTCAGTGCGGTGCGCAGTGTGGACGGCCGCTTTCAAAAGGTCTCTGGACCTGAAAACCGCATGGGCATTGTGGACTACGCGCACACGCCCGACGCGCTCGAAAACGTGCTCCAAACGCTGCAGGAGCTGAATCAAGGGGCCCAGCAAATCATTACGGTGGTGGGCTGCGGAGGCGACCGCGACCGGAGCAAGCGCCCCGAGATGGCCCGCATTGCCGCGGACCGCAGCACGAAGGCGATTTTGACCAGCGACAATCCGCGCAGCGAAGATCCCGAGGCGATTTTGGACGATATGGAAGCCGGGCTCGACCCGGTCCAGAAGCGCCGCTGCCTGCGCATCAGCGACCGCGCGCAGGCGATCAAGCTCGCCGTGCAGTTGGCCCAGCCGGGCGACGTGGTTCTCGTCGCGGGCAAGGGCCACGAAACCTATCAAGAAGTTGCCGGCGTCAAGCATCCGTTTGACGATGTGGCCGTTCTCAAAGCTCAGTTTAACGATTTGTAAGCCATGCTGTACGCGCTATTTGACCTGTTGAAGCCTTACGATTTGCCCGGCGCCGGGCTGTTCAGCTACCTGACGTTCCGGGCGGCCTTGGCCATTTTGCTCTCCCTGACCATTAGCCTGGCTTTTGGGGGGCGGCTGATCAAACTGCTGCGCAAACTTCAGGTGGGCGAAACGGTGCGCGACCTCGGACTCGAAGGCCAGCTCAGCAAAGCAGGCACTCCGACGATGGGCGGCCTCATCATTCTGGCGGCCCTTGTCGTACCCGTGCTCCTCGTGGCCGACTTATCCAACATTTACATCCAGTTATTATTGCTTACCACCGTGTGGATGGGGGCCATTGGCTTCGCCGACGACTACATTAAGGTGTTCCGCAAGAACAAGCAGGGCCTGCGGGGCATCTTCAAGGTCATCGGGCAAATCACCCTGGGGCTCGTGGTGGGCGCGGTACTCGCTTTCCACCCCGACGTGACGATGAAGGAAGAGCTTCCGGCGACGGCGCTCGACGAACTCTACGGCGAAGTAAGCGGCGGCAAACCCACGTTTGGGGCGGCCCAGCAGCACCTGAAGACTACCATTCCGTTCATCAAAGACTCGACGTTTGACTACGCCGACTTGGTATTTTGGACCGACGCGCAGGCCGAATGGGCGTGGCTGCTGTTCATCCCGATCGTCATCTTCATCATCACGGCGGTCAGCAACGGCGCCAACTTGACCGACGGCCTCGACGGCCTGGCGGGCGGAACCTCCGCCATCATCGCCTTCACCCTTGCCATCCTGGCCTACGTGAGCGGATCGGTGGTGTTCGCCAGCTACCTCGACATCATGTACATCCCGATGTCGGGCGAAATGATCGTGTTTGCCGCGGCGTTCTTGGGAGCCGCCATCGGCTTTTTGTGGTACAATACCTACCCGGCTCAAGTATTTATGGGCGACACCGGCAGCCTTTCGATCGGCGCCATCATTGCGGTGTTTGCGCTGGCGATCCGCAAGGAACTGCTGATTCCGATCCTCGCCGGCGTGTTCTTGGTCGAAAACCTCAGCGTCGTGCTGCAGGTCGCCTACTTCAAGTACACCAAAAAGAAGTACGGCGAGGGCCGCCGCATCTTCTTGATGTCGCCGCTGCACCACCACTACCAGAAAAAGGGCCTGCACGAGTCCAAAATCGTGACGCGCTTCTGGATTTCGGGCATCTTCTTGGCCATCTTCACCTTGATCACGCTTAAACTCCGCTAGTCCCGTGCGTGCCTCCCTACCTAAGCAAATTGCCGTGCTCGGCGGCGGCGAGAGCGGAATCGGAGCCGCCCTTCTGGCGGCCCACCGAGGCGTCGGCGTATTCCTCAGCGAGGGCAAGTCGCTGGGTCCGGGATACCGTGCGGAACTCGAGGCGGCGGGCGTTCCCTTCGAAGAGGGCCAGCACAGCCTGGAGCAGCTGCTGCGCGCCGAGGCGGTCGTCAAAAGCCCGGGTATTCCGCCCAGCCACCCCGCCGTAGTCGCCCTCAAAAAGGCGGGAGTGCCCATTTGGTCCGACGTCGAGTGGTTTTACCGCAACTGCCCCGCCCGCGCCAAAATTGCCGCCATTACCGGCAGCAACGGCAAGACCACGACGACCAGCTGGCTGGGGCACATCCTGCGCCAGGCCGGAGCCAACGTGCAGGTAGGAGGCAACATCGGCATCGGCGCCGGACGGCTGCTGCTCGAGCCCGAGGCCGACATCTACGTGCTTGAGGTCTCGAGCTACCAGCTCGAGGACTGCCCGAGCTTCAAGCCCGACGTGGCGGTGCTCACCAACATTACGCCCGACCACCTCGACCGCTACGGAAGTCTGGAGGCCTACGCCGAAACCAAGTTCGCCATCGCCCAGCACCAAGGGGCCGAAGACGCCTTTGTCTTTTATGGCGAAGACCCCGTCAGCCGCCGCTACCTCGAGCGCGTGGCCGCCAGCCTCTACCCCATCTACACCTCAGAGCCGGCGGAACTTCCGGCCCAAGGTGCCGCCCCAGTTCCCCCTAAGTACCTCATTCGCACCGCCGATACCGACATGACCATTGACGAACTCGCCCTACAGGGCAAGCACAACACCTTCAACGCCCTGGCCGCGGGCCTTTCGGCCCGACTGCTCCAGGTCCGCGACGAGGCCATTCGCGAATCCCTGGCGCACTTTGAGGGCTTGGAGCACCGCATGGAGTCGGTGGCCCACGTCGGCGGAATTCACTTCATCAACGACTCCAAGGCGACCAACGTCAACTCGACGTACTACGCGCTGGAGAGCATGACCACGCCCACCGTGCTCATTTTGGGCGGCGTCGACAAGGGCAACGACTACAGCGAACTGTTCCGCCTCGTCGAGAAAAAGGTCAAAGCCATCGTGGCCATGGGCACCGACAACCGCAAAATCGTCGAAGCCTTTGAAGGCCGCGTGCACTTTTTGGCCGAAACCGCCAGCATGGAACAGGCCGTGCGCACCGCCTACCAACTCGCCAGCAAAGGCGATACGGTGCTGCTGAGTCCGTGCTGCGCCAGCTTCGACCTCTTTCAGAACTACGAAGACCGCGGACGCCAATTCAAAACCTGCGTACGCGCCCTGTAATCCATGGAGCACCAAGGCTTTAGCAAGTATTTTCAGGGCAGCACCCAAGTTTGGGTGAGCCTGATGCTGCTTTCGCTCTTCTCGCTGCTGCCCGTCTACAGCGGCGGCGGCGCGTTCAGCTACTTCGCCTACGTGGTCCTGAGCTGGGTGGTTGCGTTTGTCGTGCACCGCACCCCCTACCGATTCTTTGGCAGCTTGGCCGGACTGCTCATGGTGCTGAGCATTGGCCTTTTGGCCCTCACGCTCGCCCAGGGGCGGACCATTGGCGGTGCCAACGCGAGCCGCTGGCTCAACATCTTCGGAATCTCGTTTCAAACGAGCGCCATGGCCAACGTGGTCCTCATCATGTTCGTCGCCCGGCAGCTGGCCAAGCGCAAGGAGGAATGGACCTTTTGGCAGTCGTTCCGCAAGGTGCTTTGGGCCATTTTCTTGACCGTAGGGCTCATTTTGCCCGCCAACTTTTCGACCGCCGCCTTGGTGTTCTTGAACGCCAGCGTGGTGCTGGCTTTGGGCGGATACCCCTTTCGCTACCTGCTGGGCATCGCCGGAATCGGCGCGGGGTTCCTCGCCCTTTTCGTCTCGGCGGTGCTGATCGCGCCCGACCTCATGCCCAACCGCGTGCAGACTTGGAAGTCGCGCATCGAGACCTTTGCGGGCGGCGGAACCGAAGACGACACCTACCAAACCACTACCGCCCAAACGGCCATCGCCGAGGGCGGCATCTTCGGCCAGGGTCCCGGCGCCGGGCTTTACAAGCACTTCCTTCCGCAAAACAACTCCGACTTCGTCTACGCCCTGATCGTCGAAGAGTACGGGCTCGTGGGCGGAACCGTCATCTTGGCCATGTACGTCTGGCTGCTCTTCTCGGTCGTGCGGGTCGCCAAGCGGGCCAAAGACCTGTTCGGCAAGCTCCTCGCCCTGGGCATTGGGTACGCCATCGTCCTGCAGGCCTTCATCAACATGGCCGTGGCCACCGGCCTTTTTCCCGTAACCGGCCAAACCCTTCCGCTCGTGAGCGCGGGCGGAACCTCCCTGGTCATCACCAGCGCCGCCTTGGCCATGGTCCTTGCCGTGAGCCGCGGCAAAGGCGACGGCCAAAACGTCGACCCTGAACTCGCCGACGCCCTCGCCAACGACTGGAACGAGGCCCCTGAACCCACCCGAAAAGCTTAGCACTACGACCCATGGCGGAACAACTGCGCATCATCATTTCTGGCGGCGGAACGGGCGGACACATTTTTCCGGCGGTCAGCATCGCCCGCGAAATCCAGTCGCGCTACCCCCAGTCGCGCATCCTCTTTGTCGGCGCCGAAGGCCGCATGGAAATGGAGCGCGTCCCTGCGGCCGGCTTTCCCATCGAAGGCATTCGCATCGCCGGCTTCCAGCGCAAAAAGCTCTGGGCCAACCTCAGCCT
>JBEGTJ010000024.1:0-22172 GCA_041179465.1 Bacteroidota bacterium | reverse complement strand
AGGGTGATGTTCTGGCCCGAACCGGTCCACGTGGCCGGCCAGGTCGTCACGCTCAGGCTGTTCATGCGCACGAGCTTGCCCTCGTTGGACTCGCCCAGGGTAGTCACCACCACCGGGGCCGGCAGCGGACGGTTTTGGGCGCGAACGTGGATCGTGTCGGGAATGATCTGCAGCAGGCCGTTGAACTGGTTGAGGGTTCCGTAGACCTCGAGGGAGTCGCCGCGCAAGGGTGTGGCGTAGTTGGTCAAGTCGGCGCTGCGGAAGACCACGATGCCGCCCGTGGCGTCCTGAAGGTGGAAGGTGTAGCCCGAGGCACGGAAGTCGTTGGTTGTCACCACTCCGCGGAGGCGCACCACCACGTTATTGGAGTCGGCCACGCCGTCGTTGTTCACGCCGCGAATCGTGCCAATGGCGCGAACGGCCGGCCCCGTGGTCGTTCCGCCGCCACCGCCACCACCACCGCTACCGCAGTTGGAGGTGTGGGCGTTCAGGAAGGTTGTCGTGTTCTGGGGGCTGACCAGCCACTCGTTGGCGCCAAGCGTCCACACGAGTTGGCCGTTGCGCACGTTGGGCTTGCGGACCAGCGTAAATTCAGAGGTTGCGCCGGTTCCGACCACCCAGTTGGTGCCGGGGTCCACGCCCACGTCGCCAATGATGTCGAGGGTGTCGTTGTTCTTGAAGAGCACAATGGCGTCGTCGCCGTTGAAGAAGGTCACGGTGGAGGTGGTGTCGGCAACGCCCAAGATGGCGGCAACGGCCGTGGGGTTGGCGATCACGTAGACGTCGTAGGGCGCCAGGTTCTTGTTGGGCAGCTGGAGGCTGTTGGAGATGGCGGTTCCGCCGTTGTTGTAGGCCTTGACGCTGTACGCCGAAAGGTTGATGGGCGCGTTGGTCGGATTGTAGATTTCCAGCGCTTTGTTGTTGCTGCTGCCCTCGAGGTATTCCGAGAAGTAGAGCTCGGTACAGGGGGTCGTGACCTTGACGGTGCCGACCATGCCCATCGCGGCGTGCGGGTCGCACTGGTAGGCGTAGGTACCGGCCGTCGTGAAGGCAAAGGTGTAGGTCCAGGTTCCGCCGGCTACCGCACCGCTGCTGAAGCCCGCGGGGTTGCTCGGGAACGTCGACAAGCTGCCGTTGACGTTGTGGTTGCCGCTGACCTGGGTCCAGGTAACGGTGTCGCCCACCTGAATGCTGAGGTAGGCGGGGGCAAAATAGTTCGACCCCACTTGGACTTGGTAGTGGGTGGCCGAGGCCGCGAGCGCAAGCAGGGCGGCAAAAAGGGCGTAAACGTGCTTCATGTTCAGATCAAAAAGTTGCTTTGGCAAAAATACCCCCAAAGCGCGGGCGAAGGGTTAGCTAAACGTTAGTCAAAGTCTAAGGTGTTCTTAAATCGGCTGACGCGGCCGTTGCCGGCGTCGACCACATAGAGGATGCTGCGCCAGTAGCCCACGGCGACGGGGCCGTTGAACTGCATGGGGCCGGTTCCGCGTCCGCCAAACGAAACTTTGGCGTAGCGCGTTTCGCCGCTCGCGGGGGGCGGAGGAATGCCCTCGAGGCCGTTGGCGGTAAACTGGAAGACGGAGTCCTTGGCCTCGTCGACCACGAAGAGGTAGCGCGTTTGGTCGCCGGCCATCGCCATGCCCACGGGGCGCTCAAACAGGCCGGGCTGCCCGATCCAGCGGTCAGTGCGGTCGGGATTGGGCAGGGCCACGCCGGGCTTGTAGTCGGCGCCGTAGGGCGTTTCGACCAGGTTGATTTGCTGCACGCGGATTTCTTGGTTGGCGTCGAGCGAGGTGTACCAGAAGTCGTCTCCGGCCCGCGCGGTCAGTTGGGGCGGCTGCGCAAAGCTCACGATGCCCTGCGGCGCCTTGAAGTAGTTCGCAAACAAGCCGGCGGAGGTGGTGACGCTTAGCGGCGAAACGTACTGGTCTTGGGCGTCAAACAGCACGACGGCCTGGTCGGGACCCTGGTTGGCGTTGTTGGAAATGGTGCCGCGCCGGGTCACGTAGTAGCGGTTGTTGAGGGCGGGGTCGGCGCTCGCCAAAATGGCGATTTGGCCGAATTCCGCGTTGGCGTCGCCCGTGGAAAACGTGGATTTGAAGTAAAACGGGTGCACCGTTTTGTGGACGATCCGCGCGTAGTCGAGACCGTAGCCGCTCGGCGCCGTTTGGTTGATGCGGTAAATGGCGGGAAGCGTGTACGCCACGCCGTTGATGCTGGTGTCGTGGGTACCAATGGCCAGAAGGTCGAGCCGGCGGTCTTGGCGGACCGTCTTGACGCCCGGAACGCTAAACCGGCCCTGCTCAGCGCCCGACTCGTCGAGGCACACGATTTCTTCGGTACCCGCGTCGACGACGTAGATGAGCTCGTCAAAGCCGATGCAGAGGTCGGTCGGGTGCACAAATCCGTCGAACGCGGGCTGAATCGGCACGTAGGCGATCTCGCGGATGCCGTAGTTGGGGACCTCAATGAAGTCGAGGTCGGTCTTGGAACCCAAGTAGTTTTCGCAGCCAATCAGGCTCAGGCCCACGGCGGTTATGGCCAGCAACTTCTTCATTTCGTGGATTTTGAGCGCGGAATCAGCGTGAGCCCTATCGACGACCAAGTGCCCATTCCGGCGGTGGGCTGCACGGCGAGGTCGAGCAGGGCCTTCGTTGCGCCGAGCTGCTGGGCCACCCCGAGGCCCAGGGTCGGGTAGGGCTGTCCGGCTTGGTTGAGCATGATTCCGCTGCGCACAAAAAGCTGGTCGGCGTAGCGGTATTCGAGGCCAGCCCGGTAGTTCTCGGCGTTGTCGCTGGGGTGCACGAGCTGCGCCGCCACGTCGAGGTGGTGCTTTCCGCGTTCGAGGGCCCGGTAGTGGATTCCGATGGCGAATTCCGTCGGAAGGTTGGCGGACTCCAGCGACGACAGGGAGTCGCGGTTGTAGGGCACCGCCCAAGCATTGCCCCGAAGGCCCACCGGCGCGCCGAAGTTGCGCAGCACGACCGCAAAGCGCAGGCCCTCTTCGCGCAGGTGGTACTGAAAGCCCACGTCGGCCGCGGCGCCCCAGCCGGCGTAGCCCGAGCTGTAGGTCTCGTTGAGGGCCTTGAGGGTTACGCCCATCTGGAACTGTTCGGTGAGCTGCTGCGAATAGGTGAGGAGCACGGCGGTTTGGGCGTCGTAGAGCAAGCGGCCGGTGCCCTGGGGGCGGAACTCAGTGCGCTCTTCGTAGGCGCCCGTTTGGAGCCGCAGGATTCCCAGACCCCAAGCGGCGCTGCGCCCGCGAATTTTGGAGGCGACAAAGGCCGAACCCTGCTCGAGGCCGCTGCCGTTGCCCACGCTCGCAAAGGCGGCGCTCAGTCCCGGGGTGCGCGCCAGTCCGGCGGGGTTGTAGCCCAGGCTGCGGGCGTCTCCGCCCAAAATGCTGCCCACCGAGCCCATTCCGGCCGAGGCGATGTGGTAGTCCGACTTCAAAAAGCTGTAGGACGCCTGGCCCGCGCGTTCCCCGCCGTAGCTGGGCAGCCACTGTCCGAGCACCGGGAGGCCAAGGGCCACCGCGAGGAGGGTCAAGGTCGTCTTCATATCTTGAACTGAAGGCCAAAGAGGATTTGACGGGGCGGGCTGTAGCGCGAGGGGTCGCGCGGGTCGAGTCCGCGTTCCTGCGGGCCGTTGTATTCCGGCCGCGGGTCGCGCCAGGTGTTGGGCACGTCGTCGCCGTATTCGTAGGCGCGCCCGGTCACCGGGTTGATGAGCTGGGCGTTGCGGCGGTTCAGTACGTTGAGCACGTCAATGGAGAACTGCACGCCGCGGCCCTTCGCGGTGGCGAGGTCGTAGGTCAGTCGGGCGTCCCAGGTATGCCAGGGCGTGCCCAGTTTGGCCAAAAATTCGTTGACCTGAATGGCGTACTGCGGACGGCCTAAGTCGTTGACGCCCACCAGGGTTTGCGGCGTGTAGCGGTAGCCGGCCGAGCCGCGGTACTGCAGGAAGCCGCCCAGTCCGCGCAGGGGAATGCCCCAAACGCGCAGGGAGGTGTCGGCCTGAAAAAACCAGCTCGAATTGAGGTTCCAGGGGCGATCCCAGGCCAAAAACTGCTCGCGGCTGAGCGGAACTTCGCCGTTTTGCTCGATCTGCAGCGAGGATTCGCGGGCGCTGTTGGATTTTCCGCGCGCCGACTGCAGCGAAGTGTTGGCCACCCAGCGCAGCCATTTGGAGAGCTGCCATTCCAGGCCCAGTTCGACGCCCTGGATGCGGGCGTAGTCCTGGTTGATGTACATGGTTTTGGTGACGGGCCGTCCGGTGGCGTCGAGCACGAACACGCGGCGCGAGACGATGTAGTCGAAGCGGTTGGAGTTGTAGGCGCTCAGCGTCACCCCAAAGCTGCGGCTGAAGGCGGCCTTGTAGCCCACCTCGTAGGCCACGTTGACCTCGGGGTCGAGGTTGGGGTTGCCCAAGAAGCTCAAGAAGCTGCGGTCCTGGTAGACCGGATCCAGGCCAGCGTACACGAAGCGCGGGTGCGGCAAACGCATGCTGTGGCCGTAGTTGAAGTAGAGCACGTGGTTGGGCGTGACCGGGAACGTCACGTCGAGCCGCGGCAGCAGGCGGGCCTTCCAGCGCAGTCCGGCGAGGCCGAGGGTCTTGTCGAGGTAGTCCGCGCGCACGGCGTCGACCACGGGCGAATTGGGGTTGGCGATGGCCTCGTCGGCGAAGCTTCCCGGCGCCCACATGTTCAGGCGCAGCCCCAGGGTGGCCTGCAGGCCTTTGTAGGTGATGCGGTCCTCGACAAAGGCGCCCAGCTCGCGCGGACGGGCCTTCCAAATGTCGTTCGACGAACCGATCGAAATCGACTCGGTGAACGTGCTGTCGTTCAGCTTGATCGGCGCTCCCACCCAGGGGGCGGTCACGTCGACCCACTGGTACTCGTTCCACTGATTTTCGGTTCCGAAGGCCACTTTGTGCACGCCGCCCGCCGGGTAGTAGTTGGCCTTGAGGCGCAAGGTGTACTCTTCGACGTAGTGGTCGTGCCAGGTGGGCGCGATTCCGCCGTTGTTGTACAGGCCGTCGCCGGGGCGAATGTACACGGTTCCCGACGGGTCGCCCGGGTTAAACACGCTCACGGGGTACGAAATGATGTTGGCCTCGTCGAGGATTTCGTCGACCGTCTCTTGGCGGAAGGGGCGGCCGTTGGCGTCGGCCCGAAGGTTGGTAAACAGCCGGCCGGCGTTCACGCTGAGGCCCCATTTCGGACCAAAAACCTGCTGAAATCCGAGCGCCGTCAGGTTGGAGTGGTGGGTGTAGGTAGTGGCGCGGTCCAGGTCCTTGCTGCGGATGTACTGGTAGCCCGGGGTCAGCAGCGCGTCGAGGCCCACGATTTGAAGGCTCCGCGTGTTTTGGTTGATGTTCAGCGAGTGCTGGTTGCTGAGCGTGAATTTTCCGCCCTTCCACACCTTCAGGCCCAGCTTCAGCGAGTGCGACCACTGGTTGTCCTGGCGCGGAGCCCACAGCGAGTCGTTGGCCTTGAACAGCGACGAGTGCAGCTGCTTGGCCACCGTGGGGAAGTAGGTGTCGCTGAGGTCAAACGACGCGCTGGTAAACAGCGTTAAGCGTTTGTTGGTAAACGGAACGGGCGTCGCCAGCGTGGCCTCCCCGCGGTCGGTGAAGAAGCTGCTGGCCGCGGTGGGTCGGGCGAGGTAGTCGCGCTGCATGCGGCCCGAAACCTCAAGTCGGTCTCCGCCCTCGCGAATTTGGGTGCTCACGACGCCGCTGGAACCGCCGCCGAACTCGGCGCTCGCGCCGCTCGTAGTCACCTGAATGCTTTGAATGGCCGACGACTGCACGCTGACGCCAAATCCGGTGCCCGCCAGCGGGTCTTGGGCGCTGATTCCGTCGACGAGGTATTCGGTTTCGTACACCCGCGCCCCGCGAATCTGAAGTCCGTCGGTGGTTTTGACCACGCCCGCCTGGGTGGCCACGGCGTCTTCGACGTTGCGCACGTTCATTTGGCGCAGCTCGTCGGTGCCAATGAGGCGTTCGCTTCCCGCCCGCTCGAGGTCGACCGCGGTTTTTTTGCCGACCACGGTGACCGTTTGCAGCTCGTTGATGTCGCTCGAAAGCTTGACGTTCAGCACGGTCGTTTGGCCAAGGGTCACGCGGACGCCGTTGATCTGCTTGGTTCCGTACCCCATCATCTGCACCTTGACACTGAATTCGCCGACCGGAACCTTGGGCAGCACAAAATTGCCGTTGACGTCGGTGACCGCGTTGAGGTAGGTGCCCACCAGGCTCACGCCGGCTCCCGGAAGCTCCTCGCCGGTTTCGGCGTCGCGCACGGTTCCGCGCAGCACGCCGAGCTTCTGGGCCGAAGCCCCAAAGCTCGCCAGCAGCGCCAGCACAACCGCGATTTTAGAGACCAAATTCATCGATCAGTATTTTTTGAAGCGCGTCGCGGCGCATTTGGCCGTTTTGGCCGTCGAGGCGGTGCAGGTCAAACGACAAAAACACGCTCTGCACGGCGCCCTGCTTGCGGCGCAGCACCCCCATCAGGTTGTCGCCCTGCCAGCCCGACAGCTTGCTGAGCTGCCCGCGGTACAGCACCTCGGCGTCGGCGCTCGCTACCATCGGGGTGAGGCCGATGAGCACGTTGGTCGACTTGAGGTTGGGGTATCCGCTTTGCTGGGCCACGAGCGCGGAATCGGTCACCAACCGAACTTGGCCGGTGCTGGTCACGAGTCCGTCGATGGGGAAGGTGCCGACGAGGTCGGTAAGGTCTGAAGTCGCGCTGAACGACGCGCTCACCAGCACCCGTCCGCCGGCTTCGCCAAAGCGCTGAATGGCAGGGCCCATGTGGGCCAGCGGGAGCTTCGTCAGCCCCGTCTGGGGGTCGAGCATGACCGACGAGGCGGTGTAGACGACCACGGCGTCGTAGCCCCGAAGGGTGTGGCGGAACCCGGGGTTCCAGGACCGCGGGCGCGCGGCCCCGCTGTTGCTGAGCAAGTCGAGCAGGTCGTAGTCCACGCCCAAGGCCGCGAGGTCGCTGGACCAGGCGGCGTCGGCGGCGGCACTGTGGCTGGCTACCACCAGCAGCTTGGACTGCGGCATCTTCACGGTGACCGGCGGGGCGGTGTCGGGCGCGGACCAGGCTCCGGCGAGGTCGCGGGCGCGAATTTCGAGCACGCTAGGGCCGGCGGTATCGAGGGCGTAGCCCCAGTTGGCCGCCGAAGCCTCCTGGTTGCCGTAGTACAGCGCGGTCGCTCCGCTCGCGTGGAGCACCAGGCTCACCAATTTTTGGTTGGGATCAATCGGGCGCCAGGCTCCGCCGTTCACCCGAAGCTCGACGTCGGTAATGCTGCCGGCGCCGTCGGGGTCTTCGGCAAACCACTGAAACGTGACCGCGTTCCACACCGGCACGTCGGGAAAGCTCGAGGTCGTGAATTCCGCCGACGGGGGCGTGTTTTTGATGGGCACCACCAGCCGGGCGGGGCTGGGGTCGATTCCGCCTTCGTGGTCAATGGCGCGGACTTCCACCGCGAGGTCGGCCGTGTCCTGGCCCGCCGGAATGCCCAGCACCAGCGTGCTGTCGGTCTGCGTCGTGCGCACCCATGGGCCCTCGCCCACCCGAAGTTCGTAGGCCACGACGTAGCCGTCGGCGTCGCTGCCGAACCACGCCAGCTTGACCACCGAATTCAGGCGGTCGGGCCCGCTCAGGTCGATGCGGTCGACCGACATGCGCGTCTCGGGCAGCTGGTTTTCCACCGGAACCCCCGGCTCACATGCCAGCGCCAGCCCGACGGACAGGCTGAGCGCCGCGAGGCGCACGGCAGGGCGGGGACGGGGGAACACAGGGAGGCGGCGCACGGCGGTTGGGGAATTACTGCTTGACGACGCGGTAGGTGAGGCGGCGGCCTTCAGAATCGAGGGTAAGCACGTAGGTTCCGGCCGAAAGTCCGCTCAGGTCCACCTCGGTGGGTGCCGCGCTTCGGCGTCCGCGCAGAACCGCTCGGCCGGTGAGGTCGCTGAGCACCCAAGTGCCCGCGGGTCCCTCGACCACGATCACGTCGGCCGTGGGGTTGGGGAAGCTGCGAAGCCCAGCGGCCGAACCTTCGTGAAGGCCAATCGTCGACTTGGGCAGCGCCGTCGAGTCGAGGGCGACATTAATTCCGATGAAGTCGTCGTTGTTGCGCGGAAGCACGCGGAAGTTGCTGAATCCGTAGAACAGGATGCCCTCTACGGCGTCCATGGTCATGGTGTCGGCGACCAGAATGGGGTCCACCATCATCTCGCCGTCGATCGTGTCGTACTGCAGGTCGCTCACCAGCTGCACGTAGAGCGAGCCAAAGGCCGTGGCCGATTGGCGGCCGGCCATGACCAAGGTGCGGCGCCAGTAGCCCGCGCCCGGAGTCTGCGAAACCGCGAAGTCCCCAAAGCCGAGGTTCGGGTTGGTCACGCGCAGCTTGGCTTGGTTGGGGTCCGCCAGGCGCACGTAGCAGCCTTCGTAGGCTTCCCATCCCCAGTTCCACTTGCTGGCGCTGTCGCTTGGGTTGAGTACTGAGGCGGACAGCGCACGGCGCTGGCCGGTGCGCGAAACGCTCGAAACGTTTAAACGGGTCATGCCGTAGTATTCTTCAACCAGGCCGGTCACCTGAACTTCCTCCTCGCGGAAGAACTGCGTGATGCCCGAACCGACGCACCAGATGCCGCTCCAGGGTCCGCCGTCGGCGTCTTGAAGGTACAGGTACCCGAGGTCGTAGGGCTTGGTCGAGGCCGTCACAAAGCCCTTGAGGGTCACCGTCTTGCCGAGGTAGGGCGAATTGCCGTTGGAGGCCTGGGTGTACTGCACGTCGTAGACCTTCATGCCGCCGGTCCGCACCGTGTAGTAGTCGACGTTGGGCTGGGCTTGGCCCACGGGCGTGGTGGGGTAGTACGACACGTTGCCGTCGTCGTCCTTGGCGCGCAGGTAGTAGCGCATCAGGGTTCCGTTGGGCGCGCTCGGAAGGCTGAATTCGTATTCGTCGGTCGAACCGGCCACGAGCGGCATCACGGCCTTGGTGAATTGCGTGGGCTGGAGGCTCGCGTTGGTCGAGTAAAACACGTGCACGGAATCCACGGTGCCGTCAAAGTCGGTGATGTTGCAGGTCAAATCTGGGCTTTGGTTGGGCGTCGGGATCATCGGATCGCGCTCGAAGTTGCTGATGTACGGCGGGGCGTAAGCAATTTGGTAGTGCGCGGCCGAGAAGGGGTTGAGCTCGTAGCCACGGGTACCGCCGGCGGTAAAGCAGCCGTTGCCGTCGTGGCGAATCATGCCCTTGAGGCTGCTGTAAAACGTTCCGGGCACGGGCGGAACAAACTGCCCCGTGGTCTGGGGCGAAGCCGGGTTTACCGTCTGGTAGCTGGGGAGCTTTTGGGCCAAAAAGCGGTCCGAAACGTTGATTTTGTTGCCGTTGCCGTCGACTACGTTGAAGCTGACGCGGTTTCCGCCAAACAAAATCACCTCGGTGACCGTCACGTTTTGCAGGTCGACGAAGGCGTTTTCCCACGGCTCGCCCGTCGTCGGAATGTTGATGCGCTGAGGGTCGTTCAGGGCGCCCACAGGTACCACGGCCGGAGTCGGAACGGGGCGCGTGCCCAAGATGGTCATGCTGCTGGCGCTGGTGGCCTCGAGCTGGGTTCCGTTGTTGAAGGTCGACACCTTGCCAATGAACTGAATGAGGTCGCCCGGCATCAAGTATTCTACGTTCGGAAGGGTTACGAGCTGGTTCTGCGCGTTGGTGTAGACGCCCATGACTTCCATGCCGCGAAACGGACCGGCCGCGCCCTGGGCCGCGGTGTCGACGATGAAGAAGAAGGGACGGTGTCCGCCCTGTACCGAGCCCGAGGGAACCTCAGAAACGTTGCCCGGCGTCACGACGATGCCGACGGTTTTGACAATCTGGCCTTCAAAACCCGAGGAGTCCTTGCAGGCCGCGAGCTGCGAGGGCGACACGTACTGAAGGGTGGAAATCGGGTAGTAGGTCTGGGCTGCAGCCGCAAAACCGAGCGCCGTCGCGAGAAGGGTAAAAAAGTGCTTCATGGTTATTTAATCAGCGTAAAATGGCCGGAATAGGATTCTCCGGTTTCGAGGTTGAGCACGGTGTAGCGGTACAGGCCGTGCGAAATCATTTGGCGGTCCTTGGAGAGGATGTCCCAGGCGTACTCGCCGCCCGAAAGGACCACGCGCTGCTCTTCGGGGTTGGCAAACGTGCGGAACCAGCGCTGGCTCAACTGGTCGCTTCCCTGGGCGTTGTGGTGCAGCACGTCGAGCAGGTCGCCGGCGGGCGAATGAATGCGGATCTCCGCCTGGGCCGGAAGGTTGGCAAACATCAGGCGGCGGCTCTCGTCCTGAAAGGCGCTTTGGCCTTCCCAGGCGGCCCCGGCGTAGTAGGGGTTGGGGTAGACGTAGGGCGGATTTTCGGCCATCGTTTCGCGGGCGGGCGTGCCGGGAAACACTCGGGCGGAACTCTGCGCAAAGCTCGATTCCAGCGATTCCAGCTGGGTGTCGGGGTCCCCTTGGTCAAAGGCCGTGACGGCCACGGCGCGCTGCCATCCGTTGGGCACATTCTCGAGGCGCACGTGGTAGCGGTAGGTCAGGCTGTCGCCTTGGAACTGCACGGGCTCCACGAGTTGAATGGGTTCGAGGCCGGTTTCGTAAAACACTCCGTCGCCGCGCTGGTCCCATTCGCCGTAGAGGCGAAACGTTTCGGCGGTGCGTTGGCTCGCGTCGACGTCAAAACCGAGCTGGCTCACGTAGGCCCGGTAGCCCGCAAAGTCTTCGCGCTGGCTGATGGGGTCTACGCTGCGCTCGCTGCGGTCGGTCCAGAAGAGGTCGACGAAGCCGTCGCCCGGCACGGCGCGCACTTGGGGGGCGTCGGGCGGACTGGGCAAAATGTAGCGCGTGATCTCGCCGTTGCCGTCGCGGTCTTCGCCGGCGTCGAGGATTCCGTTAAAGTTCTGGTCTTCGCCGTTGTAGCAGGTTTGGGCCCATTGGGCGTTGGCGCGGAGTCGGCTGCGCTGGACCTTGTTGTTCACCGTGTTGGGCTGGCCGTCGTCCACCTTTTTGGCCAGCACAAAGGCAAAGGCGAGCTTGATCTCGTCTCCGGGCGCAAAGTTTTGGAACGGCCCCACGCTCAGAAGGTCGCTCCGGTTGCCGGCGGCGTTCAGCTGGGCCTGGATGTTGGCGCCGGTGCCGGCCGCGCAGGGCGCCCCGTTTGGATTGCTCCAGCAGGGGTCTTGGTTGAGGCCCTGGGTCATCTTGACGTAGCGTTGGTCGTCGGTCGTCGGAAAAAAGTACAGGGCCTGGCCCGAGTTGTTGAAAATCCATGCGTGGTAGTGGTCGTCCAATCCGTTGACGAGCGGATGATGGAATCCGTTTTTGTCTTCGGCGCCCAGGAATTTCTGGCCGATGTAGGAGTCGGTCCACCCCGGATCGCCCGTGGCGTCAAAGCGGTACGCCAGCTGAAGGCTGTCGTCGTAGCCGTTTCCGCCTTGCTGGTAAAACACGGCGCCGCCGGCTCCAGCCGGGGTGCGGTTGATGTTCCGCACGACCTTGTTGGCCCAGAGGGCCGCGTAGACGTCGTTGTAGGTTTCGATTCCGACATTCTTGAGCGTAACGTCCACGACCACAAAGAAGTCGCTAAACCGGTAGTTCCAGTTGTAGGTCGCCATTTGCATCGAAATCCCCATGGGCGTCAGGTGGTTGCTGATGGGGATCGTCGTTCCCGGAACGAGGATGTTGGTGTCGACGCAGGTCGCGCTGAAGTCCTGGTGCGACACGGCGTTGGTGCGGTAGTTGGGGTGGTCCTTGAGGGACGAAGTCTCAGTCAGTCCGCTGGCCGGAGTAAACTCAAACCCGCCCCGTCCTGGAGCGTAGCCCTGCGGGGCGTCGTAGGCCGACGTGCTGACGCGGATTCCGCCGCCGGCGTCGATTCCGCCGACCCAAATCCCCGATTCAAAGAGGTGTTCGGTACCCGAGCCCGCGGGGAACTCGCAGGAGGGCGTGCCGGTGCCGTCGCGGTAGCCCCGAAACGCGTTGCCAAAGGTGCCCACATTGGTGACGCTCAACCGAACTTGGCTGGCCGAGGTGCTGCGTTCCTGAAAGCTCTGCGCCGCGCTCTTAAAGTGCAGTGCGCTGAAAATCAGGATAAAAATAAGGATACGGTTCATCGAGGGACCGCAAATTTACTGCTTGCCGACCCGGCGAGCACATGGACGAACGCAAATCCCCGTGCCGCGCCCCCGAGGGTCCATTCTGCCTGGCCGGCCGGCCAAACGGAGCGCTCGAGCAGGCGGCCCGTGGCGTCAAAAACTTCGACAGCCCAGTCGCCTCCGAGGTCGATGCGCCTGAGGGTCCATTCCCCCGTCGTCGTGCGGTGCAGCACGGCGGATTCGCGGCGTTCCGGCAGCCCGATGCCCAAGCGCGCCACCTCAAAGTCGGCGACCACGGGCAGGTGGTCCGAGAGTTCGTACAGGGCCGTGAGCACATTCGACGGCACCGAATTGTTGGTGCCCGAGTTCAGCGCCACGTTGAAGTGGAGGCCGTCGTTCCCCAACGGCCGCAGCGTCGCCGGGAGGTAGCGCATGCGGGCCGACGAACTCAGCATCGCCTGGTTGGTCAAAATGTGGTCGTAGCGGTCGTCGAGGCCCCCGCCCGAAAAGCAGCCGCTGTTGGTCTGCGCGTCCCGCGTCGACTGGGTGTGCATCGCCGCGAAACTCCCGTTGGAGCTCCAGTTTCCGAGTTGATTTTCAGGGTCGAAGAACCGAACCGTCGCGTTGCTGTAGTTCAGCAGCTGCTGAAAACCGGCCTCCTGGCTCTTGGGCATGTTCAGGTCGCCGCAAAGTACGTAGTGCGGGTCGCGCGGCTTGGTTACCAAGTAGTTCATGATGGCCTCGGCCGTTTTTTGGCGGTCGGTGAGGTCCGTGGCGGTATTGCCGGCCTTGAAATGCCCCGCAAACAGGGTGAAAAACACCGTGTCGGGATTCCACGCCAAAAGCGAGTCCTTGTAGTAGAAGCGAATTACGTCAATTCCGCGAACTAAACTGCTGTTTTGCAGGTCGTTGCTAATAATTCCCTGGGACTTTATGCCCAGCTTGTTTTGGTCGTAGTACACCGCGTTGATCAGCGAGCTACCGTTGGTGTAGAGGTCGGCGGCGGCCCATCGGGTTTCGCCGTTGGTGTTGAGGCACTGGCTGAGGATTCGGCTGTGGGCGGTTGAATTGCTCCCGTCGACCTCGTTGCAGACCAGCAGGTCGGGCTGGGCGTGGGCGACCACCGTCTGCAGCCATCCCTCCTTGGCGCCCGGTGGGTTGTTGCTCGAAGTGCAGAAGGACGTGTACGCCCTGAAGTAGGTGAGGTTGTAGGTCATGATGCGCAGGTTTTCGGGACTCTGCGCAGCTAACGTGCTGCTAATCAGTAGACCAATAAAAAGTGCGGACCAGGGTTTCATTCCGTCAAAGTTAGTTCGCGTTGGGCGCTCTGCGCCGTGTTGTCAAATGGTTAAATCCGCGATAAAAAATGGTAAACGGTAGAGCGCGCGACCGGAAAGCGTGTACTTTTGGACCAATCACGCGCACCATGGCTAAAAAACCAACCGTTCTCCTCGTGGACGACGACCCGGACATTCGGGAATTTGTGACCTTCAACCTCGAAAAAGAAGGCTACGCGGTGGTGACCGCCAAAGACGGCGCCGAGGGCGTCGAAGCTGCCAAAAAACATCGCCCGGACCTCATTCTGCTCGACGTCATGATGCCCGGAATGGACGGCATCGAGGCCTGCGAAGCGATTCGCTCCAACCCCGACATCGCCACCACCCTGATCGCCTTTTTGAGTGCGCGCGGAGAAGACTACAGCCAGGTGGCCGGTTTTGACGCCGGAGCCGACGACTACATCACCAAGCCGATCCGCCCCAAGGTGCTGGCCAGCCGGGTCAAGGCCCTGCTGCGCCGCAACGGAAAAGACACGGAGCCCGTCGGCAGCCTCGAGCGCGGCGACTTGTCGATCAACCTCGAGAAGTACCAGGTGTACCTCAAGGGCAACCTGATCGAAATGCCCCGCAAGGAATTCGAGCTGCTGCACCTGCTGGCGAGCAAGCCTGGCAAAGTGTTTTCGCGCGATTCCATCATGGACCGCGTGTGGGGTTCTGAAGTCATCGTCGGCGGCCGAACCATCGACGTGCACATTCGCAAAATCCGCGAAAAAATCGGCGACGACACCATCAAGACCATCAAGGGCGTCGGCTACAAATTCGAAGAGTAACTTCGGGGCGTGCTAGACCGTCCGGAACGCATTGCTTTTTTCATCGGAATCCTGCTGGGGCCGGTGGTGTGGTTCGTCATGTTTGCCATGTTCGAGCTCGTGCACACCGACGACGGCGCCCTGCCGCTTCCCGTCCAAGAGGTGCCCTACCTCGAAATCACGCTGCTCAGCACGTTCATCGCCAGCGCCACGGCATTTTTGGCGGAATACCTAATCCGCAAGTTTTTGTATTCAAGGCTGTTGAAAATTTACAAGGTCATTTCGAACCCCGACCGCTACCAAACGTCGCTCATGGCCGACGCCGAAGAAATCGGAAAGGTGGAGATGGAAGTGGCCTCTTGGGCGCAGAAGAAAACCACCGAGCTCAGCAACCTTCAAGTTCGCGACGACGTGCGGCGCGAGTTCATCGCCAACCTGTCGCACGAACTGCGCACGCCGATTTTCAACATTCAGGGCTACGTGCTGACGCTTTTGGACGGAATTAAGGACCAAAAGGTCCGCAAGGAATACCTCAAAAAAGCCTCGCGCAACGTGGAACGCATGATTCGCTTGGTGCAGGACATGGACGTGCTCGCCCGGCTCGAAGGCGACCAGCTCGTGCTGCAAAAAGAGCGCTACAGCCTCACCGAGCAAATCGAGGACGCCCTGGAGCAGATGTCGGACCGCATCGCCCAGCAAGGCTTGACGGTGGTGCGCGACTACGACCCCGACGAGGACTGCGCGGTCTTCGCCGACCCCGAGCGGATGGACCAGGTGGTGCTCAACCTGATTTCGAACGCGATCAAGTACTCGCGCGACGAGCCGGGCGGATTTCTGCGCGTCGCCATCGAAGACGCCGGCGAAAAGTCCTACAACGTGCTCGTGCAAGACAACGGCATCGGCATTGCCAAGGAGGAGCTCGGCCGCGTGTTTGAGCGCTTTTTTCGCGGAGACCGCAGCCGCACGCGCACCAAAAAAATCGGCGGAACGGGCCTCGGACTGGCCATCGTCAAGCACATCGTCGAGGCGCACGGCCACGCGGTCAAGGTGAATTCGACGGCGGGCGAAGGCACCACGTTTTCGTTTACGATTTCCAAGGCTTAAGGACCCGGCATTGCCTGTTAGCTAATAGCTTTGCGGCATGACTACCCTTGATTCTTCGCTTTTGGAACGCCTCGAAGCCCTGCGCAGCAAGTATGCGGCCTCGGGCCAGGAACTGGTCGATTTTCTCGACGGACTCCTCGAGGCCGACTACCTCACGTACTGGGACTACATCCGCCTCGACAGCCTGCTGAGCTTGCAGCAGCCGCGCACGCCGCACCACGACGAGCCGATTTTCATCATGTACCACCAGATCACCGAGCTGTACTTCAAGCTGGTGCTTCACGAGCTCGACGCGGCCCTCGACGCCCCGATGCCCGGGACGGCCGACTGGACTCCGGCGCACGCCGAGGCGCTGGCGGAGCACGTGCGGCGCTGCACCCGCTACTTTGGGGCGCTCGAGCAGTCGTTTGCCGTGATGACCGACGGCATGGACCGCGCGCAGTTTCTGCGCTTTCGCATGGCGCTGATTCCGGCGAGCGGGTTTCAGTCGGGGCAGTACCGCATGATCGAGATGGCGCTGGCGCGGCTGAACGAGCTGGTGCACCTCGACGTGCGCGCGGATTTTGCCAGCGAGACCGATCCGCTGGTGCTGCTCGATAAGATTTACTGGCGCGGAGGCGCCACGATCGCCGCCACCGGCGAGAAGACGCTGACGCTCAAGCAGTTTGAGGAAAAGTACGCGAAGGCGTTCGCCGAGCGGGCCCAGCGGGTGCACGGACGCACGCTGTCGGACCGAGCCCGGGCCCTGGAGGCCCGCGGCGAGTTGAGCGATTCGCTTCGCGAGGCCCTGCGCGAGCTGGACCAGCAGGTGAACGTGCGCTGGCCGATGCAGCATTTGAAGACGGCCGGTCGCTACCTCGCGAAGCAGCCCACCGACGCCCGCGCTACCGGCGGCACCAATTGGCCCAAGTACCTTCCGCCGAAGTTCCAGCTCCGCATTGCGTTTCCGTTTTTGTGGACCGACGCCGAGCGCGAAGCCTGGGGCACCGTCGCCAACTAACCGCTCGGCGCGAGCTTGTGCGGGGCAAAGCGCAGCAGTTCGCGCGCCAATTCTTCACTGTAGTCGGGCCAATTCGCCTTCGGCGGGGGCGGACTCTTCAGCCACTTCAGCAGCTTGAAGCGCGCCAAGCTCTGGGCGTGCCAGGCTCCGGCTTGGCGCAGCGCTAGAGCGTTGCAGGCCTGTTCGTACTGTCCGGCAATCGGGATTACGGCCAGCCGTTTGCCGTGAAAAAGCGCCTCGGTAGGCAGCTCAAAACCGGCGCTGCACAGCACCGAATCCGACGTGCAAAACGCCTCGAGGAAGCGCAGGGCGTCCACCGGCTCGAGGCGCAGCGCACCGTGTACTTCGGGCTCCGCAACCCGGGGCGAAAAGGCGCGCACCGGCACGGGGCAGTCGCTCAGGGCCGCGACCAGCTCGGCGGTTCCGTAGGCGGGCAGGTACACGAGCAGTTGGGGCTGCGGGCGCTGCTCGGCAAACCGCACCTCGTGGCGGATCAGCGGAGGGCGTACGAAGGGCTCAATTGCCTGCACGTGGAACCCAATCGCCTGCTTGGACGGAGCGTAGTTCGCCAAAATAAAGGCACCGAGCGCATGCGGGCGTTTGGGCTTGGGGGCACCCGGGTGCCGCACGCCCGCTTGGTGGCTGAGCTCGAGCAGCGTTCCGCCCCGAAGCAGGACCGCCCAGGCACTCACCGGCTCGAAGTCGTTGATAATGAGGTCAAAATCATGAATGGGGGCGCGGAGCACGTCGCGCACAAACCGCAGCCAGTCGTTGTCCGTCAGGCACTTGAGGTAGCTCAGGCCTCCCCGGCGGTTGTACTTCAACGAAATTCCCGCAAAACGCCGCGCCGGGGCCACCGGAAGGTCCACTTGGCTCTCCGTTCCCGAAATCCACACGGTGACGTCGGCATAGGCCGAGAGCACGGGAATCAGGTGCCGGGCCCGAGCCACATGCCCGTTGCCTGTGCCCTGAACGGCATAGAGAAGTTTCATTGCGGAACTTCGGTTTCGGCCAGCACCCACGTCAGCAGTTCGCGCGCCGAAGCATCTACTTTTTGGTCTTCCTCTTCGGGCTCCCGCACGTCGGGGTGCTGGTACAACGTCCATTGGGTTCCGTCCCACTCAAGGGCCGTGAGGTTTTCGATCCAGTCGCCGGAGTTCAAGTAGTCAATCCGCCGATCGCCAACGGCGATTTGGCGCATTTGGGGCTGGTGTATGTGGCCGCAGACCACTCGGCCGTAGCCTTGGCGCACGGCCATCTCGGCGGCGGCGCGTTCAAAATCGCCCACGTAGGTGACGGCTTTTTTAACGGAATCCTTGATGGTCTTGCTCAGCGAGTACTTCTCGCGCCCCATGCGTTCCAGCACCATGTTGAGGCCGCGGTTCACCCAGATGAGTAGGTCGTAGGACCATCCGCCCAACTTGGCCAGCCAGCGGGCGTTTTGGATGCTCGCGTCAAAGATGTCGCCGTGAAAAAACCAGGTTCGCACGCCGCCCACCGTCATCACGAGCGAATTCCGCAGGTGAATGCGGCCCAAGTCGGCGTCGGCAAATCGGCGGAGCAGCTCGTCGTGGTTGCCCGTGAGGTAGTAAATCTCCGTGCCCTTTTGCGCCATAGAAATCAGACGCTTGACCACTTTAAAATGGCTTTTGGGGAAGTAGGATTTTTTAAAATTCCAGATGTCGATGATGTCTCCGTTGAGAATCAAGACCTCGGGCTGGATGCCTTTGAGGTAGGCGAGCAGCTCTCGGGCGTGGCACCCGAAGGTTCCGAGGTGAAGGTCGCTGAGCACAACGACAGGAAGGGGGCGGCGGGAACTCATTGAGTTGCAAATACCTGACTTTAGCGTAACCCCTGCGTTACCCCCATTTTAGGCAATTTGTACTTATCAACAGGGTTTTCCCCCGTCGTTTGGCCGTATTTTAGAGCCCTCGATGACCAAAAAATCTGCAAAAAAGCGCAACTTACCGATCTGGCTCGCCGTGAGCATCGGTCTGGGCTTGATCCTCAGCTTGTGGCTGCTGGCCAAGGTGCTTCCGTCGGCGGCGGGCAGGGCAGAGGCCGAGGGCGAGGAGGTCGATCCGGGCTTTTTGTTTGGTTATTCGCTGCGGGAATTCGACGCCAAGCGCTACGAGGTCGCCGAGGGCGAAACCTTTGGCGGACTCATGGACACCTGGGGCATCGACGCCGTGAAGGTCGACGAGCTGCTGCAAAAGGGGTCCGAGGACTTTAATCCGCGCAAGTGGCGCGCCGGCGACGCCTACTGGTTGCTGCGCAGCAAGGACAGCACGCGCCAAGTGACCTACTTCATTTACGAGCCCTCGGTGGCGGAATACGTGGTGTTTGGCCTCCGCGACAGCCTCTTTGTGCGCAAGGTGGAACGGCCCAAAGTGACCAAGGAACGGGCTGTGGGCGGCGAAATCAACGGTTCGCTCTATGCGACCCTCGAGAAGCAAGGGGTTTCGCCGGCGGTGGCGGTAAAGTTGTCTGAAGTGTACGCTTGGACCATCGACTTCTTCCGCATTCAGGCCGGAGACCGTTTTGAGGTCATCTATGAGGAGTCCTACGTCGACGACACCGTATTCGTGGGAACGGGCAAAATTCTGGCGGCGCGGTTTTTCCACAACGGCAAGTCGTTTTATGCGTTTCGCTACCAAAACGCCGACGGGAGCGTGGAGGGCTACTACGACCACGAAGGCGAAGGCATGAAGCGCATGTTCCTGAAGGCGCCATTGGAATTTGCGCGCATCACCTCCCGCTACACCATGAACCGCTTTCACCCGGTGCAGAAGCGCTGGAAGGCCCACTTGGGGACGGACTACGCGGCTCCCTCAGGTACGCCCATTTTGGCTACCGCCAACGGCACCGTCGTCGCGGCCGCCTATAATTCAGCCAACGGCAACTACGTGAAAATCAAGCACAATGGAACGTATACTACCCAGTACCTGCACATGAGCCGCATCGGCAAGGGCGTTCGCAACGGGGCCCGGGTCGAGCAGGGTCAGGTGATTGGCTACGTGGGGTCGACGGGACTTGCCACCGGTCCGCACGTGTGCTACCGTTTTTGGAAGAACGGCCGGCAAGTGGACCCGCTCAAAGAGCCGATCCAGCGCGCCGACCCGCTGCCGCGCTCGCTTTGGGCCGACTTCGAATCGGGCATGAAGCCGCGCAAGGCCGTGCTTGATTCGCTGGCCAAGGCCTAGGGCCGTAGTCCCGAACTTTGTTGTACATTTCACTGAAAATCAGTGAAATGAATTACAATCTTAGCTGGGCGGAATGGCCCTTTACGCCGGAATTCCGGGCCCGGCTGGGTCGGTACACGCTGATTGCCGCAATTCTGAGCTTCTTGGTTCACCTGCTGGGCTATGCGGTGAAGCCCTGGTTTTCGGACTTCATCGGGGGGCCATTGTTTGCCCACCCCATCAATGCCATCTACACGCCGTTTTCGGTGCTGCTCCTCTTTGAGACCTACCTCTTGGTCTACTACCTGCGCCGGTCCACAACCATTTACGTCGCCAAGCAGTACGAAATCATGGTCCTCATCTTGATTCGCGGCGTGTTCAAGGACCTGACGCACCTCGAGCTGGGCCAAACGGGCTTTTGGGGCCCGGGCATGGCCGAACTCGTGTGGGACTTACTCTGCGTTTTGGTGGTATACGCCAGCGTGCTGTGGTTTTACCGCATTTCGGGCTACGTAGCCGAACAGGAATTCCCCGACCAGCCCGAGGCCCGAAACCTACGTCGGTTTGTGCGCGCCAAAAACCTCTTGGCCTTTGGGTTGTTCCTCGTGCTCGCCGGCCTGGCGGCCACCAGCCTGGCGGACTGGATTCAGCGCGGATCGGCCCTGGAACACCCCGTAACCGACCTCAACGCGGTGTTCTTTGACCAGTTTTACACGGTGCTGATTGTCAGCGACGTGTTCATTTTACTGCTCTCGCTGCTGTACAGCGACGACTTTCCGACCATCATTCGAAACTCGAGCTTTGTCGTGTCCACCATTCTGCTGAAAATGAGTTTTTCGGCGGAATCGGGGGTGGCTCAGCTTCTCATCGTGGGCGGAGTCGGCTTCGGCTTGGTCATGCTTTGGATTACCAACGGTTACTACCGCCTGGGGGGCAGCCGCGGTTCGGCTAGCCCACCACGTTCACAATCCGGCCCGGCACCACAATAACTTTTTTGGGGCTTCGGCCCTCGAGGAAGTGCGCCGTCTTTTCGTGGGCCATCACGGCCGTTTCGACTTCGGCCGCCGACGCAGACGCCGGCATCTCGAGCTGAAAGCGCGTTTTCCCGTTGAACTGCACCGGGTACTGCACGCGGTCCCTGACGAGGTAGGCAGGGTTCAGCACCGGATAGGGGGCCAGTACCACACTTCCCGTGCCGCCCAGTTCCGCCCAAAGGGCTTCGGCGGTGTGTGGCGCAAAGGGCTCCAGCAGCACCGCAAAGTCGCGCAGCGTGGTCCGGGCGAGCTGGGGAAGTCCGCCCCAAGCATTCACCGCAATCATCATGGCGCTCACTGAGGTGTTGAACGACAGGGTTTCGACGTCGCGCTGCAGCTTGTCAATCAGCGTGTGAAGGGCGGTCAGCTCTTCGGCGGAGGCTTCGCCGTCGTGCCCTTTCTCCACCAGTCGTACCGACTTTTTCAAGAAGCCCACCACGCCCGACATGCCTTGGGTATCCCAGGGCTTGCTCTGCTCGATGGGTCCGAGGAACATTTCAAAGAGGCGCACCGCGTCGGCTCCGTGCTGGTCGGCCAGCGCGTCAGGGTTGACGACGTTGTACTTGGACTTCGACATTTTCTCCACCTCGCGCTCGACCTTGATTGGGCCCTCGGCCGGCAGGAATTCGGTGCCCGCCCAGCTGGGCATCCAGGCGCGCAGGGCGTCGCGGTCCACCTCGTGGCGCTCGTTCACTAAACTCACGTCCACGTGCAGCTTTTGGGTGGTGTAGGACGCGGCGAGCTCGGCGCTCACCACGGTCTGGGTGCCTTCGATGCGGTGCACGAACGCGCTGATTCCCTGAATCATGCCTTGGTTCACGAGGCGTTTGAACGGTTCGCGGAAGCCAATATGGCCCAAATCATGGAGCGCGTGCGTCCAAAAACGGCTGTAGAGCAAGTGCCCGGTGGCGTGCTCGCTTCCGCCCACATACAGGTCGACTTGGCCCCAGTAGTCGGCGGCCGCGCGGTCCACCATGGCGGACTCATTGTGCGGATCCATGTACCGCAAAAAGTACCAGGAGCTACCGGCCCATCCGGGCATGGTCGTGGTCTCGAGCGGAAGGCCTTCGGCCGAAACCCAGCGCTCCGCGCGCGCCAGCGGCGGTTCCCCGTCTTCGGTGGGCAAGTACTTGTCCACGGCGGGCAGCATCAACGGAAGCTCCTCGAGCGGCAGCGCCTCCGGAACCCCGTCGCGGTAGGCAATCGGAATGGGCTCGCCCCAATAGCGCTGGCGGCCAAACACGGCATCCCTCAAGCGGTACTGCACGGTGCGCTCGCCCAATCCGCGCGCCTCCAACTCAGAAATGGCGCGATCAATCGCCTCAACCGTAGCCAATCCGTCCAAAAAATCCGACGCCATGGCGCGTCCCGACTTGGCCTCAAAGGCCTCGGCCTGCACGTCCACGGGCTCGCTCGACGCCACCACCTGCACAATGGGCAAGCCCATGGCCTTGGCCAGCGCGTGGTCGCGGCTGTCGTGCCCCGGAACCGCCATCACGGCCCCCGTTCCGTAACCCATCAGCACGTAGTCGCTGGTCCACACCGGGATCGGCGCCCCCGTGAACGGATGCTCCACGTAGGTCCCCGTAAACACGCCGCTCACCGTCTTGGTG
>JBEGTJ010000023.1:0-22718 GCA_041179465.1 Bacteroidota bacterium | reverse complement strand
AAGAGAGGGCGGTGCTCATGGTGGAAAGCCGTAGTTTAGCAGAAGTGGAAAAGTACGAAATGTTCCAAGAGCGCGCGCCCCGTTCCGGGCACATTGAGGTGATTGCGGGCTCCATGTTTTCGGGCAAGACCGAAGAGCTCATTCGCCGCCTCAAGCGGGCGCAGATCGCCCAGCTTAAGGTAATGGTTTTCAAACCACTAACCGACAACCGGTACGCGGAGAACGCCGTGGTTACCCACGACGAAGGGCGCATGGAAGCCCGTCCGGTGGCCTCCGCGCGCGAAGTTTTGGACGCCGCACGCGACGCCGACGTCGTCGGTTTGGACGAAGCGCAGTTCTTCGACCCTGAAATTGTGCCGGTGGCCAACGAGCTGGCGGATCGCGGCAAGCGCGTGGTGGTCGCTGGTCTCGACATGGACTTCAACGGCGTGCCTTTTGGCCCCATGCCCCACCTCATGGCCGTAGCCGAGTTCGTCACCAAGGTGCACGCCATCTGCGTGCGGAGCGGGGAATTGGCGCACTACTCGCACCGCCTGACGCCCGATTCGACCCAGGTGATGCTCGGCGACCGCCGCACCTACGAACCGCTGTCGCGCGCCGAGTTTGTGCGCGAACGCCACCAAAATTCCTGAACGTGACCGCGCCGAGTTGGACGTTGCGGCAGCTTGCCGAAGTGCTCCAGGCCGAGCTTCGGGCGGCCAACCCCGAGGTCCTGGTGCGCCGCATGGCCACGGATTCGCGCACGACCCAAACCGAACCCGCCCTTTTCTGGGCCTTGACGACGCCTTCGGGCGACGGACACCGTCACCTCGCCGAGGCCGTGGAGCGCGGGTGCGTGGCCGCCGTGGTCGCCCGCACATCTTGGGCGGAGCATGCGGTTCCGGACCTCGACGTGCTCCTGGTCGACGACGTGTGGGCGGCTCTTTTTGCCTTGGCCAAAGCCCACCGGGCCGCGTACCGCGGCCCGGTAGTGGCCGTCACCGGCTCCAACGGAAAAACCAGCGTCAAAGAACTTCTGGCCCACCTTCTGGGCGACCCGACGGTCGCCCGCAGCCCCCGCAGCTACAACTCCAAATTGGGAGTCCCCCTTTCGGTGCTGCACTTTGCGCTGGACGCCTCGATGTGGATCGTCGAAGTCGGCATCTCGGAGGCGGGGGACATGGCGCGCTTCACGCCCTGGCTGAAGCCCACCCACGGAATCTTCACGGGCCTCGGCGACGCCCACGACGCCGGCTTCCCCAGCCGCGAAGCCAAGCTCGCCGAAAAAATGTCGCTGTTTGCCGGAGTTGCCTCGGTGCTGGTCCCCGACCGCGGGACGGGCACGGGTGAGGGCGCCTCCGTCGAGGGGCGTTCCGGAGCCGCGGGGCTTCCTGGAGCCGTGGGGCTTCCCGGAGCCGCGGGACTTTCCGGGGTTGAGGGGCTTCCCGGAGCCGCGTGGCGACCGGCGGGCTCGGTGCTGCGCACCGAAGGCGGATTTTGGGTCGGACCCGACGGACAGAGCTTCGCGGTTCCGACCGAGTCGGAGGCCGAGCGGTCCAACGCGCAGCTCGCGCTGGCCGCCTGCTACGAGCTGGGCCGGATTCCGCACGACTTTGACCAGCGGCCGCGCGGACCGCTGCGCGTGGAACGGCGCGCCGCCCGCTGGGGCGGCGGCGCGCTGCTCGTCGACCGCTACGCGCTCGACGAGGCCTCGGCCTTCGAGGCTTTGGAACTGCTGGCGCAGGAGGCGGCTACGCCCAAGACGGCCTTGATCTTCACGGCCAATCCGGAGCGGTGGACCGAGCCGGTGGCGCGCTGGTCCGCCCAAATGCCCGGCCTGAAGATTGCGGTTTGCGCTCCCCACGACCCCGCGCCCGAGTGGGGTACCGAAGGCGCCGTGCTGCTCAAAGGACACGGCGTGGAGTCCGCCTTGGAAGAACGACTTGCCCGGCAGCACGACAGCATGGTCGAGCTCGACGTCGACGCCCTGGCCGCCAATTTGCGGCACTACCGGTCGCTGCTGCCGCAGGGCACGCGCATCATGGCCATGCTCAAGGCCAACGCCTACGGGCTGGGAGCGGTTCCGGTGGCCCGAGCGCTCGAGCGGCACCGACTCGACTACCTCGGCGTGGCCTACCCCGAGGAAGGTCGGGAGCTTCGCGAGGCCGGAGTGCGCACGCCCATCATGGTGCTGAATCCGGGCGATCCGTCGTTTGATTTGATGCTGCGCTACCGGCTGGAGCCCGAGATCTTCAGCTGGGAGCGCCTGCGGGCCTTTGCCGATGCCTTTGCGCGGCACCCCGAGTCCCTTGGCGAGGTGCTCGTGCACCTCAAGGTCGACACGGGAATGCACCGGCTGGGCTTTGCTCCGCACGAAGGCCGCGCGGTGGCCGAGGCCCTGAGGGCGATTCCGGGGGTGCGGGTGGCGTCGGTGCTCAGCCATTTTGCGGCGGCCGAGGTGCCCGAACAGGATTCGTTGAGCCGCCAGCAGTGGGCGCAATTCAGCCACTTTGCCGACCAACTCGAGGCGGGTCTCGGAACGAAAATTTGGCGCCACATGGCCAACACGGCGGCGGTGGCGCGGCACCCTTGGGCGGCGGGCGACATGGTCCGCTTGGGTATTGGGCTGATGGGAGCCTCGCTGGATGCCCGCGACGCACAGGCCCTGCAGCCGGTGGTGCACGTGACCACCACAGTCAGCCAAATTCGCCGCGTGCCTGCGGGCGAAGGCATTTCCTACGGGGCCACCGACGCCGCCGACCGCGAGCGGGTGATCGCGACCCTTCCGATTGGGTACGCCGACGGAATTCCGCGCGCCCTGAGCAACGGAGTCGGCCGGGCCTACGCCAACGGTTGCTACCTGCCGATTGTGGGCCGGGTGTGCATGGACATGCTGATGGTCGACGCCACCGGAGTTCCCTTGCACGAGGGCGATCGGGTCGAACTTTTGGGCCGCCACGTGACCCTCGATTCGGTGGCCGAAGCGTGCGGAACCATTAGTTATGAGGTGCTTACGGGACTCTCGCCCCGACTGCCCCGCTTGGCCGCCCACGGTCTTTAGGCTATCTTTCTGCTCGTGGAGCGTCAATTTATCGCCATTTTGATTCGGGCCGCGGCGATTTTGCTGCCCTGGTGGGACCTCGGAACCGGGGGGGCGCTGGCGTTGGCCGCGCTGCTTTCGCTGGTGGCCGCCCGCGGGCGATGGAAGGCGCTGCCTGTCGACGTGGCCCTGTGGTCGGGCTTTGCCGCCGTCGCGGCGAGCGCGCTGTGGACCGAGGCGGCGAGCTTCGAAACGCTGTTGCGCTGGTCTCCGTTGCTCTGGGTGCCCTTGGCCCTGCGCCGACAGCACCGCGCGTGGCACGAAGGCTTGATCGCCGGCGGAATCGTCGTGTCGCTGGTGCTTCTCGGCAACGGCGTCGCTTCGGCCGTGCGCAGCCAAAGCTGGGATCCGCTTTTTTACCGTGACTTCGCGCAGTTGGCGCACCAGCACAGCTACCTCACCCTGTACCTCGGACTTTCGGCGGCGGCCCTCGCCACGGACCTGCGGTTTCGGGGCGCCGTGCGGCCGGTCCTCTTGAGCCTCTTCGCGCTCGTCGCCGTGCTGGCGGGCAGCCGCATGGGCCTGATGGCGGTGGTGCTGGGCGGACTTTGGTGGTACTCGGGCCGGCGCTTTGGGTCAGCCCGTCGGTCGGCGTGGCCTTGGGGCCTGGGCTTAGCGGCCCTGCTCCTGGTGGCCGTGGCCGTGGTGCCGTCGGAGCGCAGCTTGGGCAAGCTCGCCAAGGCGGACCCCTACTGGGCGACCGGCTCAGTGGATACGCGGGCGGTGCAGGCTAAGGTGGCGTGGTCGGTAATCTCGAGCAATCCCTGGCGGGGAGTCGGAGTGGACGCGGTCCAAGCCCAGCTCGAGGAGCGCTACCGCGAGCTCAACTACCGATTTGGCCTCAAGCGCCACCTGAACGTGCACAACGAATTTTTGCAGCTCTGGGCCGGAATCGGCTTGCTGGGCCTCGCAATTTGGGGTTTGGGGCTGGCCTATTGCGCCCAAAAGTCCTCGTGGAATCGAGGTGCCCAAGCCCTAACGCTCACCCTGCTGCTGCTCTTGGCGACCGAATCCATGCTGGAGCGGGCCATGGGCGTGGTACTCGTGGCGGCGGCGCTGTACCACAGCCTTCCGCGGCGCATCGACGGCACGTGGCGTTAAGCGGACCACGGTGCGCGGTCCAGCAGCGTGCGGAGCGTCGCGCGCAGCGCCGCAAGGCTCGGTTCGGAGGGGCCGGAATACACCAAGCCCAGCAACTTGGGCTGTTGGGCCCTCAGCCAGTCTTGCGGAAGGCTTCCGCGCTCCATGCGCCAAGCTTCGCGCAGCAAACGCTTGATTCGGTTGCGGACCACGGCCCGCTTAAAGTGCTTTTTGGGCGCCGCGACCAGCACCTGAACGCCCCGCTCGAGGGGTTCTGGCGAAGCGGTCCAGATCAGGCGCAGCCCGTCTGCTCCGGTGCTCCGGGAGGCGCGGCTAAAGAGGATTCCGATGGAGGTTCGCGACTTCAGGCGCTCCTCGCGGGGGAAGCGCAGGTCCCGCATTACTTGCTTTTGTTGGCTTCGTCGACGTAGGCCTCGAGCGCCTGTGCCATGGAGGCAAACTTCGGGGAAGGCACGGGCACGTCCAGAACGAGGTTGTGCTCGCGGGCGGCTTGGTGCGTGGTGCTGCCAAAGGCCGCAATGCGGGTGGCGTCTTGCACAAAGTCGGGGAAGTTCTTGAACAGCGACTTGATGCCTTCGGGGCTAAAAAACACCAGCATGTCGTACTTCACGTCGCTCAAATCGCTCAAGTCCGATGCTACGGTCTGGTACATTACGGCGCGGGTCCACTTGATGTTGGCCGACTCCAGCGCTGCGGGCACTTCGGGATTGAGCACGTCCGAGGTGGGCATCAAAAAATGCTCTCCGCGCTGCTTTTTGAGCGTCGGAACCAAGTCGTTGATGTTGGACTTCGCCGGGTAGATTTTGCGCTTGCGGTAGGGAACGAATTTCTGCAGGTAAAAGGCTACCGCTTCAGAGGTGCAGAAGTACTTCCACTCCGGATTGATGGCGACGCGCATCTCTTCGCACATGCGAAAGAAGTGGTCGATCGCGTTGCGGCTCGTGAAAATAAAGGCTTTGAACTCGCCGAGGGCGATCTTGTCTTTGCGGAATTCCGCCGCGGTTACCCCCTTCACCTGAATGAACGGGCGAAAGTCAATCTTGATCTTGTGCTTTTCGGCCAGGAGCAGGTAGGGGTTATTGCCCGCCTGTGGCTCCGGCTGGGAGACCAAAATGCTCTTTACTTTACGTTTGCGCTCAGCCAATGATAGATCCATAACCAGGGAATCGCTTCCAGGGCGCAAAGGTACGCAATTCTGAAGTATAAAGGCCCGGGTCCCGAGGTTATATAAATGTAAGCTGCGCGAAATAAGGAAGTTAAATAGAGCGCCCCGAACACGGCAGCAAGGAGTCCCAAACTGAAATTGGGGTGGGGTTCTTGACCCGCCGCGCGCCACCACGCAAAGGGAACCGCCAGGACCAGCAGCAGGGGCACCAGGACCATGCGAAACTGGTGGTAGGCCTGGTGGGCCCGCACGGCGTTCCAGATGAAACCCGAGATGCTGTGCACCAGCCAGGGGGCGAGCAGCACGAGTCCCGACCGCAGGGGGTGGAGTCCGGCACTGACGTACAGGAGTCCGACGGCTAATCCCATGGACAAGAGGGTGATGGCATTTCCCCAGGCGACGGGCCAGCCTTCGACCCAAAGCTGAAGGCCCCAGCGGACGACCCGGCGACGGCCTTGGGCGTTGGGCACCCACAGGGCGGCGACGACCCACAATCCGGCGACGCCGAGGGCATACCACCACCAAGAGACCGGATTAAATGCTTCGCCGTACATGCCGCGAAGGTAGCCGATAGCGCCAAAAAAAAGCCCGGGCGATTCGCCCGGGCCAGGTAGTTAAACCGACGGATACGTCCTACTTCGCGAGGACGGTCACCGTGTTGCCCGAAACTTCAACAACTCCTCCCTCGATGGCGACAAACTCGCTGCCTTTGGCCGTATCAATCTTGACGCGGCCCGAGGACAACGCCGCCATGATGGGTGCGTGGCCTGCCAAAATTTGAAACAAGCCTTCGGCGCCAGGAAGCTGCACGGCCGTAGCGGTTCCAGAGTACAGGTTGCGCTCGGGGGTAATGATGTCGACGTGAAGGGACATGTTCGGAGCGAATTAGGCTTCAGCAAGCATTTTTTCGCCGGCGGCGATGGCCTCTTCGATCGAACCTTTGAGGTTGAAAGCCGCCTCGGGGTACTTGTCGAGCTCGCCGTCCATGATCATCGTGAAGCCTTTAATGGTTTCTTTGATGTCTACGAACACGCCCGGGATGCCGGTGAACTGCTCCGCTACGTGGAAGGGCTGCGACAGGAAGCGCTGGACGCGGCGGGCGCGGTGCACGACCATCTTGTCGTCTTCCGAAAGCTCCTCCATACCCAAGATGGCGATGATGTCTTGCAGCTCCTTGTAGCGCTGAAGCAACTCCTTAACGCGTTGGGCGCAGGCGTAGTGCTCGGCACCAACGACTTCTGGCGTCAAAATGCGCGAGGTCGAATCGAGCGGATCAACGGCCGGGTAGATGCCCAACTCGGCAATCTTGCGCGACAGTACCGTCGTGGCGTCCAAGTGGGCAAAGGTGGTCGCCGGAGCCGGGTCGGTCAAATCGTCCGCCGGTACGTATACCGCCTGTACTGAGGTGATGGAACCCGACTTGGTCGAGGTGATGCGCTCCTGCATCGCGCCCATTTCGGTCGCGAGGGTCGGCTGGTAGCCTACGGCAGACGGCATGCGGCCGAGGAGGGCCGACACTTCAGAACCTGCCTGGGTGAAGCGGAAGATGTTGTCTACGAAGAACAGGATGTCTTTACCCTGGCCGCTGCCTTCGCCGTCGCGGTAGTACTCGGCCATGGTGAGTCCCGAAAGGGCCACACGGGCACGGGCACCCGGAGGCTCATTCATTTGACCGAACACGAAGGTGGCTTTAGATTCTTTCAGCTCGTCTTTGTTGACCTTGCTGAGGTCCCACGAACCGGATTCCATCGAATGGATGAAGTCTTCGCCGTAGCGGATGATGCCTGCCTCGATCATTTCGCGGAGCAGGTCGTTTCCTTCGCGGGTGCGCTCGCCTACCCCGGCAAAAACGGAGAGTCCGCCGTGGCCCTTGGCGATGTTGTTGATGAGCTCTTGGATGAGTACGGTTTTGCCAACCCCGGCACCGCCGAACAAACCAATTTTACCGCCTTTGGCGTAGGGTTCGATGAGGTCGATGACCTTGATGCCCGTCAGGAGCACTTCGGTGGCCGTGGAAAGGTCTTCAAACTTCGGAGCCGCGCGGTGAATGGCGAGTCCGCCGTTGGACATGTCAATGCCGCCAATGCCGTCGATGTCGGCGCCGACCACATTGAACACGCGCCCGCGAATTTGTTCGCCGGTGGGCATGGCAATGGGTTGGCCCAACGCAACTACTTCTTGGCCGCGGGTAAAGCCGTCGGTCGAGTCCATGGAAACTGCGCGCACGGTGTCCTCACCAATGTGCTGCTGGGTTTCAAGGATCACTTGCTGTCCGTTGGGACGCGTTACCATCAACGCGTCATAGATTTTAGGAAGGGCCTGTGCGTCTTCGAAGTAGACGTCTACTACCGGGCCAATGACCTGGGCAATTTTACCTTTTGCGTTCGCCATGGTTGTGCGGAATGGAGTAATTCTGAATTCGGGTGCAAAGGTACGACCTAAGCACCTTGCTTACCTAGAGTCCGGAAGCAATAAAAATGAAAAAGCGCCGTAAGTGGCCAAATCAGAATATTGAGCCCGACAAGGGCTCCGCTCACCAACGACAGCACGGCCCAGAGAAGCACTGAAGGCAGAAGGCGGCCGAACTGGGAAGTGCCGATTTGCACCGACCAAATCAGGGACTGAAGCACCCCCATGTTGCGGTACACCAGGGCCATAGGGGCGAGCCAAAACAGGGTCGCGCTCGCCAGGGTAAAAAGGGCCAAGGCCGCTAACCCGTAGGCGGAACGGCTCCAGTCAATTTGGTCGCGAAGGGCCGCGACGAGGCCCTCGGGGTTTTCGGCGTAGCGCTCGACCACACCCTGAAGTTGGTCGCCGTACAGGGCCGACAGAGAGGACCCTAGGACGACGGAAAGGCCCAGGACGAGGAGGACCATCATGCTGCCCAGGGCCAGCATGCGCGGCCAGGCCGACAGCGCCAGGCGGAGGGCTTGGGTAAACCGCAGTCCGGGCTCGGCTTCGGCCAAGGTGCCCAGGCCCACGTACAGCATGGGCAGAAGCACCAAGCTGGAGACCAGGGCCAGCACGGGGGCGAGTAAGCCCAACATGTTCAGGGCCAGGGCAATGGCTCCGGTTGCCGCAAAGGGGTAGGGATGGCGCCGAAAGGCGGCTGCAGCGAGGCCAAAGGCGTGGAGCATCATAGCGCGAAGTTCGGAAATATCTTTGCCCCGACCCCCAGACCGTGCATATTTATCGCCAGCTTTCGGATTTCGTGCCCCAAGGACCCACCGTGGTGACCTTGGGCACCTTTGACGGGGTGCACCGCGGCCATCAGGCCTTGGTCGAACGGGCGGTGGCGGCCGCGCGGGAATGCGGGGGAACGGCGGTCTTGCTGACGCTGGAGCCGCATCCGCGCAAGCTGATTCATCCGGAATTTGTGCTGGCGCGGCTCACCCTGCCCGAAGAGCGCGCCGAATGGCTGGCGGCCGCCGGCCTGGACGCGCTGGTCGAGCACCCCTTTACTGCCGAGTTTGCGCAGACTTCGTCGCTGGAGTTCGTGCGGCGTGACCTCGTGGGCCACCTCGGAATGAAGCACTTGATTGTGGGCTACGACCACCGCTTCGGACGCAACCGCGAGGGCGATTTTGCGCAGCTCCTCGAGTTTGCTCAGGTTTTTGACTTTAGCCTCGAGCAAGTGGGCGCGGTGACTTCGGGAGAAGTGGCCCTTTCGTCGACCAAAATTCGCGCGGCCGTGGCTGAAGGTCGGGTGCGCGCCGCCGCCGAGGGCTTGGGCCGGCCCCATTTTGTGCGCGGCGAAGTGGTTGCGGGGCGCGGAATCGGCCGGGGACTGGGCTACCGCACCGCCAACGTCGGCGGAATTCACCCCGACAAAGCCATGCCGCGGTACGGAGTGTACGCCGTGGAGTTCGATTTCTGCGACGCCGACGGTCCGCGCGGCTTGGCAGGGGTGGCGAACTACGGCGTGCGTCCAAGCTTTGGCACGGATTCGGAGCCGGTGCTCGAAGTGCACCTGCTGGACGTCGAAGCCCAGGGCTATGGCCGCCCGGTGGAGGTCCGGTTTATCGACTTTATCCGTGCGGAGCAAACGTTTGAAACGCCGGAAGCGCTTAAGGCGCAGATTGCGCGGGATGCGGACCGGGCGCGGGCACTGCTCGCTTCGCGTGGCTAGCAACTAGTTACTAGTTACTAGTTTACCGCCGTGTTTTCTTGGCCGACGTCGTGTTGGGGCCCTTGCGGTGGCCTTTGCCGCCGCCCTTGCTTGAGAGCTTGCCGGATTGGCTCGAGCGTCCGCCAAAGCCCGAGGAGCTTGACGACGAACCGCCGGGCCTGCGGGGGCTTCCCCAGCGGCTGCCGGCCTCGGTGGGACGCGTTTCGTCAAACTGTCCGCGCGCAGGGGCCGAGGATCGGCCCGAGGGCCGTTCGCTGAAGCGGTCGCCGGAGGCTCCGCCCGAATGCCGCGAAGACGCCACGCCAAAGTCGATGGTTTTGCGCACCACGTCGACCTCCTTGACCACGATGCGCAGCGGGTCGCCCAGACGATATTCCTTGCCCCAGCGCTCGCCGACCAGGCAATGGCGCTCCGAATCCACGCTGTAGTAGTCGTCGCGGAACTCGCGCAGGCGCACCAGGCCCTCGCAGGCGGTTTCGGGAACCTCCACGAACACGCCCCAGTCGGTGACGCCCGAGATGATTCCGTCGAACTGCTCGCCCACAAACTGCTCCATGTACACGGCCTGCATGTACTTGATCGACGAGCGTTCGGCGTCGGCGGCGTTCTGCTCGCGCTGCGAACTGTGCTGGCAGAGTTCCTCGAGCGGGTCGGCCTTGGGCGACGGCTTGCCGTCGAGCGCGTCCTGCAGCAGGCGGTGCACCATCATGTCGGGGTAGCGGCGGATCGGCGACGTAAAGTGCGTGTAGTCGTCGAACGCGAGCCCGTAGTGCCCCACATTTTGGGTGCTGTACACGGCTTTGGCCATGGTCCGCACCGTAAGCGTTTCCAGCATGTTGGCCTCGGGCGTACCCTTGACCTGGCGCAGCAGGTCGTTGATGGAGCGCCGCACGTTGCCGGGGCTGTCGACCTGCATGGCGTAGCCGAGCGGACGCACAAACTGGCTGAGGGCAATCAGTTTTTCGGGGTCGGGCTGGTCGTGGATGCGGTAAACCATGGTCCGAGGCGCCTGCTTGGTGCGGGCGTCGGGCTTTTTTCCGCCGGCGAACACCGCCACTTCGCGGTTGGCGAGCAGCATGAATTCTTCAATGAGCTTGTTGGAGTCCTTGGCCTCTTTCACGTAAGCCCCAATGGGCTGGTTTTGGGCGTCGAGGCGGAACTTGACTTCGGCGCGGTCAAACGCGATGGCGCCGTCCTTCATGCGCTGGGCGCGGAGGGCCTTGGCCATGCGGTCCATGAGGCGCAGCTCCGAAGCGAGCGGGTCGTCGTCGCCCTCGAGCACGGCCTGGGCCTCTTCGTAGGCAAAGCGGCGGTCGGAATGGATGACCGTGCGCCCAAACCATCGGTCGTGAACGCCCCCGGTCTCGTCCATGGCAAAAATGGCCGAGAACGTGAATTTGTCTTCGCGCGGACGCAGCGAGCAAACCTGGTTCGACAGGATTTCGGGCAGCATCGGCACCACGCGGTCGACCAGGTAGACTGAGGTGGCGCGTTCGACGGCTTCTTGCTCGAGCAGGCTTCCCGGCCGCACGTAGTAGGTCACGTCGGCGATGTGCACGCCCACCTCCCAAAGTCCGTTTTCGAGCGGACGAATGCTGAGGGCGTCGTCAAAGTCCTTGGCGTCGACGGGGTCGATCGTGAACGTCAAGGTGGTGCGCAGGTCGCGGCGGCGGGCGATCTCGAGCGGATCCAACACCAACGGAATCCGCGCGGCCTCGGCCTCCACCTCGGCGGGGAAGTTCCAGGGCAGCCCAAATTCCTCCATGATGGCGTGGATTTCGGTCTCGTGCTCGCCCCGTTCGCCGAGGATTTCGACCACCTTGCCCACCGGAGCGCGCTCGGCGTCGGTCCATTCCACGAGTTCCAGCACGACCATTTGGCCGGCTTCGGCCCCGCCCAAGTTGGGCTTGGGCACAAAAAAGTCGCGACCGACTTTGCGGCCGTCGGTCAGGATGAAGGCTCCTTGGGCGTGGGGCTGCACCTCGCCGACGTAGCGGCTTCGGGCACGGCTCACGACCTCAACGACCTCGCCCTCGAACTTTTTACCCGCCTTTTGGGGGTAGACGAGCACTTTGACGCGGTCGCCGCCAAACGAGCAGCCGGTGCTGCCCTGGCGAATGTAGATGTCGTCCAGACCGGGTCCGCGCACGACGTAGGCGGCTCCGCTCGAGATCAGTTCGATGGTGCCCGTGGCGTAGGCCAGCTCCATTTTAAGCCGGAATCCGTCGCCGTCTTCGTGAATTTGGTTCGTGCGGGTCAAGATTTCGAGGGCGCTGGCCACGAGGCTTTTGCCGGTCCGCTCGTTCATGCCCGTTTCAAACGCCAGGTCGGCGGCCGTGAATTTGCGCCCGGGGCGCTTTTGAAAAAATCGGAGGAGGCGGTTGGCCAACGACACCGCGTCCATGGAGCGGTGGGCCTTGTTGATCTTGGGTCCTTTTTTGGGCATCTAGGCGGAATTCTTAGCTATTCGGGGTCTGCACTCGAGTAAAGGTCGCACAATTTTATGCGGGCCGTGCAACCTTTGCGTTAAGGACGGCATCTTTTTTACGGATTCGTTCCGCACTAAGTGGAAGCATGGTACGCACACATTCACGGCGCCCTACTCGGCCGTCTGGATGCGCAGCGCGCACTTTATGAGGCGCTTGCGCCGCGTGTGCTGCATACCTGCAAACGCTACTTTGCCGACGAAGCCGATGCCGAAGACGCCATGATTCGAACGATGACCACCATGTTCCAGCAACTCCCCACGATCCGTGAGGTCAAAGCCCTTCCGGCTTGGCTGCGCCGCACGGCCGTGAACGAGTGCCTGATGGAGCTGCGCCGGCGCAAGGCGGACTGGGTCGACGTGGCCGATCTTCCCGAAACGGGCGCCTCGGCCACCGACGCGCTGCACGACCGCGAAGCGCTGTGGGCCCTGCTCCGCCAGCTGCCCGAGGGATACCGCACCGTCTTCAATTTGTACGCCCTCGAAGGCTACAGCCACGCCGAAATCGCCGAACAGCTCGGAATTTCAGAGGCCACCAGCAAGTCCCAACTGAGCCGAGCTCGCCAGTGGCTCCAGCGCCGCTTGGTTAACTTTAGTTTGCAATGAGCCCGAAGGACCTCGATAAGCTGTTTCGCGACGCCTTGAGTGAGGGCCAAGCCGCCCCGCGCCCCGAGGCATGGGCCCGCGTGGCCCAGGGCTTGCCCCAAGCCCAGCCCAAGCGCCGCAGGCTGTGGTGGCCCTATGCCGCCGCCGCGTCGGTTGCCATCGCCGCCGTGGGCATGTGGTGGATGCAGGCCTCGCGGCAAAGGGTTCCTAGTAACCAGTCACTAGTTTCTAGTAGCCAGCAACCAGCAACCAGCAACGAGCAACCAATAACGAGTAACCAGTCACTAGTAGCTAGTAACCAGCAACCAGTTACCAGCAACCAGCAGCTAGCCGCCAGCTACCGGCAACCAGCAACGAGTAAACAGCAGCTAGCCGCGAGCAGCCACGGTAGTGCCGCCCTCGAATTGGCCTATTTGCCCCGCATGGAGGCAGACGAATGGGAAGAGCTCGTTCCGCTGCTCAAGCGCGAAGTGAGTGCAGAGGTTGAAAACCCGGCACCGGAGGTTCCGCGCCGCAGGTACGCCCAACTCGCCGCAAACGTGCAAAACGTTTGGGCGGCCGTCACCGAATACCGCGAAGCCGAGGTGCCCGCGGAAGTAACCGTTGAAGTGCACGTGCCAGCCGTGGTGCTTCAGCGCATTAATCAAACCCGAACGCTGGCAGAAAACCTCACGGAATCATGGTCAACTTTACCCTCAAGGCGGTCGCACTGACGGCCATTTTAGCGGGGGCTGCCCCGCAGCTGCGCGCTCAAGACGCTCCCCCGGCGATGCCGCAGGCTCCGGCCGAGGCCCAAGCCTCCGACAGCACGCAGTCGCGCGCCGCCCGCATGAGCGCCGAAATCGCCGCGGCCATTAGCGAGTACACCAAAGACATGGCGGCGCTTGAAAAGCAGATCCGCGATAAAGACATCAGTAAAGAAGACGCGGAACGCCGCCGCAAGGAACTGAACGACCGGCTCGAAGAGCGTCTTGAAGCGATCGAAAGCATGGCGGAGGCCTGGGCCGATACCCTGGAGGAGTCGATCGAGAACCTGGAGCTCAATCTGGGAGACAACCTCAAGCTCAACATTGAACCTTTGAAGCCTAAGAAGAAGAAGTTCAAGAAGAAAATGGACGGCCTCGTGTTGCTTGTGGGGACCAACACCCTACTCAATGCACCGACCGTTGACATTGCTTCTACGGATCCTTACGTTGGGGATTGGAAGGCGAACAATCGTTCGTCCACGTTGGGAATCTATTTTACCAACCAACGACGTTTGGGACGCACGCCCTTATGGGCCAAAACGGGCTGGGGATTCACGGGGTACACCTACGACTTTGGGCAAAAAATGCTCTCCGTTCCCCCCATGAACAGCGGGATTGAGTTGGTTGCTCCGGCGAATTCTGTTGAGCTCCGTCGCTCGAACTTGACGATGTCGTACTTCGAAGTGCCGCTGTCGCTGGTGATCAATCCGTCGCGACGCGGCAAGGGCCTTAGCCTGTCGGCAGGGGGCTTCGTCGGAATCCGCTTGGGCGGAACGCGCCAGATTGTTTACCGCGCCGAGGGCATGGGCCGGGTAACCGAGAATACCAACGGCAATTTTTACGGCAGCTTGTTTTCGTACGGGCTTCAGGCGGAGCTGGGGTACCGACGGTTCTCGGTCGGAGTGCGCCAGAATTTTAACGAGCCGTTCGTGGTGCCCGCGACCTGGTCCAGCACTCCGCCCCAGTTCTACAATGCGTCGCTGTTCGCCACCGTACGCCTCTAGGTCTTCGTTAAGGCAGGCCTAAGCAAGCGCCCCTTGGTCTCGGCCTTGGGGCGTTTTTGCTTCATGGGCGCATTATGGGCCCAACAAAAAACCCCGGGCGCGAGCCCGGGGTTTCGATGATGCCGCGCTGCGGCAAAGCTTACATCACGCCCTGGTCGAGCATGGCGTCGGCCACCTTCACGAATCCGGCGAGGTTGGCTCCCTTGACGTAGTCAATGGTTCCGTCTTCGCGGGCACCGTACTTCACGCACGAAGCGTGGATGCTCTTCATGATTCCGTGCAGGCGCTGGTCCACCTCTTCACGGCTCCACGAAAGGCGCAGCGAGTTTTGGCTCATTTCGAGGCCTGAGGTCGAAACGCCACCGGCGTTCGAAGCCTTGCCCGGGCTGAAGAGGATGCGCGCGGCGGCGAAAGCTTCGATGGCTTCAGGAGTCGAAGGCATGTTGGCGCCTTCAGCCACGCACTTCACGCCGTTGGCGATCAGGACTTTGGCGTCGTCTCCGTTCAGTTCGTTTTGGGTCGCACAGGGCATCGCGATGTCGCAGGCCACACCCCACGGAGTCTTGCCGGCCACAAACGAGGCCGACGGGTACTTCTTGAGGTAGTCGCTGATGCGTCCGCGCTCCACGTTTTTAATGTGCATCACGTGGGCCAGCTTCTCGGCGTTGATGCCGTCTTGGTCCAAAATGTAGCCTGACGAATCCGAAAGCGTCAGCACCGTAGCGCCGAGTTCGGTCGCCTTCTCGGCGGCGTACTGGGCCACGTTGCCCGAGCCCGAAATCACGACCTTCTTGCCCTTGAAGCCGTCACCCTTGGTGGCGAGCATTTCTTGAGCGAAGTAAACGGTTCCGTAGCCGGTCGCCTCCGGACGAATCAGCGATCCGCCCCAGTTGAGGCCCTTGCCGGTCAACACGCCGGTGAACTCGTTGCGGATGCGCTTGTACTGACCGAACATGAAGCCGATCTCGCGTCCGCCCACGCCAATGTCGCCCGCAGGAACGTCGGTGTCGGCGCCGATGTGGCGCGACAGCTCGGTCATGAAGGCCTGGCAGAAGCGCATTACCTCGTTGTCGGACTTGCCTTTGGGGTCAAAGTCTGAACCGCCCTTGCCGCCGCCCATGGGCAACGTGGTGAGCGAGTTTTTGAAAATCTGCTCGAATCCGAGGAACTTCAGCACCGACAGGTTGACGGTCGGGTGGAAGCGGAGTCCGCCTTTGTAGGGGCCAATGGCGCTGTTGAACTCGACGCGGTAGCCGCGGTTAACCTGCACGTTGCCGGCGTCGTCGGTCCACGCGACGCGGAACATGATCGTGCGCTCGGGCTCAGTGATGCGCTCCAAAATGCGCGCTTTTTTGTACTTCGGGTTCTCTTCGATAAACGGAATAACCGATTCGGCTACTTCGTGTACGGCTTGAAGGAACTCGGGCTCTGCGCCGTTGCGGGCCTTGGCCCAATCCATGAATGCCGAAATTTCAGCTTGGTACTTAGGATTCATAAAGGGGGTATTTATCCGACAAAGGTATAGCCGAAATTTGTCCCATGATTGAAGATCCGAATCCGCAGCGCACTCCCTTATCTGAATTGGGTGAATTTGGTTTAATTGAGCGACTTACCGCCGACCTCGTACCCGTTCAGCCCTCGACCGTGCTCGGGGTGGGCGACGACGCCGCGGTGCTTCGCCCGGGGGCGGACCAGGACCTTCTGGTGAGCACCGACCTGCTCGTGGAGGGGGTGCATTTTGACCTGGCCTATGTGCCCCTGCAGCACCTGGGCTACAAAGCGGCCGTCGTCAACTTCAGCGACATTTATGCGATGGGCGGAACGCCCACCCAGCTGACGGTCGGGATGGCGGTGAGCAGCCGTTTTCCGGTCGAGGCGCTCGACGAGGTGTACGCCGGTCTGCGCCGGGCCTGCGCCCAGTACGGCGTCGATTTGGTAGGCGGAGACACCACGTCAAGCCCCAGCGGCCTGACCCTCGCGGTGACCGCAATGGGCACGGTGGCCCGCGAACGGGCCGTGCGCCGGGCTGGGGCCCAGCCGACCGACCTCGTGGTGGTGTCGGGCGATCTGGGCGGAGCCTACATGGGCCTTCAGGTGCTGGAGCGCGAGAAGGCTACGTTTTTGGCCAACCCCAACCTGCAGCCCGACCTGAGCGAGTACCAGTATCCCATCGAGCGCCAGCTCAAGCCCGAAGCCCGCAAAGACGTGGTGGAGCTCCTGGCCGACTTGGGCGTCGTGCCCACGAGCATGATGGACGTCAGCGACGGCCTGTCGAGCGAACTGCTTCACCTCGCCAAGGCGAGCGGACTCGGATGCGTGGTTTTTGAAGACAAACTCCCCATCGACCCCGTGGTCCTGCGCACCTGCGAAGAGTTTGGCATTCACCCCGTCACCGCGGTGCTCAACGGGGGAGAGGACTACGAGCTCGTGTTCACGGTCGCGCTGGAAGACTACGACAAGATCAAAGGCAATCCCAGCATCACGCCGATCGGCCACATGACGGCCACGCCGGGGGCATTTCTGGTCAACCTCGCGGGCGAACACGTCCCCCTCGAGGCTCAGGGGTGGAAGGCGTTCCGCGCCTAGACCCAAGGTCAAAAAAAAGCCCGAGGCGCAGGCCTCGGGCTTTTCGTTTTTAGGGCGAATCCCGATTACTTGATGAAGGTCACCTCCTGCGTTACCGTCTGCGAACCCAGGTCGGGATCGTTGATGGTTTGCACGCTGCGCAGGCGCAGGCTGGTTTCCAAGAAGCTCAGGATCTCGTAGCCCGTTTTTTCTCCGTCGGCCGTGATGTACAGCGAGTCGGGAGTGACTCCGCCCCCGTCGACGGCGTACCAAGTTCCCGAAATCGTGTCTTGCAGGTCGACGCCAAACGAACCAATCGCGGCCGCGGTCAGCACGGCGCGCACGTCCATATTCCACAAAATGCTCTGGGTGGCGTCTTCGTTGATGCTCAAGTCCATCGTATTGTTGGCGCGGATCAGCGAATCGGTGATGGTGAACGGAATGGCGCCGAGCGGAGAGGGGATGGTTCCCGACATGTTCAGGTCGCTGAGGTTCCAGGTTCCGGCCAAGCGCTCGTCGAGCGTGGGGTCAGGGCGGCACGAGGCCAGCGCGGCAACCGCGGCAAGGGCAAAGAAAAGCTGTTTCGTCATGGTAGTTCGTTTGTTGCGCGGCTTGGGGCAAAGCCCGTGCCACGCGCGGCAAAATTAGGCAGTAATGGAGGCTTTTAGGTACTCGCGGTTCATGCGGGCAATGTTCTCAATCGAAATTCCCTTGGGGCACTCGACTTCGCATGCTCCGGTGTTGGTGCAGTTTCCAAAGCCCTCGAGGTCCATTTGGTGCACCATGTTGCGCACGCGGTCGGCGGCCTCGACTTGGCCTTGCGGAAGCAGGGCAAACTGGCTCACTTTGGCGCTGACAAACAGCATCGCCGAGGCGTTTTTGCAGGTTGCGACGCAGGCTCCGCACCCGATGCACGTGGCCGCGTCAAAAGCGGCGTCGGCATCGTGCTTCTCGATGGGCGTGGCGTTGGCGTCGGGCAAATTGCCCATGGTGTTCACCGAAACGTATCCGCCCGCTTGGATGATGCGGTCAAAGGCGCTGCGGTCGACCATGAGGTCGCGCACCACCGGGAAGGCTTTGGCGCGCCACGGCTCCACGGTGATCGTGTCTCCGTCCTTGAACTTGCGCATGTGCAGCTGGCAGGTAGTTACGCCGCGGTCGGGGCCGTGGGCCTCGCCGTTGATGAACATGGAGCACATGCCGCAGATGCCTTCGCGGCAGTCGTGGTCAAAAACCACCGACTCGACGCCTTGGGCAATGAGCTGCTCGTTGAGCACGTCCATCATTTCGAGGAACGACATGTCGGGCGAAATGTCGCGCACCGCGTAGGTGGCAAACGAGCCTTGGTCTTGGGCGTTCTTTTGACGCCACACTTTGAGCGTGAGGTTCATTACTTGTAGGAGCGGGTTACGAGTTTAACGTTTTCAAACACCAGTTCTTCTTTGTGCAGCGTGGCTTTTCCGGGGTCGTTGTCGGTGAATTCCCAGGCCGAAACAAAGGCGAACGCGTCGTCTTGGCGAAGGGCTTCGCCGTCCTCAGACTGGTATTCTTCGCGGAAGTGTCCGCCGCAGGACTCTTCGCGGGTCAGCGCGTCGAGGGCCATGAGTTCGGCGAGTTCCATGAAGTCGGCTACGCGGTTGGCTTTGTCGAGTTCGGGGTTCATCTCCATCATTCCGCCGAGCACTTTGACGTCGCGGTAGAATTCTTCGCGAAGGGCGCGGATTTCAGCAATCGCCGTCTTCAAGCCGGCCTCGTTGCGGGCCATGCCGATCTTGTCCCACACAATTTTGCCCAGTCGGCGGTGGAACACCTCCACGGGGGTTGAGCCCTTGGCGTTCAAAAAGCCCTCGAAGCGTGCGCGCGCGGCTTTTTCGGCTTCCTCAAATTCGGGGAGGTCGGTCGAAATCGAACCCGTGCGGATGTCGTCGGCCAAAAAGGTCCCGACGGTGTAGGGAAGCACGAAGTAGCCGTCGGCCAATCCCTGCATGAGGGCCGAAGCGCCGAGGCGGTTCGCGCCGTGGTCCGAGAAGTTGGCTTCGCCGGCCACAAAGAGTCCGGGTACCGTCGACATCAAGTTGTAGTCGACCCAGAGTCCGCCCATGGTGTAGTGCACGGCGGGGTAAATCTTCATCGGGGTCACGTACGGATTCTCGTCGGTAATCTTCTCGTACATCTGGAAGAGGTTGCCGTACTTCGACTCCACCACCTTGGTTCCCAAGGCGCGGATTTCAGCCTCTGAAGCATGGGGCATGCCTTTGAGGTTGGCTTGCTCCTTGCCGTAGCGCATGATGGCGGCCGAGAAGTCGAGGTAGACGGCCTCGCCGGTCTTGTTGACTCCGTAGCCGGCGTCGCAGCGCTCTTTGGCGGCGCGCGAAGCGACGTCGCGCGGAACCAGGTTGCCGAACGCCGGGTAGCGGCGCTCGAGGTAGTAGTCGCGCTTCTCTTCGGGAAGGTCGGTGGGCTTCAAGCGGCCCTCGCGGATGGCTTTGGCGTCCTCGAGCTCGGCGGGCACCCAAATGCGGCCGTCGTTGCGGAGCGACTCGGACATCAGCGTGAGCTTGGACTGCGATTCGCCGCTCACCGGAATGCAGGTGGGGTGAATTTGCGTGAAGCAGGGGTTGGCAAAGAAGGCGCCCTTTTTGTGGGCCTTCCAGGCGGCGGTCACGTTCGATCCCATGGCGTTGGTGCTCAAGTAGAACACGTTGCCGTATCCGCCCGACGCGATGATCACGGCGTGGGCGCTGTGGCGCTCGAGTTCGCCGGTCACGAGGTTGCGGGCGATGATTCCGCGGGCCTTGCCGTCGACGACGACGAGGTCCACCATTTCGTGGCGGGCGTACATTTTCACGCGGCCCTTGGCCACCTGGCGCTCGAGGGCGGAGTAGGCTCCGAGCAGCAGCTGCTGGCCCGTTTGTCCTTTGGCGTAAAAGGTGCGGCTCACCTGCACCCCGCCGAACGAGCGGTTGTCGAGCAGGCCGCCGTAGTCGCGGGCAAAGGGAACGCCTTGGGCCACGCACTGGTCGATGATGCTGGCCGACACCTCGGCGAGGCGGTGCACGTTGGCCTCGCGGCTGCGGTAGTCGCCACCTTTCACGGTGTCGTAAAAGAGGCGGAACACCGAGTCGCCGTCGTTCTGGTAGTTTTTGGCGGCGTTGATTCCGCCTTGGGCGGCAATCGAGTGGGCGCGGCGCGGCGAATCCTGAAAGCAGAAGGCCTTGACGTTGTAGCCCAACTCGGCGAGCGAAGCGGCGGCCGACGAACCGGCGAGGCCGGTTCCTACGACGATGACGTCGATGCGGCGCTTGTTGGCGGGGCTAACCAGCGGAATCGTGCCCTTGTGCTTGGTCCACTTTTCTGCGATGGGCCCTTCGGGAATGCGGGAATTCAATTTGCTAGACATGAGCGACAAGCTTAAACGTTGGGCGAAATCAAGACGTACAGGGGAATCAGCGCGAAGGCTCCGCACACGAGCACGGCAAAGGCGCGGCCCACAAACTGAACGATGGGGGTGTAGGTCGGGTGGGTCCATCCCATGGTCTGGAAGGCCGACTGGAATCCGTGCCAAAGGTGAAATCCGAGGGCGACCATTGCCACGACGTAGAAGGCCGTGTACCACACCTGTTCAAAGGCGGCGGTAGTGAGGGTGAAGAGGTCTTTGTTGCCGTTGGCGTCGAGGCCGAGAGTTCCGAAGTGCATTTCGAACCAAAAGCTCTTCATGTGCACCAAGATGAACAGCAGGGTGAAGATGCCCAAGAGCGCCATGTTGCGCGAAGCCCAGCCGGCGTTGGCGGCGCCGTGGTAGGTTCCGTAGGCCACAGGACGGGCGGCGCGGTTTTGGCGGGCCAGCACGATGCCGTCGGCGGCGTGGAGCACGATCGACGCGTACAGCAGGTAGCTCACGATTTTAATCGGCGGAAAACTCGTCATGAACGCGGCGTAGGCGTTGAAATCTTCGCCCGTCCCGAAGACGATGGCCAGGTTGCCGAGCAGGTGGACTACCAGAAACGTAATCAAAAAGAGGCCCGTGAGGGCCATCCAGTACTTGCGGGCCAGCGACGACCCAAACAATCCGCGTTGCGATGCCATATTCTTGTGACTTTGGTGGGGTCAAAGGTAGGGGCCAAACGGCCTCGTACCAATCCATAACAGCGGGAGCCGTACCTTCGTTCGCATGCGCTACGAACCCCTTAAATCGGACCTCTACGCCCGCCATCGGGCCCGCTTCACCGCTACGCTCAAGCCGAAATCCGTCGCCTTTTTTAACTCCAGCGACATCTACCCGACTTCGGCCGACGGCAGCTTTCCCTTCAAGCAGGCCACCGACATTCTCTGGCTGAGCGGAGTGGACCAAGAGGAATCCATTTTGGTGCTCTTTCCCGACGCCCCCAAGCCCGAGCAGCGCGAGATGCTGTTTTTGGTCGAAACCAACGACCTCATCGCCCGCTGGGAAGGCGCAAAGCTGTCCAAAGATGAGGCCCGCGCTTTGAGCGGAATCCAAAGCATCCACTGGCTCGGCGACTTCGAACGCATTCTGCGCGACGTCATGGCCCACGCCCACCACGTCTACCTGCTGGGCCACGAGCACATTCGCCGCAACAACCCCGTCGAGACCCGCGAAGACCGCTTCGGGGCCGACCTGCGCCGCCGCTTTCCGAACCACGAGTACGAGCGTTCGGCGCCTGCGATGAACGCGCTCCGCGCCGTCAAGGACCCCGAAGAGGTCGCCATCATGCAAGTGGCCGCCGACATCACCGCTGCGGGCTACGACCGCGTGATGCGCTTCCTCAAGCCCGGGGTGTGGGAGTTTGAGCTCGAGGCCGAGTTCCTCCACGAGTTTGTGCGCCGCCGTTCGCACGGGTTTGCCTACACGCCCATCATCGGGTCGGGGGCGAACGCGTGCGTGCTGCACTACATCACCAACGACGCCCAAGTGCGCGACGGCGACGTGGTGCTTTTTGACGTCGGAGCCGTGTACGGCAACTACGCCTGCGACGTGACGCGCTGCGTTCCGGCCAACGGGCGCTTCACGGCGCGCCAGCGCCAGGTCTACGAGGCCGTGCTCCGCGTGGAAAAGGCCGCGATGAATCTGTTGAAGCCCGGCGTGCGCCTGCCCGACTACCACGTTCAGGTGGGCGAATTGATGACCGAGGAGCTGATTGGCCTCGGACTCATCACCCGAGAAGACGTCGCCAAGCAGGATCCGGCCTGGCCCGCCTACAAGAAGTACTTTATGCACGGTACCTCGCACTACCTGGGCCTGGACGTGCACGACTACGGCCCCTGGGACGGGTCTGAAATTCAAGAGGGCATGGTCTTCACGGTCGAGCCGGGCATTTACATTCCCGAGGAGGGCCTGGGCATCCGCATCGAAGACGACGTCGTCGTGACCCAGGGCGAGCCGATCAACCTCACCAAGGCGATCCCCAAGGAGGTCGACGAGATTGAGCGCATCATGGCTGGCCGTAACTAGGTTCTGGTTTCTGGTTTGAAGAAGTTTTTGCGCTCTGCGTTCTACCGCCTTGGTCCTCAGGCCCGGCGCGGGGTGCGCCGCTTGCTGGTATTCCCGGTCGACCTGTGGACGCTGCTGCGCCACGGCGGACGGCCTTCGTACGCGGGGATTCCCTTGCCGTTGCCGGGCGAGGTCTTCACGGGCGGCGGCGATTTTCTGGCCAACGGATTGCTGTTCAAAGCCCACTTTACGGGCCTTGGCGGGCTTCGACCTGACGAGCGGGTGCTCGACATCGGCAGCGGATTGGGCCGCATGGCGATTCCGCTCACCGACTACCTGACGCGCCCCGACGCCTACGAGGGTTTTGACGTGGTCCGCGAGGCGGTCGA
>JBEGTJ010000022.1:0-22840 GCA_041179465.1 Bacteroidota bacterium | reverse complement strand
GTGTGGCTCGATCCGCGCGGAGTACTCGGGCCGGACCTCGATTTGCCGCCGTCGGCGCTGGTTCCGCTCACCAAGTTCAGCTCGAATGAGGGCTTGCTCGACGAGGTCGGACAGCGCTGGCCCGCCTACGCCGAGCGGGTACGCGAAACCGCCGAGCGCGCCGCGTTCGACGACGCCAATTTGCTGTACGTGGCCACCACCCGAGCCATCGACGAGCTTTGGGTCTACTTCGACCCCCAGAAGGGCTACGGCAGTTGGTGGAGGCAGCACGCCGAGGCCGAAGTGGCCCGGGGCGAAGCCCGGCAACCGGCTGAAAACCTCTGGACGTGGGGCGCCATGCCGGCTCCGGAGGCCGCCGCGCCCGCGGCTCCGACCTGGGACCAAAGTACCGTGCGCAACCGCGACTGGACCGACACGGTGAAGCTGGCCCGGCCCCGCGACGAGGAGCCCGAGCAGCGCTTCGGCAACGCCCTGCATGCGGCCTTGGAACGCATTCGCGACCGCCGGGACGCGGCCGCCGCCGCGTATTCCGCCGCGGAACGCAGCCAACTCGACGCGGCCGAGCGCGACCGCCTGGTCGACACCTTGGCGCTGGCGCTGGATGCCCCCGAACTGGCCGACTGGTGGTCCGCGACCGAGACCTACACCGAGCGCAGCCTGCTTCACGAAGGCGGAGTGCTGCGCCCCGACCGCATTTACCGCCGCGCCGACGGTCGCTGGGTGGTCGCCGACTACAAAACGGGCGCGCCGCAGGCCGAGCACGAAGAGCAAGTGCGCCGCTACGCCGACCTGCTGGAGCCGGTTTTGGGTGAGCGTCCGCTGCCCGTCGTCCTCTACCTTCGCAGACCCACAATCCTCCGTCATGAATTCCCGTGAATCCTTTTACCAGCGCCTGCGCGACGAGCTGAAGTCCGTCGACGAGCAAGGCCTTTTTAAGCGCGAACGCATCATTGCCTCGCCTCAGGACGCCGTCATCACCCTTGCCGACGGGTCTGAGGTGCTGAATTTCTGCGCCAACAACTACCTCGGACTCAGCAGCCACCCCGACGTGGTGGCCGCCGCCCACCGCGCTTTGGACGAGCGCGGATTTGGCATGAGTTCGGTGCGCTTCATTTGCGGAACCCAGGACATCCACAAGCAGCTCGAGGCCCGCATCGCCGAGTTTTTGCACACCGAAGACACGATTTTGTATGCCGCCGCGTTCGACGCCAACGGCGGCGTTTTTGAGCCCCTGCTCGGCGAGGAAGACGCCATCATCAGCGACAGCCTCAACCACGCTTCGATCATTGACGGAGTCCGCCTTTGCAAGGCCCAGCGCTACCGCTACGCCAACAACGACATGGCCGACCTCGAGGCCCAGCTCAAGGCGGCCGACGCCGCGGGGGCCCGCACCAAGCTCATTGTTACCGACGGCGTGTTCTCCATGGACGGGTACGTGGCCCAGATGGACCGCATTTGCGACCTCGCCGACCAGTACGATGCCCTGGTCATGGTCGATGAGTGCCACGCCACCGGGTTCATTGGCGCCACCGGACGCGGTTCGATCGAGCTGCGCGGGGTGCTCGGCCGGGTCGACCTCATCACGGGCACCCTCGGCAAGGCCCTAGGCGGGGCCATGGGCGGATTCACCACCGGCCGCAAGGAACTCATCGAAATGCTCCGCCAGCGCTCGCGTCCCTACCTGTTCAGCAACAGCCTCGCCCCATCGATTGTCGGGGCCAGCCTCGCGGTGCTCGACCTGCTGGACCGCACCACCGAGCTGCGCGACCGCCTCATGGACAACGTGGCCCGATTCAAGGCCGGCCTGCGCGAAGCGGGACTCGAGTTCAAAGACGGCGAGTCGGCCATCGTGCCCGTCATGCTCTACGACGCGGCCCTCGCCCAGCGTTTTGCGGACGCCCTGCTGCAGCGCGGAATTTATGTAATCGGCTTCTTTTTTCCGGTCGTTCCCAAAGGCCAGGCCCGCATTCGCGTGCAGCTCTCCGCCGCCCACACGCCCGAACACGTCGACAAGGCGGTCAAGGCCTTTGCGGAGGTGGCGAAGGAGTTGATGGTCTAACCAGCTGCTAGTAGCTAGTTGCTAGTTAAACTCGGAGTCCTCTTCGCGGGCTTCGGCCTGGTCGGTGAAGAATTCGCCGCAGTCGAGGGGGATGGTCATGGGGACCGCGGGGCGGTCAAATCCGTCGCGGCGCACGCCGATTTTGGGGTCGGCATACAGACGGCGCATGTAAAGGGCCCAGACGGGCAGTGCGGTGCTGGCACCCTGGCCGTAGGCCGTAGAACCAAAGTGGGCTGAGCGGTCTTGGCATCCGGCCCACACGCCGGTGACGAGGTTGGGAACCATTCCGACGAACCAACCGTCGGAGTTGTTTTGGGTGGTTCCGGTTTTGCCCGCGATGGGCATGTCAAACGAGTAAGGGAAGCCGGTGGCCACGCCGTCAGGGTATCCGCCGCCGCCGTAGCGCAGACGCGCGCCGGTACCCGATTGGGTGACGCCCTGCAGCAGGCTCACCATGGTGTAGGCCACCTCGGGGCTGAACACTTCGCGCGTGGCCGGACTGAACTCGTCGAGGACCACGCCGTTGGCGTCTTCGATGCGCAGGATGACGATGGGCTCGGTGTAGAGCCCTTGGTTGCCAAAGGCCGTGTAGGCGCCGACGAGCTCAAAAATGCTCATGTCGACGGTTCCGAGGGCGATCGACGGCACGATGGGAATGTCGGACTTCACGCCCAGGTTTTGGGCGAGCTGGGCGACCGGCGCTGGGCCGATTTGCTTCATCAGGTAGGCCGTGATGGTGTTGACCGAGCCCGCGAGGGCTTGCTTCAGGGTCAGCACGCCGCCGTACTTGTCGTCGGAGTTGCTGGGGCACCAGGATTCCGCCAGGCCGTACTGGCCGGCTTCGATGCAGGTTTGGATGTTGGGCACCTGCATGCAGGGCGAGAACTTTTTGTCGGCGATGGCGGCGGCGTAGACAAACGGCTTAAACGTTGAACCTACTTGGCGGCGGCCCTGGCGCACGGCGTCGTACTTGAAGTGGCGAAAGTCAACTCCGCCCACCCATGCTTTGACAAAGCCGGTCTGGGGCTCGACGCTGAGCAAGCCCACCTGGTAGATGGACTTCATGTACTTGATGGAGTCCCACGGGCTCATGACGGTGTCCCGATCGCCTCCCCAAGCAAAAATTTTCATTTCAATGGGCTTTTTGAACGCCTTGACGGCGGCCTCTTCACTAAGTCCGGAGTCGAGCAAGTTTTGCCAGCGCCCCGTTTGCTTCATGGCTTTGGCGATGATTTGGTTGGCTCCGGCTACCGAGTTGCCGTTGTCGAAGTAGAAGGGCCCGGCGGCGCGCCCCTTGATTTGCCTAAAAAACGCCTTCTGGAGCTGGGTCATGTGCTGCTCCACGGCCTCTTCGGCGGCGCGCTGCATTCGGCTGTCGACCGTAGTGTAAATTTTCAGGCCGTCGGTGTAGAGGTTGTACTCGCTTCCGTCGGGCTTGCGGTGGGTCGCCACCCACTCTTTCATGAACTGGCGGATGTGCTCGCGCAGGTAGGGCGCCAGGCCCTTGTCGTGGCCGCCGGGGGTGAAGTTGACCTTCATCGGAATCGCCTTGAGCGAGTCCGCCTCTTCTTCGGTGAGGTAGTCGCTGCGCTCCATTTGGTCGATGACGGTGTTGCGCCGGTTCAGCGCGGCCTCTTCGCGCCCTTCACGCGCCGGGTTGTAGAGCCATGGGTTTTTGCACATGCCCACCAACGTGGCGGACTCTTCGACCGTCAGCTCTTGGGGCTTCTTGCCGAAGTACACGTTGGAGGCGTTGTAAATGCCCACGCCTTGGTACAAAAAGTCGAACTGGTTGAAGTACATCGCAATGAGTTCCTCTTTGGAGTAGCGGGACTCGAGCTGCATGGCGATGATCCATTCCTTGGGCTTTTGAAAGAGCCGCTTGAATCCGCGGGCGGGCTCGTGGAACATTTGCTTTGCGAGCTGCTGGGTAATGGTCGATCCGCCCCCGTCGCGGCCGAGCTTGACCACCGCGCGGGCGAGGGCGCGAAAGTCGATTCCGCCGTGCTTCAAAAAGCGCTCGTCTTCGGTGGCAATCAGCGCTTGGACCAGGTGCGGCGGAAGCTCGTTGTAGTCCGAGTGCACGCGGTTTTCCGTGAAAAAGGTTCCGAGTTGACGCCCGTCGGAGGTGATGATTTGGGTCGCCAAGTAGCTCTTGGGGTTGGCGATTTCTTCGGTCGACGGGAGGCTTCCAAACAGTCCGGCCCAGGTGAGCAGGAGCACGAAAATCAGGCCGGTGGGCGCCGCGAAGACGGCGTACCAAAACCAGCGCACGTAGCGGCGGAAGTCGGCGGGATCAGTCTTGGCCATGTTCGGGCTCGGTGCGGTAAAGTTTGAGCGCGACGGAGTGAATTCCCTGCAGCGGCTCGTCGCGCATGAGGTGCTGCATTCGGAATCGGTAGGTTTCGGCCTTCGGGAAGCGCAGTCCTTCGCTGCGGTAGGCCAGGGTAACGGTTTTCAGTCCGGCGATTCCATCGCCCAACCAGCGCCCTTCGGGGCTCGCCAGCTGGAACTCAGCGGTGTCGTGGTACACGGTTCCGCCTGCGTTGAGCACGTCGCGGCCCACATACAGGTTGCGGTAGGCGTAGTCGCCGGCGTGGCGCACGTCCACTTCGACGCGGTAGGTGACCGAAGTGTCGGCCACCGGAACGTCAAAAACCAGCATGCTGTCGCGGTACCACGCTTCGCCGTCGATTTCGCGAACGACGATAAATTCCGGGCTAGGGCCGCAAGCGACCGCTCCGAGGGCCAACGCGGCAAAGGCAAAACAGCGCAGAATAGAGTGCATACGTTTAATACTGCGAAGGTATGCATCTTTGTGAGGTGGGACGCCGAATACTGATCGTGTGCGCTATGCTCCTTGGAGCCGGACGTTTTGCGCCCCTCGGCGCGCAGACGGCCGTGGAGGAATGGCAGTACCACGCCCCGTTTCGGGAAGTCCAGCGCATTGCGGTTATGCAGGATCGCGTGCTGGCGATGTCGCCCTACGGGCTGCTGAGTTTGGAGCTGGAGGGGCGGGTGCTCACCGCGCACAGCACCGTTGAAGGCTTGAGCGGAGTGGGACTGACCTCCTTAGCCGCAAGCCCGGACGGCCGGTTCGCGTTAATCGGTTATGAAGACGGGCGCATTGACCGCTGGACCCCGAGCGAAGTGCGCACTCTAGACGACGTGCCCCGCAGCGGGCAGTTCCAGGGCCTCACTGCCGTGCGCGAATGGGCCTTTGCCTCGGCGGAACGGGTATTTGCCGCCACCGACTTCGGACTCCTCGAGCTCGACCTCAGCCTCAACGTGGTGCGGGGCACCTACCGCATGCGTTCCGACAGCGAGCCGGTCCGCGTGCACGCCGTGGCCGTACTGGGCGACTCGGTTTTTGCGGCGACCGACGAAGGGCTCAAGGCCGCGGCACTGACGGCGCCCCTCTACGTGCCCAACTCATGGGGAACGGCGGGTCGATTTGGCGATTCGGTGCTTACCTCGCTCGCGGTGCACCAAGGCCAGTTGGCGGCGGTTTGCGGCGGACGGGCGTACCTGCGCGGGGCTACGGGCTGGACTCCATTGGCCCTTCCGGGCGACGGACAATTGGCGAAGCGGGTCTGCGCCTGCGCCGGGAAGCTTGCCGTGCTTCGCGATTTCGACCTCAAGCTCTTCACGGCCCAAGGGCAGCCTGCGGGCGACCTCTCGGGCGGACTTTTTGGGAATTCCGGCTTTCAGCCGCGCGACCTGGACTGTGGTTTTGTCGGCCAAGACGGCCAACCCATGCGGTGGATCGCCAACCCGTCCCGCGGCGTCACGCTGGTGGACAACCCCAGTTACGCCCAGCATTTCGCCCTCAACGGCCCGCGAAGCCCGCAGTCATTTGACGTGCGCTGGGATGCCCTTCGCGGCACGACGGTGCTCACCGGCGCGACCGAGGGCCCGTGGACCCCACTCTACCTCAACGGAGGCCTTACGCGCTTGCCGCGCCCTGGAGCCACGTGGACGGGCACCGACGGCAGCGCATTGGGGGGCGCCAAAGACGTGCTCGAGGTGTGCACCAACCCGAGCGATTCCACTCACTGGTTTGCGGCCTCGTGGGGCGGAGGCGTTTTGGAGTTCCGCAACGGAGCGCTTTTTCGCCGCTGGACGGTCGGCAATTCGAGCCTTCGCGCCGCCAACGGGGCGGGCCCCAACGACGTGCGCTGCGGCGGACTGGTCTGGGGCCAAGACGGCGCCCTTTGGGCCACCAACAGCTTGTCGGACGTGCCGCTTCATCGCTACGATCCGGCAACCGAAACCTGGCAGGGCTTTACCGCGGGCGCCCTCAACGGCCAGGCGGTGCGCCGCATCGAGCAGGCCGAGAACGGCGATTTCTGGGTGCAAACCCGCACCGCCGGAATGGTGGCCGTGCGCGTTTCTGGCGGCGTGGCTTCGGCCCGTGTTCTGGGGTCGGGAGCGGGCAACGGAAACCTCCCCAGCTCGAACATTGGCGCCTTTGCGTTCACGCCCGACGGCAAACTCTGGGTGGGAACGGCGAACGGCCTCGGGGTGCTGTACGCCCCCAAGAACGCGTTTACCGGCGGACCGTTTGAAGCGCAGCAGCTCCTGGTCGAGGTGGACGGTCGCGTGCAGGCCGTGCTCGCCGGCCAAGACATCACGGCCATTGCCGTCGACGGCGGAAACCGCAAGTGGATCGGCACGGCGTCGGCGGGCGTTTTTGTGCTGTCGCCCGACGGACTCACGCAAGTGGCCCACTTCCGCGCCGAAAACAGCCCGCTGCCCACCAACCGCATTAACGGAATTGCCCTGGACCCCGAGGCGGGCTATGCCTACGTGGCTACGGACCGCGGACTCTTCGCGGTTCGGGCGGCATCGACCGCTCCGGCCGAGCGCATGACCGAGGCCCTGCTCTTCCCCAACCCCTACCGAGCGGAGTTTCGGGGCCCCTGGACCCTGCAGGGCTTGGTCGACGGCTGCTACGTGAAGGTGACTACGGCCGACGGGCGCCGCGTGGCCGAGGGATACGCCTCGGGCGGCCAGTTTGTCTGGGACACCCTCGATTCCTCAGGCCACCCGGTGGCCAGCGGCCTGTACCAGTTTTGGATTAACGACCCGCTCGGAGCCCAAACGGCCGTGGTCCAGGGCGTGCTCGTTCGACCTTGATGGAGGCCGCGGCGCAGTCAGCCCTCGTACTTGGCCGCACGCCCCAGGGCGATCGGGCGCTGGTGCTGCGTATGTGGCTTCGCGAGGAGGGCCTGTGGTCGGCGTACGTGCCGAGTGCCCGTTCGGCAGCGGGCGGATTTCGCCCCGCCATGGCCCAGCCCCTGGCCGCCCTCGAGGTGGTTCCGGCCCGCGGACGCGGCTCGCTCGGGCGCCTCAAGGAAGCGCGGCTGGACCCCGTATGGCGCCGCCTGCACGACGAACCCAGCGCCCAAATGCTGGTGATGTTCGCCGCAGAGGTCCTGCGGCGGGTGCTCCACGAGGGAAGCGCGAATTCCGCGTTTTTTGATGAGGCGACGGCCATGCTCCGCGATTGGGACGTGCCGGGCGCATCTTTGGCCCGCGCGCCCTTAGACTGGACCCTGATGCTTTGCCGCCACCTCGGTTTCGAGCTGGAGGCACCAGAGGCGGAGAACTGGCTGTTTTTCCCCAACGAAGGACAGTGGGCTCCGCTCGGGAGCTTTGCGTCGCCTGCCTGCACGCCGTCGGCGTCAGAGGCGCTCGCTTCGGCCCTTCACGGCCTTGAAGGCTCGCGGGCGTCGCGCAACGAGGCCCTGGACGCGGTACTTGCCTACCTCGAGGCCCAGCATCCGGGATGGGGGCAGCTCAAGTCGCTGGACGTGCTGCGCAGCCTGTAAATCAGGGGTTGGCGTCGCCCCACCGCACCGAGGCGGCGACTTCGTCCAGCTCCATTTGGAGCTTGCGCTTTTTGGTGCTCGGCGCAAAGAGCAGGGCGTCGGCGGTGCCTACGATTCCCCGCGCGTCGTCGAACACGCGGTGGCTTACAAAGGGTCCGCCCCCAAAACCGCCCACCGTTTTGAACAGCCCCAGCGTGCGCAGGGCGCGATTTCCCTCGGCGGTCGTGTAAAACTGCTGCGCGGGCGGCACGAGCAGCTCGGTAGCTAGGTGGCTTTTGGCCTCCGCGCCCTCGAAGTAGCGGCGCAGCAGGGCGTCGCGGTCCTTAACCACGTCGGCCTCTGGGGTCGGCGAGTCGTTGGACGGGCTGCGGGTCAAAATCAGGTACTGCTGCGATTTTTTGGTTTCGTTGCGCAAAATCACGAGTCCGGGCTTGCTGAGGGTCACCACGAAGCCCTCGGGGAGCAGCATTTCGGCCACGCCCAGTTCCTTGACCTCTTTGGGGAGCGGACGCTGGCTGCGCTTGCGCAGGTTGGCCTGCAGCACCTTGGCGTCGTGCGCCGCAAACCGGGGCGCGAGTTGGGGCAGTACTTCGGCCAGCACCTTGGGCAGGGCTTCTGCCGACGGTACGATTACCTGAATGAGCAGCTGCGGTCGGGCAAAGGCGTCCTGCACCTCAAGTACGGCCGTCGAGTCGGGGATGACGGCAATGCTCAGTACGCTTTTGCCGCGGCGCAGGAGGTCGTTGACGTTTTCGGGGGCCGCGTGAATGATGCCAAACCGCGGCTCGGCTTGCGGCAGTCCTTCGGCGGGAGCGCCCAGGACTTCGGCGACGGCGAGGCCTACATGGGACTCCCACAGGTCGTCGGGGCAAATGACGGTGAGGTCGTTGTGGGTGCCGTTGCTCGGCGCGAGGGTGCGCCGCGGGCGGGTCGAAGCGCCGGTTTCGGGGCTCGGATCACCTCCGCAGCTTGCGACCACGGCGGCTAATGCGGCGGCGGCAATCCAGGTCCTCATTTTTTCACGACCAAGCGCTGTCCAATTTGGATCGTGGTGCCGCGCAGCCCGTTCCACTTTTGAATGTCGCTGACTTTGGTGCCGTACTTCTTGGAAATGCTGCTCAGTGTTTCGCCGGAGCGGACCGTGTGCGTGCGCCGCGTCGAAGGCGCCGCTGCCGGGGTTGGGGCTGCTGCTGGGGCCTCGCTGGCCGTTTCGCTTGCCGGACTGCTCACGCTGCGCCCGGGGGCCGACGCGGCATAGGCCGAGTCTGCGCATTCCTGAAAACTCGCCACCGCCGCTTTGGGCAGCACGAGGGGGTACATTTTTCCGTCGCGCGGAGCCGGAATCACGTTGAGCTTGTACATCGGGTTCAGCACCTTGAGCAGGGCGTGGTCCACGCTGAAGTGGTTGGCGGCTTGGGTGAGGTCCAGCGTGGCCGTAACCTGCACGGTGTCGACGTCAAAAAACGTGGCGGGGGGCATGTCGGGGTAAATTCCGTGCAGTCCGCCGTAGGCCAGCGCGTAGTTTGCCGCGATGAAGTTGGGCACGTAGCTGCGCGTCTCCCGAGGCAAATAGGGGCGGATTTCCCAGTAGTTGGTCTTGCCCCCTGAGGCGCGAATGGCCTTGGTCACGTTGCCCGGTCCGGCGTTGTAGGCGGCGAGGGCCAGCTCCCAGCTGTCGAACATGTCGTACAGCTTCATCAGGTAGCGGCAGGCGGCGTCGGTCGACTTCACCGGGTCGGAACGTTCGTCGACGTAGCTTCCGATCTCGAGGCCCTGAAGTTTGCCGGTGGCGTACATAAATTGCCACAGGCCTTTGGCGCCCGCGGGGCTGGTGGCGAGCGGATTCAGTGCCGACTCAATCATCGGCAGGGCCCGCAGCTCGATGGGCAAATTGTACTGGTCGAGGGCGGCCTCAAAGAGCGGAAAGTAGTAGCGTCCGCGGCCCATCACGCGAGCCACGAGGTCCTTTTTGCGGACCACGTACATGGCAATCGCGTTTTTGACGTCGGGCGTGTAGCGCAAGTCCATCGGGGTGCGGCGGTCCAGCGCCGCCAGGCGCTGCTTGATGACCTCGTCGCTGACGCCGAGGGCTACCCCGGCCAGGGTGTCGATGGGGCCTTTGAACTGGCTGGTCCAGTTCCGCTCGCTGCTGCTGAGCAGCCATTTGGCGTACATCGTGTCCACTTTGGTGGCCAGTCCGTAGCGCACCGTATCTGCCGGCGCAAAACCCATCAGGGGCGCGCAAAAGCTCAGGGCGGCGGCAATCGCTAGGGTACGAATCATGAACTCAAGTATTCTGCGGCACGAAACAAGGTGGGCTCGTCAAAGGCCTTTGCTGTAAGGTGCAGTCCCATGGGTAACCCATTGGAATGCAGCCCCATAGGAAGGCTCAAGGCGGGCAATCCCGCAATGGGAGCCTGTACCGTGAAGATGTCTTCAAGATACATAACGGTCGGATCACTTGTTTCGCGTCCTAATTCAAACGCGGTGTGGGGGGTCGTCGGGCTAATCAGCAGGTCGACCTTGGCCAAGTCGGCGTTGGTCGCTTGCTGAACGGCACGGCGAGCCTTTTGGGCTTTGCCGTAGTAGGCGTCAAAGTATCCGCTGCGGAGCACAAAGGTTCCGAGCAAAATGCGCCGCTGGACTTCGGTTCCGAAGCCTTCAGAGCGGCTGCGGCGGTACAGCTCCTCGAGGGTTTTGGCCCCCTCGGCGCGGTATCCGTAGCGCACCCCGTCAAAGCGCGCCAAGTTGGCACTCGCTTCGGCGGTGGTAAGTATGTAGTAGATGGGTACCAGCGCGTCGAGGTAGTCGAATCGCAGGGCTTCCACGGGGTGGCCCGCCGCCCGAAGGGCGTCCATTTTAGCCATGAAGGCCGCGCGGAGCTCGGGGTCCAGGGCGGGGTTGTCGAGCACCTCTTGGTAGTACCCAAAGCGCAGCGTCGCGGGGTCTTGGCCCGACTCGGTCATGGAAGGTACGGGGCGGTCGCTGCAGGTGCTGTCGAATTCGTCGGCGCCTGCGAGCACTTCGGTGATGCGCGCCAGGTCGCTGGCGCTGCGGGCAAAGGGCCCAATTTGGTCAAACGACGAGGCGTAGGCAATGAGGCCGTAGCGCGAAACGCGTCCGTAGGTGGGCTTGGCGCCAAAAATTCCGCAAAAGGCGGCGGGTTGGCGAATGGAGCCTCCGGTGTCGCTGCCCAGGGCGGCGTGGACCCAGCCGGCGGCGACCGCTGCAGCAGATCCGCCCGAGGAGCCCCCGGGAGTCCGGTTGAGGTCGAGCGGATTGCGCACGGGACCGTAGTACGAGGTTTCGTTGGAGGAACCCATGGCGAACTCGTCGCAGTTGGCCCGGCCGACGATCACGGCTCCGGCGTCGACCACGCGCTGCACCGCGGTGGCGCTGTAGGGACTCACAAAGCCCGTCAAGATTTTCGAACCGGCGCCGGCGGCGTGGCCGGCATAGACCATGTTGTCTTTGATTACCATGGTCACCCCGTCGAGGGCGCGGCGGTCGCCTCGGGCGCGTCGGGCGTCGACGGCGGCGGCTTGAGCGCGGGCGCTGTCTTCAAACAGTTCGGCGAGGGCGTTGACGCGCGGATTTTCAGCCGCCGCACGGCGCAGCGAATCCTCGGCCAACGCGGCACAGGTCGTTTGGCCGGAATCTAGGGCCCGGTGCAGGTCTTCGATCCGATCGAAGGTCATGACAGTTTTTTGCTGTCGCCCTTCGAGTTGTCGTCGTCGTCTTCGCGCATGGCCTTCTTGAACTCTTTCACGCCGCCGCCCAAGCCCTTCATGAGCTCAGGAATCTTGCGTCCGCCAAAAAGCAGAATAACCAAGGCCACAATCAAGACGATTTGCCAGGGGCCAACCATGCCCAGAAATACGCTTAATGCCATAGTTTCTTCAGATGAGGGGTAAAGGTACGACGCGCCCTTGTGCTACCTGAGCTTTTCGGCGAGCGCGCGCAGGGTTTTTTTCGGAGAAGCCTTCTCGTAGAGCACCTTGTACACCGCCGAGGCGATGGGCATTTTGACCTCGCGTTCGCGCTTGACTTCCCGAATGAGTTTGGCCGCGTAGTAGCCTTCGGCCACCATTTTCATTTCGGAGCGCGCCGCGCTGAGGCTGTAGCCCTTGCCGATGAGGTTGCCCAGCTGGCGGTTGCGGCTGAACGGCGAATACATGGTGACAAAAAGGTCGCCCGAGTATTCGGTCTGCACAATTTGGCGCTTGATGGGGTGCACGGCGCGGATCACCCGCTTCATTTCGCGCAAGGCGTTGCTCACGAGTACGGCCTGAAAGTTGTCGCCGTAGCCGAGGCCGTGGGCCATTCCGGCCGCAATCGCATAAATGTTCTTGAGGACGGCGGCGTATTCCGTTCCGTAGATGTCGGGCGTGCAGGCCACCTTCACAAACGAACCGCGGAGCTTTTGTGCGACGGCCTCAGCCAGTTGCTGGTTTTCGCTGGCCACCGTGAGGTAGGACAAGCGGCCGAGGGCAATTTCTTCGGCGTGACAGGGCCCTACCAGCGCGCCGAAGCGGCTGTAGTCCAGGCCCATGCGGTCGTGCAGGTATTCCCCGATGATTTGGTGCGACGTGGGCTCGATTCCTTTGACGGCCGAAACCACCCATTTTTGGGCAAGCACGTCGCGCAGGGGCTCAATGGCCTCGGCCAAGAACGCGGAGGGCACTGCGAGTACCAAGATTTCGGCTTGGGCGGCCACGCTCAAGAGGTCGTGGTCCACATAAATCTTGTCGGTCTCGAGCTCAACCTCCGACAGGTAGTTGGGGTTGTGGTGGTACTTGCGAATGTGCGCCGCAACCTCCTCGCGCCGCACCCACCACCCTACGAAGTCTTCGTTTTGGGTGAGCATCTTCACGATGGCGGTCGCCCAGGATCCGCCGCCCAGCACCGCAATTTTGGGATTTTTACCCATTACTTCTCGAGGGAATCCGGGTTGAACGTGGGCGGGGCGTTGTGGACGAGCAACTGAACGAAGGCCGCCGCAGCCTCGGTTACCACGGCCATGCCCTCGAGGTCAATTTTATCCAGGTCGTCGCTGGGCGCGTGGTAGTCTTCGTGCAGGCCGGTAAAAAAGAACACCGAAGGAATGCCTTTTTGAATGAAGGGCGCGTGGTCGGAGCGGCCAAAAACCTCGTCGCGCAGGTCCCAATAAAAACCGTCGGCGGGAACCGTTTCCAGCATTTGCCGGAACTCAAGGCCCGTGTGCGTGCCGTACACTCGGAGCGAATCCGAGCGGTTGAGGCGGCCCACCATGTCGAGGTTGAGCATGGTCGTGACTTTGCCCAGCGCGGGCGGAAGCGTCTCAACGAGGTGCTTCGATCCGATCAGCCCGCTTTCTTCGCCGGTAAAGGCCACAAACGCGAGGTTGGCGTCGCCGAGCGAAGGCACTTTGCTCAGGATTTGGGCCAGCACCAGCAGGGCGCTGGTTCCGCTCGCGTTGTCGTCGGCGCCGTTGTGCACCTGGCCCGCTTGCTCGGGTTTGCGGGACCCCCAGGCCCCCAGGCCTACGTGGTCGTAGTGCGCGCCGATCAAGATGGTGCGGGGCTTGCCGCGGTCAATCCATCCGCCGACGTTGGGTGCGGTGATTTGCTGGGCCACGACTTCGGTAGAAATGCGGAGGCTTTTTCCTTTTTTGGCCGACTTCGCTAGGCGTTTGGCCCATTTGACGTGGTGAACTTCGACCACGGGAATGCCCACGGGGCGGGTGCGGCGGAGCAGGTCCAGGCGCGGCGTAGCGTTGGCGGGAGCAAGCACGACCACGGCCAGCGCGCCAGCCTTGCGGACGGCGTCGATGCGTGCGCCGAGTCCGGCGGCTTTGCCCGCCTTGGCCGCGAGTTCCTTGGGAACGTCGCGCACGAGCACGGCAATTCGACCCTTAGTTGCGGCGGCGGCGACTTCGGCGGGAAGTCCGTACTGCAGCCAGGTCGTCGGGCCGGCGGCGCTTCCGTTGCTTGACATGGTGCTCGGCCAGAAGGCCTCGGTGAGCTTGGCGCTGTCCTTGCCCAGAATCAGGAGGTTTGTGGTGGGCGAAACTTTGGCGGCGTCGGGAATTTTGACGTCTTGGGTAAATCGCTCGTCAAAGAGCGGAGCGAGTCCGATTTGGCGAAACACGTTTTGGATGTAGGCGGCCGCTTCGGCACCGCCTTCGCTCCCCGGGAGCCGTCCGCCCAGCTCGTCGCTGGCCAGGTAGCGCTCGTGGAGGTAAAGTTGCTCGGCCACCTCGGGGGCGGCGTGGCGCGCCAGTTGGGCCGAAGCCGAAACCGTCGCCAGGCTGAGTGCGATAACAAGAATGCGCATGGTTGTAAAATTTAGGCGGGCCACCAGTCGGGGCGGCGGCTCGCAACGTACCAAAAAACCACGCCTACGGTCACGTAGGCATCGGCCAAATTAAAAATGGGTCGAAAAAACTGGAAATAATCTCCGCCCCAAAAGGGAAGCCATTCAGGCAGGTACCCCGTCCACAGCGGGAAGTACAGCATGTCGACGACGTTGCCGAGCAAGGGAGCGGCGTAGCCTCCGCCCCATTGAGCGACGCCGTCGTAGGCCATCCAGAACTCGTATTCGGGCGACCACACGAGTCCGCGGTCAAACAAAACCCCATAGAGGAGGCTGTCAATGACGTTGCCCAGGGCGCCCGCAAAAATGAGCGCCAAGGTGGTCAGCACAAACGGGTGCGCGCCTTTTTTGGCCATGCTCACGGCGTACCACACGATGCCACCGATGGCTGCGATTCGAAACAGGCTGAGCACGATTTTGCCCGCGGCGCCTCCCCAGTTGAGACCAAAGGCCATTCCGGGGTTTTCGGTAAAGTGAAGCTGGAACCACGGCATCAGCTCGACCGAGTCGCCCAGGGCGAATTGGGTTTTAATGGCCACTTTGAGCGCTTGATCGGCGACGATCAGCACCAAGGCCAAAATCAACGGGTTGCGCAGGCGATTCAATGCTTGCGGAGCTTGCCTTCCATGCTGGTGGTCGCGTGCGGAACCAGCTTCAAGCGTTCCTTTTCGATGAGTTTGCCGGTCACGCGGCAGACCCCGTAGGTTTTGTTGCTGATGCGGACCAAGGCGGCCTTCAGGTCGCGCAAGAATTTCTCTTGGCGCGCCGCCAGCATGGCGTTGGCTTCTTTGCTCATCGTCTCAGAGCCTTCCTCAAAACTCTTGAACATCGGAGCCGTGTCTTCGGTGCCGTTGTCCATGTTGTTGGTGAACTGCTCCTTCAGGATGCGCAAGTCTTCTTCAGCCTTTTCAATTTTTGACTGAATAAGGGCGCGGAACTCCTCGAGTTCGGCGTCGGAATAGCGTACAGTGGGTTCCATAAGAGGCCCGAATTTAAACAATCTGGTCGCCCGTGCAAGCCCTTTAGGCTTTTTTTAACGCAAGGGTGACGCTCAGGCCTTCCAGGTCGGCCTCGGCGGCATGGGCATCGCTCGGTGCGGAGCCCGATCCCCACTGGGCTACCAGGGTTTCGGCGGCCACGTAATCGCGGTGCGCGTCCACGGCTTCGAGGGCCTCAGGCGCCCCCGAAATCCACAATGCAATTCGGTCGGTAATGTCCAACCCGCTGTCTTTGCGCAGGTTTTGGATTCGGTTGACGGCTTCGCGCGCCAATCCTTCGGCCACCAGCTCGGGGCTGAGCTGCAGGTCGACGGCCAAAAGGGTTCCGCGCTCGCTGGCCACCGCCATGCCGGGAATGTCGTCGGTGACCACCATGACGTCGCCCGGCTCCACGGTGTAGGGTCCGTCGGCGAGGTCGAGCTGCAGTTCGCCTTCCTGTTCCAGACGGCGGAGCTGGGCATCCGTCAAGGCGCCCAAGGCGGCCGAAACGGTCTTCATGCGCGGGCCGACCTTGGGACCGAGGGCCTTAAAGTCGGGCTTGGCGCGCTGCACAAACAGCCCAGAGGTGGGCTCGACGCGTTCCAAGACTTTGACGTTGACCTCGCTGAGCAGCAGGTCTTCGATGGCGTCGAGGTCGCGGTGCTGCGTGGGGTTGAGCACCGGAACCACGATGCGCGGCAGCGGCTGGCGCACCCGAACGCGCTCTTTTTTGCGGACGCTCAGCACCAAACTCGTCATGCGTTGGGCCAAGTCCATGCGGCGCTCGAGGTCGGCGTCGATGCGGGCGGAATCGGCCTCGGGGAATCGGCTCCAGTGCACGGAGGCGCTCGGTCCGTTGAGGTCGCGGTAGAGCTGCTCGGCGTAGAACGGCGCCAGCGGAGCCATCAACCGCGCCACGGTATCCAAGCACTCGTGCAGGGTCTGGAAGGCGGCGAGCTTGTCGTCGCCCATGGCGCCCTTCCAGAACCGGCGCCGGCTGAGGCGCACGTACCAGTTGCTGAGCTCGTCGACGACGAAGTCGGCGACGGGCCTGAAGGCGCGGGTGGGCTCGTAGGCCTCCATGGCCTCGTTGGCTTCGGCCACCACGCTGTGCAGGCGGCTCAAAATCCAGCGGTCGAGTTCGGCTCGGTCGCGGTGCGGAACCTGCGGTGCCTTCGGATCGAATCCGTCGACGTTGGCGTAGAGGGCAAAAAACCCGTAGGTGTTGTGCAGCGTTCCAAAAAACTTGCGCTGCACCTCGGTGACGCCGTCGGGGTCAAACTTGAGGTTGTCCCAGGGCTGGGCGTTGGTCAGCATGTACCAGCGAAGGGCGTCGCTGCCGTACTGCGCCATCGCCTCAAACGGGTCAATGGAATTGCCGAGGCGCTTGGACATCTTTTGTCCGTTCTTGTCGAGCACCAATCCGTTGGAAACCACGGTTTCGTAGGCTACCGAGTCGAACACCATTCCGGCGATCGCGTGCAGGGTGAAGAACCATCCGCGGGTTTGGTCGACGCCCTCGGCGATGAAGTCCGCCGGGAAGGCTCCGCGGCCGTCGATGGCCTCTTTGTTTTCAAACGGGTAGTGCACCTGGGCGTAGGGCATGGCGCCCGAATCAAACCACACGTCGATAAGGTCTTTCTCGCGGTAGAGCGGCTGGCCGCTGGCGCCGGTCAAAATCCACTCGTCCACAAACGGGCGGTGCAGGTCGACCCCGGCGTAGTTGGCGTCCGTCATGTCGCCGGGCGTAAAGTTCGCAAGCGGATTGCTCGCCATGTGCCCCGCGGCCACGCTGCGCTCGAGTTCGGCGCGGAGCTGTTCCAGCGAGCTAATGCAGACCTCTTCGCGGCCGTCTTCGCTGCGCCAAATCGGCAGGGGAATGCCCCAGTAGCGGCTGCGGCTGAGGTTCCAGTCGTTGAGGTTCTCGAGCCAGTTGCCAAAGCGTCCGGTTCCGGTGCTCGCGGGCTTCCAGTTGATGGTGGTGTTGAGCTCCTGCAGGCGCTGCTTGGCCGCAGTGCTCCGAATGAACCAGCTGTCGAGCGGGTAGTAAAGTACCGGCTTGTCGGTGCGCCAGCAGTGCGGGTAGCTGTGCACGTACTTCTGCACCTTAAAGGCCTTGTTTTCGGTCTTCAGTTGAATGGCGATCTCTTCGTCGACGCTGAGCTTGGGCTCATGTCCGGCGTCGTAGTAGCTGTTTTTCACGTACTTGCCCGCCAGCGGACCCGCTTGAGCCACAAAACGGCCCTGAAGGTCGACGAGCGGCACAGGGTTGCCCTCGGAATCGAGTACGAGCATCGGCGGAACCCCTGCGGCGGCGGCCACGCGGGCGTCGTCCGCACCAAACGTCGGAGCGGTGTGCACGATGCCGGTTCCGTCCTCCGTCGTGACAAAGTCGCCCGGGATGACCCGGAACGCCTGGTCGGCGTCCTGGTACGGAAGCGCGTAGGGAAGCAATTGCGCGTAGCGGAGCCCCACGAGCTCCCGGCCCTTCATGCGGGCGAGGCGGGTCCAGGTTTCGCCTTCTTCTTCAGCCTTGAAGTAGTTGGTCGCCAAGGCGCCGGCCAAAACCACGTTGACCTCAATGCCCGTGTAGGGGTTGGTGGTCGCGATCAAGTCGTACTCGATGTTCGGACCCACCGTCAGCGCGGTGTTCGACGGCAACGTCCAGGGCGTCGTCGTCCAGGCGAGCAGGTGCACGGCGCGGTCCCCAAACAGGGCGCGGCTTTGGTCGCTCGGAACCACCTCGAACTGAGCCGTCACCGAGGTGTCGGTCACGTCGCGGTAGCAGCCCGGCTGGTTGAGTTCGTGCGAGCTCAGGCCCGTCCCCGCCTTGGGCGAGTACGGCTGAATGGTGTAGCCTTTGTAGAGCAGGTTTTTGCGGTGCAGTTCGCCCAGCAGCCACCACACCGACTCGATGTACTTGGTGGTGTAGGTGACGTAGGGGTTTTCTTGGTCGACCCAGTAGCCCATTTGCTCGGTAAGGCGGTTCCAGACGTCGGTGTAGCGCATGACGGCCTCGCGGCAGGCCGCATTGTAGTCGGCCACGCTAATGGTTTTGCCGATGGCTTCTTTGGTGATGCCCAGCTCCTTTTCGACGCCCAGTTCGACGGGCAGTCCGTGGGTGTCCCAGCCCGCTCGGCGGTCGACGCGGAATCCTTTTTGGGTCTTGTAGCGGCAAAAAAGGTCTTTGATGGCGCGGCCCATCACGTGGTGGATTCCGGGCATGCCGTTGGCCGAGGGCGGACCTTCATAAAACACAAACGACGGCGCCCCTTCGCGCAGCGATTTTTCAAAAACCCCTTCGGCCTTCCAGTACTCCAGTACTTCGCGCTGGATTTCCGGCAGGTTCAGCGACCCGCGTTCCGTAAAACGGTGGCTCATAACGCGGCGATGCACTTGAGTTCGACGGCGATGGGCGTCGGGAGGGCCGTGACCTGCACCGTGGTGCGGCAGGGCTTGGGCTCCACGTCGGCAAAGTACTCGGCGTAGATGCGGTTGAACGCGGCAAAATCGCGCTTCATGTCGGTCAAAAACACGGTGACGTCCACCAGCTGGTCCCAGCGTCCGCCCGCCTCTTCCAGCGCGGACTTTACGTTGGCCATCACGCTGTGCACCTGATCTTCAAAGCTGAATTCCAGGTAGTTTCCGTTGGCGTCGAGCTTGAGACCCGGCACCGAACTGGCCGCGGCGGGGCTCTTGGGCAGGCGCGGACCCATTCCCGAAATAAACAGCAGGTTGCCTACGCGGCGCGTAGCGGGGTAACTACCGACGGGCTGGGGCGTATTGGATTCAGCAGACATAGCTGCAAAGGTAATCGTTGCGCGGAGCGGGTGGGGAGCCTGCGCGTTCCCCGAGCCGAGATTAAATGGGTATACGTGCTTACTTCGCTTGCGCAGCGCCCCAAACGTGCGCTGACAAGTCTAAGTTGCCCCCACTCAGCACGATACCGACGCGCTGACCTGCAAATACCTCAGGGTGCTTCGCGACAGCCGCAAGCGGCGGCGCGCAGTTCGTTTCGACGACGATCTTCAGGCGGTCGGCGATTAGGCGCTGCGCAGCCAAAATTTCGGAATCCTCGACCGGGTGAATCGCGGCGACCGTCGCTTGAATCACCGGAAAATTCACGTCGCCCAGCTCGGTGCGCATTCCGTCGCAGACCGTTTGCGGATGGTCGTTGTGCTCAATCTGGCCGGATGCCAGGCTGCGGGCCGCGTCGTCGGCCCCGGTCGGCTCGCCGGCGAACACGCGCACCGAAGTGCCGTGCAGCGCGTTCCAGCGGGCGACGGCAAAGCCGGTTCCGGCCAAAAGTCCGCCCCCGCCGACCGGAACTCCCACCCAGTCGAGCGCGATGCCGCGGGAGGCGCAGTCCTCGAGCAGCTCCCAGGCGGCCGAACCCTGGCCCAAAATCACCGGGGCCTGATTGGAAGGGTGAATTTCGACCGCTCCCGTGTCTGCGACCACCTGGGCGACGGCCTCGATGCGGGCCGCCAAGGTGGGGGTGCACTCGACGATTCGCCCTCCGGCGGTGCGCACGGCGTCCTTTTTAAACTGCGGCGCATTGCTCGGCATGACGACGGTGCACGGAATCCCGAGCGCAGCCGAAGCCCAGGCCAGCGCCTGCCCGTGGTTGCCCGAGGAGTGCGTGCAGACACCGCCCGCAGGGAGGCCTTGGGCCGTCAGCTCGAGCAAGGCATTGGTCACGCCGCGCATCTTGAAGGCCCCCGACTTTTGAAAATTCTCGCACTTAAAGTGCAGCTCGGCTCCGCCCCAGGCGTCCAAACTGGTGGAATGCAGCACGGGAGTGCGGTGCAGCGAGGGAGCCAGCTGCGCGTAGCGCTCCGCCAGCGCCGAAGGGATTAAAAACGGGGTAAAGTAGGGATCAAGAGGGGCCTTCATAGGGCCCAAAGTTCGGGACTTCAGCCCCATGGCCCCAAGTGGATCGGGTACCAATGAAAAACGCCGCTTTTTACAGCGGCGTCTCACAACCCTTGATGAATCCGCCCCATATGAGGGAATTCTTTGCAAACATAGTAATAAAAATGACTTAGTGTACAAACCACAATAAGAAATTTTTTTACCTCTCGAAACCGAGCCCCCAAGCCGGGCTACCTTTAACCCCATGTCGGGCGTCAAAAAGCTCTTTGGGGACGCGGCCTTGTACGGCCTGAGCAGCATCCTTGCGCGGCTGCTGAATTTTTTACTTACTCCGCTCTTAACCGTCGCCTTGACCAAGGCGGAATACGGAATCAACAGCCTGCTGTACGTGGCGGTCGCCTTTGCGATGGTCGTGCTTACCTACGGCATGGAGACGGCGTTCTTTCGGCAGAGCCAGCGCGACGGGGCGGACCCCGACCGCGTATACTCGACGGCCATGACCATGCTGCTCGCGACCACGGGCATCTTCACCGCGGTCCTGGCCTGGACCTACTCGGGCGCCGCCCGCTACGTGAACCTCGACGACCATCCCGAATACGTCCTTTGGACGGGCCTCATCATCGCGATGGACGTCCTCGCGGCCGTTCCGTTTGCTCGGCTCCGCGCCCAGCAGCGCGCCAAGCGCTTCGTCGCCATCAAAACCGCCCAGATTGGCCTCAACCTGATCCTCAACTACGCCTTTTTTGCGGTGCTTCCGGCCCAAATCGAAGGCTGGCCCGCCCTTCAAGTGGGCTGGGTCCTCGTCGCCAACCTTGCGGCGAGCGGACTGATGATGCTCCTCCTCACCCCGCAGTGGCTCGAAGTACGCCCGGCCCGTTTTGATCCCCGCACGGCGCGCACCCTGTTGGCGTACGGCTTTCCGCTGCTGCTCGCGGGCCTTCCCGGAGTAGCCAACGAGATGGCCGACCGCTTCTTCCTCGAGGCCCTCCTGCCCGCCGGCAGCGCGATGGAAGGGGTGGGGGCCTACTCCGCCGTGTACAAACTGAGCATCTTTCTGATCTTGTTCAATCAGGCCTTTCGCTTCGCCGCCGAACCCTACTTTTTCAAAAACGCCCAACGCGACCTTCGGCAGCTGGCCCTGGCCACGCGGCTTTTTGCCGCCCTCCTCGCCTTGGGCGTGGTCGCGGTGCTGGCGGGCCTTCCGTGGCTCAAGCACTTCATCGCCGACAAGTACTGGAACGACCTGTTGCTCTTGCCGGTGCTGCTTTTTGCCAACTACCTCCTCTCGCTCTCGACCCAGATTTCGATGTGGTACAAACTGAGCGACCGCACCCTGATGGGCCTGTGGATCACGCTCTTTGGGTTTGCCCTTACCGTGGCGGGCAACGTCGCCTGGATTCCGTCGCTCGGAATCATGGGGGCTGCCTATGCTACCCTGCTGAGCTACGGGGGCATGCTGGTGCTTTCGCTGGTGCTCGGCCAAAAATTCCATCCCGTTCCCTACGACTGGGGCCGCTTGGGCCTGTACACCTTGGCGGCATTGGTTTTGGGCGGAATCGCGTTCCACCAACCCGGCTGGCCCGCCGCGGCCGCGGCGGGGCTCATGCTGGCGGTGGTGGTCCGCAGCGAACGCAAGCTGCTGCAGCGCCGAACCCCTAACGCTTCTGAATAGCCATGATCCGCGTCATCAACGAATCCCCCTTTCCGCTGCCTGAATACGCCACGCCGCATTCCGCCGGACTCGACCTGCGCGCTCACCTCACGGAAGCGGTCCTGCTGCAGCCCGGCGAACGCCGTTTGATTCCGACGGGTCTGCGCATGGCCCTGCCCGACGGCTGGGAGGCCCAGGTGCGTCCGCGCTCTGGCCTGGCGCTGAAGCACGGCGTGACCGTGCTCAACAGCCCGGGAACGATTGACGCCGACTACCGAGGTCCAGTTGGGGTCGTCTTGGTGAACCACGGGGCCGAGGCCTTTGAGGTCGCGCCGGGCGAGCGCATCGCCCAGCTGGTTTTTGCGCGCTACGAACGCGCCGTTTGGCACCCGGTCGCGGAATTGGACGCCACCGAGCGCGGCGAGGGCGGATTTGGCCACAGCGGGCGGGGTTAAGGCCCTATTTTTGCGCAACCAAACCATTCCGCAACCCGAACGATGAACATTATTATCCCCATGGCAGGCCGCGGATCGCGCCTGCGTCCGCACACCCTCACGACGGCCAAGCCGCTGCTCCCCGTGGCCGGAAAGCCCATCGTGCAGCGCCTCGTCGAAGACATTTCGGGCATCGTCGGCGACGACCTCAAGCAAATTGCCTACGTAGTGGGCGAGTTTGGCGACGAAGTCGAGCGCATGCTGCTCGACGTGGCCGCGGGCCAAGGCGCCACCGGGAGCATTCACTACCAAGACCAGCCCCTGGGGACTGCCCATGCCGTGCTCTGTGCCGCCGAGCACCTCGAGGGCCCGGTCGTGGTGGCCTTTGCCGACACGCTGTTCCGCGCCGACTTCAAGCTCGACGCCAGCGCCGACGGGGTGATTTGGGTTAACCGCGTCGAGGATCCGCGCGCCTTCGGCGTCGTGCAGTTGGGCGAAGACGGCCGCATCGTCGAATTTGTCGAGAAGCCCCAAGAATTCGTCAGCGACCTCGCCATCATCGGCATCTACTACTTCAAAGACGGAGCCCGCCTGCGCCGCGAGCTCCAGCACCTCATCGACCACGACATCAAGGGCGGCGGCGAGTACCAGCTCAC
>JBEGTJ010000021.1:0-37936 GCA_041179465.1 Bacteroidota bacterium | reverse complement strand
GCAAAGAGGTGGCGCTTGTCGGCCGTGGTGGTGGTTCCGTCGGGCTCAACCCAGTAAAACCGATTGGCCACCTTGCCCGATTCATGGGGGGCAAACACCGAGGCGCCCACCGCGCAATCCAAATTCGCGGCCAGTTCCTTGAGAAAGGCCACCGCCGCCACCGAATGCGTCGCGACCTCGCGGGCCTGGGCCGTGGCAAAACCCGTCGCAAAGGCTTCGGGGAGCAGCAGCACGTCGAGGCTGCCCGGGTCCGGAAGCCGTTCGCGAATCCGCTCCATATTGGCCGCCGGATCGCACCATGCGATGCCGTACTGAAGCAGCGCCACGCGCAAAGGACTCGGGTTAGCGGGCATCGCGAAGCAGTAAGGGAAGGTCTTTGATGAGCTGGTCCACCGCCTGCGGATCGGTGCCGTCGTAATAGCCCCGCAAGCGCCCCTGGGCGTCCACCAGCACCAAGTTCTCGGTGTGGATGAAGGAGTGCTCGTCCCAGCCCTGCCCCTCTTCGAGCACGGCAAAATAGCTCGTGCGGGCGAGCCGGTTGAGCTCAGAAGGCGAACCGGTCAGCAGCCACCATTGGGCGGGGTCGCAGCCGTTGCGTTCGGCGTAGTCGGCCAAAACGGGCACGGAATCGTACTCAGGCATGGCGGTGTGCGACAGGATTCGCAGCCGGTCGTCGCCTTGGTAGGCATCTTGAACCCGCCGCAATCCGGCGGCCATGTCCACGCAGATGCTGGGGCAGGTGGTAAAAAAGTAGCTCACGACGCGGACCTTGCCCTCGACATCGCGGGCCGTGCGGCGCGTTCCCGCCTGGTCCACCAGGTCAAAATCGGCCACGCGGTGGTCCATTCCTTGGCCCTCAAGGCTGTCGGCAACCAGGGCCGGATTCAGGTCCGAGGGGTTGAGGATGGGAAGCTGGCGCTCCGGGCGCTGGATGCGGTAGGCGACCGTAACCCCAATCACAAAAATCCCCAATAAAATGCCTATTTTTAGGTATTCGGATTTCGATAAGCCCCTTGGTTTTTTTGGCACGGTCATGGCACGAAGTTCGGCAACCTTAACTTTACCGCGATGCGCTACAACCCTCTTTTTTTTAGCCTGCTCGCATTTGCAATGGCCTGCACGCCCGAAGGCACCGAAGTTCCGCTCGAAATCAGCGTGCAACCCCAATGGGCCGGCCAAGACCTCGCCTACCAAAGCATGGCCTTGGTACAGCCCGAAACGGGCGACACCTTTCAGTGGGAGCGCAGCGACATGCTCCTGAGCGAATTTGCACTAATTAACGAAGACGGGAGCCTGATGCCGTTGGTGGACGAGGCCGGCGACCCCATTTATGCCTTTTTTTCGAAAGGCAAGCCTTGGACGGTGCAAATTCCCGACAACATTCCCAAAGGCCACTACCTCGGAATCACGTTCCAAGTGGGGCTGGATTCGGCCGTCAACTTTGGCGATCCCTCGGTTTGGAAGGTGGGTCACCCGCTCAACCCCACCGTAAACAACCTGCACTGGGGCTGGCAAGGCGGATACGTCTTTATGGCCCTTGAGGGCTTTTACCAAAAATTGGGCGCCCGCGAACCCTGGCTGTACCACATTGCCTTGCTCGAAAACCAAATGCCTGTGCGCGTCGAGGGGGATCTTCACCTCGACGGTTCGCGCCGGCTCGTGCTCAACTGGAACGCCGACCGCCTGTTTTACGGGACCCACGAAATCCGCCCTTCTGAAGACGGCGCCTTCTCGCACAGCACGTTTGATGGCGGAGTAGCCCACCGAATTTCAGAAAACGTGCGCCAATCGTTCAGTTGGGTCGCATTAGAAAACAAAAAATGAGAATTCTGATCGTCTTAGCCTTGGCCGCAGTGGCGGTAAGTTGCGGCGAAGACGCTCCGCCCACCACACCCTTTGCGTTGGCGGTACCTCAAGGGTTTCCTCCGCCGCCGATTCCCGAGGACAACCCGCTCACCGTCGAGGGAGTGCTCCTTGGGCGACGGCTGTTTTACGACCCTGTGCTCTCGCGCGACTCCACGCAAAGCTGCGCGAGCTGCCACAACACGGGCTTTGGCATGACCGACCACGGACTGAAGTACTCTGTGGGCATTACCGGAGCCGTGGGCGACCGCAACAGCATGCCGCTGCACAACTTGGCCTACCACACCGCCTTTTTCTGGGACGGGCGGACGCCCACCCTGCGCCAGCAATCCCTCGAGCCGATCGAAAATCCGATTGAAATGGACCACCGTGTCGAGGCCGTGCTTGCTTCACTGAACGCCAACCCCGTCTACCGCGACCTTTTTTGGAAGGCCTTTGGGGTGCGGAACATCACCGCCGAAGAAGTTGGTCTCGCCATGGAGCAGTTTATGCTCACCATCATGAGCGGATCGAGCAAGTTTGACCGCTTCGTGCGGGGCCTCGAAAGCTTGTCTGCCGAAGAACAGCTGGGAATGCAGCTGTTCAACGGCGAAGCCAATCCCAACGCGCCGACCCGCGGGGCCGACTGCTTTCACTGCCACGGCGGAACCCTGTTCACCAACCACAAATTCATGAACAACGGGCTTGATGAAGTGCCCACCGACCCGGGCCTGGGCGGCGTCACGGGCAACGCCAACGACGTGGGAAAATTCAAGGTTCCGTCGCTTCGAAACATTGCCTACACCGCGCCCTACATGCACGACGGCCGGTTCCAAACCTTGATGCAGGTGGTCGAGTTTTACAACAGCGGAACGCACGCCAATTCGCCCAACATTGACCCGTCGATGGGCGACATCGTTCGCGCCGGCGGACTCGGGCTGAATCTTCAGGAGCGCATGGCCCTCGTCGCCTTCCTGAACACGCTAACTGACACGTCCATTGAGAGCGACACGCTCTTCCAAAATCCGTTTAATTAAGATGAAAAAGCTACTTGTTGGTATCTGGTTGCTGGTCTCTGGTTCCGCGCTTGCGCAAACCGCCGAAGTCTCGTATTGGGTCGACGGCGTGTGCGGAATGTGCGAAAAGCGCATTGAGTCCGCTTTGCTCAGCACCCCGGGGGTGAAGTTTGCGGATTGGTCCCGCGAAACCCACATGGTCAAGGTGGCGTTCAACCCCAAGAAGTTGAGCGAACAAAAGCTTCACGAAATCGTAGCCGCAGCGGGCCACGACACCCAAAAGGTCAAGGCGAACAATGAAGCCTACGCCAAAGTCCACGCCTGCTGCAAGTACCGCGAACTCAATGCGCATTAGTGCTTTAGGTCTGTGGCTACTGGCCGCTGGCGCCGTTCAGGCCCAGGTGCGCGATACCACCACGCAAATTGACGAGGTCGTGGTTCGGGCCGAAGCGCCCGACGCGGTGGTGCAAGCTCGCTCCACCACCCTGACCACGTCCATCGGCCGTGGCGAACTCAAAAAAGCCGCCTGCTGCAACCTGTCGGAAAGTTTCGAAACCAATCCCTCCATAGACGCGGCCTTCACCGACGCGGTCACGGGAACCCGCCAGATTCAGCTGCTGGGCCTCGACGGCAAGTACGCCCAAATTCAAACCGAAATGACGCCGCTCGTGCGCGGCGTGCTGGCCAACAGCGGCCTGCAGTTCATTCCGGGAAGTTGGGTGGAGGGCATTCAGCTCACCAAGGGCATTGGAGCCGTAACCAACGGATTTGAAAGCATGACGGGGCAGGTCAACGTGGAGCTGCTCAAGCCCGACGAGGGCCTGTCGGTCGAAAAACCCCGTTTGGCGCACGCCAATGCCTACCTCGCGAACTCGGGGCGCATGGAACTGAACGCCACCTACGCCGAGCGCCTCAATGCGAAGTGGTCGGTTGGCACCCTGCTGCACGCCAACCAAACCCGATGGTTTCGCGACATGAACATGGACGGCTTTGCCGACAACCCGCTCGGGGGCCAACTGAACGGAATGCTCCGCGCCCGCTACTGGGGCCAAAACGGGTGGGAAGGCCTGTTTACCCTGCACGCGCTCAAGGACGTGCGCGAAGGTGGTCAACTGGGCACTACGGCTCCCGCAGTGCCCTGGACTTCTTCGGTCGCCCAGCAGCGCCTTGCCTTTACGTCCAAAACGGGCTGGGTAAACCCCGACGACCCCGACATGAGCGTCGGCATCATTTTTCACGGCTACCGCCAAGGCATCGACGCGCGCTTGGGTCCGGTTCCGTTGGGGTCCAAGCAGTTCCTGCACGGCGCCCAGCAGGGCGGACTCGCTCAAGTCTTGGTGCGCGACGGGGGTTCGTGGTGGTCCCAAACCTCGGGACTAAGCTGGTCGCTGGACCGCTACGTCATGGACTGGCACCACCCGGGAATCGCCCACGACGACGCGTGGGTCGAGTCGGCTCCGGGCGCCTTCAGCGAATGGACCCTGGATCCGTCGCCCAAGGTTACTGCCGTGCTCGGCGCCCGCATCGACCGCCACTCGGTTGCGGGATGGCAGTTCAGCCCGCGCCTGCACCTGCGCTACGCCCCGAGTGCGCGCTTGACGTTCCGAAGCGGATTGGGCCGCGGCTACCGCATGGCCATGCCCGCAGTGGAATCGCTGGGGCGCTTTGCGAGCGCTCGAAGTATCAACCACACCGTCAACCCTTGGGGAACGCCCAGCAACGTCGAATCGGGTTGGACGGCGAGCGCCTCGGGCGTTTGGACCTATGTGGCGAACTACTACCCCGGAAGCGTGGTCCTCGACCTTCAGGCGTCGGTACTCGACCGAGCCATGGTACTTGACTTCTACCAATCGCCCGAGGAAGTCTACCTCTACTCCAGCAGCCTCCGCGCGCGGAGCGCTAGCCTTCAATGGGAACATCAGTTTTCGAAAAGCTGGAAAGCCCGGGCTGCCTACCGCCTTCAGTCGGTGACGGCCGAATTTTTTGGCCTGCGCGACGCCGTTCCCTACGTGGCCCCCCAGCGCGTCATGCTGCACGCGGAGTACCAGTTCCGCCAAAAATGGTTCGCTAACGCCACCTGGCAGCACTACGCGGGAATGCCTTTGCCTCCAGGCCCTGGTGGTGCTGTACGCGAAACCAGCCCCGCATTTGCCGTGCTCCACGCCCAAATCCGCCGCGAAACGGCATGGGGCGATGCCTACCTGGGGGTCGAAAACGCGCTGAATGTGCGCCAAGCGGAACCCATTGCCGGAGTGGTTGACCACCTGGACAACCACCGCTTTCGGAGTGCCGACGAATATGCCTTCTTGGCCGGCTTTGACGCCACGCGCGTTTGGGGGCCCATTTTTGGCCGAATGCTCTACCTTGGCATCAACCTTGCGCTAACCGGACCCCATGACTGAAGCTGTTATTCACCTGCGCGGAATCACCCGCGACTTCAAACTCGGCGCGCAAACGGTGCACGTGCTCAAAGGGATCGACCTCGACATCCAGCGGGGCGAGTACGTGGCCCTCATGGGACCCTCGGGGTCGGGCAAGTCCACACTGATGAACCTGTTGGGCTGCCTGGACACGCCGACCAGCGGAACCTACGTGCTGGCGGGCCGCGACGTGAGCCGCATGGCAGAAAACGAGCTTGCGGAAGTCCGCAACCAAGAAATCGGGTTTGTGTTTCAAACGTTTAACCTGATTCCGCGGCAAACGGCTCTGGACAACGTGGCCCTTCCGCTGGTGTACGCCGGAGTAGGCAAAGAGGAGCGGCTGGACCGGGCGGCCGACGTGCTGCGGTCGGTCGGGCTCGGCGACCGAATGGACCACCGTCCCAACCAGCTCTCGGGCGGCCAGCGTCAACGGGTGGCGATCGCCCGCGCGTTGGTCAATAAGCCTTCGCTGATTTTGGCCGACGAGCCCACGGGCAACCTCGACACGGCGACGTCCGAAGAAATCATGCGCTTGTTTGACGAGATCCACGCCCTAGGGAACACGCTGGTCGTGGTCACCCACGAAGAAGACATTGCGCAGCGAGCCAAGCGCATCATTCGTTTGCGCGACGGGGTCGTGGCGAACTGAGGGCCGCCGATCGGCGTTACCTTAGGACTATGAGTCTCGATTTTACCGCAGAATATCAGGCGCTTCGCGCCGCCGCACCGCGGATTGCGGCCCTTCCCCTGAGCCACCGCCGAGCGCGCCTCAAGGCGCTCCGCGCGGAACTGATCCGCCGCCGAAGCGAGCTGCATGCCGCGATGCGGGCCGACCTCAACCGGCCTGAGGTCGACAGCGACCTGAATGAGCTGCTGCCCGTCAAGGAGTCGATTGACCACGTCCTGGCGAATTTGCGTCGCTGGACGCGCACCGAGCGCTTGCCGCTTCCGCTTACCTTGATCCCCGGTCGGGCCGAAATCCACCACGAGCCCAAGGGCGTGGCCTTGATCGTGTCGCCCTGGAACTTTCCAGTGAACCTCTGCCTGGTTCCGCTGGTGTATGCCGTGGGCGCCGGAAACACGGTTTGCCTCAAGCCCAGCGAATTGGCCCCAGCGTCAGCCGCCTTCATCGCTTCGGTGGTACAGGCCGTTTTTCCGCCCGACGAGGTCTGCGTCGTGCAGGGCGAAGTGAGCACGGCCGTCGCGCTGCTGGAGCAGCCCTGGAACCACATTTTCTTCACCGGATCGCCCGGGGTCGGCAGCAAAGTGATGGCGGCCGCGTCGAAGTACCTGGCCTCAGTCACGTTGGAGTTGGGCGGAAAGTCGCCGGTGTTCGTGCACGAGCGCTACGGCGCTGAAGCCGCCGGCCGCCGCGTCGCATGGGCTAAGGGCCTGAACGCGGGTCAGGTGTGCATTGCGCCCGACTACGCCTTGGTGCCCGCGGCCCAACGCGCCGACTTTATCCGCGGATTTCAGGCGGGGGTCGCGCAGCACTACGGCGTCCAGCCCTCGGCCAACCCCGATTGGGTGCGCATCATTCAGCCGCGGCACTGGGACCGACTTCAGGAATGGCTTGAAGAGGCCCGAGCGGAAGGAGCCCAAATTTGGCAGCCCGACGCCCCCGACCGAGACCGGCTGTACTTTCCTCCGACCCTGGTTTGGGACGCCCCCGAGCACCTGCAGGTAAGCTGCAGCGAAATTTTCGGTCCCATTCTGCCCGTGTTCACCTACGGCTCGACCGAAGAGGCCTTGGCTCGGGTGAATGCGGGTCCGCAACCCTTAGTGCTCTACGTGCTCAGCCACGCCGAACGCTGGACCAACCGCGTCCTGCGCGAAACCCGAGCCGGCGGAACCGTCGTCAACGACTTCTACCTGCACTACATGCACCCCGAACTCCCGTTTGGGGGCGTGAACAACTCGGGAATCGGCAAGTCCCACGGAATCTGGGGCTTCCGCGAGTTCAGCAACGCCCGCAGCGTGTACCGCCGAGGACGGCTGGCGCCCACCATGCTCTTGACTCCGCCCTACCAAGGCTGGGTAAAGGCGGTAGTTGGGTGGCTGGTGCGCTAGGCTAGCGGCTAAACTTCAGAATGCGAATCCCCTTAGCGGGAAAAGCCAACTGAGCCCCCAAGGTGAAGGCGTCCGCGCTCAGCAGGTCTACGCCCTGACTTCCGTCGCGAATGCCGAGTTCCGCCACGCGCTCAGTGGGCCACTGGTGGTCGCGGGCGTCGCCGTTGGCCAGAACCAAGATGACCTCGGCGTCGGAATACCACGCGTAGGCAAACGACCCCATGTCGGGGGTAAACTGCTTGAAGTTCCCGCTGCCGATCAAGGGCTCCGCGGCCCGAAGGGCGCCCAGCTGGCGCATGTAGGCCTGTGCCTCGCGCTGCTCGGCGTTCAATCCCTGGCCGCTAAAACCGGAGTTGCGGTCCCCCGGCCATCCGCCGGCAAAGTCCTGGCGCATGGAGCCGTGGTCGTCCAAAGCGCTGTACAGCAGCTCGGTTCCGTAGTACACCGACGGAATTCCGCGCAGCGTGTAGAGCATTCCGAGCCCGAGCTTGAATCGGTCGAGGTCCTTGCCCACCTTGCCAAAGAACCGGCCCTCGTCGTGGTTGTCGAGAAAGGTCACCAGGTGGTCGCCGGCGCGGTCCAACCCGTAGAGGTAGTCCGAAGCCAGCGCGTTGTACACGTCGGCCATGCCTTCGTTCCAGCCACTTGGCCGCTCCACGGCCTTTTTGAGGCCCCAGTACATTGGGAAGTCGGCGGCGCCGGTGAGGTCCGGATGGGTTTCGAGGTAAAAAGCCTGAGCGTGCGCGCTGTGCACCCAAGACTCGCTGTACACGTACAACTGAGGTTCAAATGCCTTGACCGCGGCCATCCATTCGCGCAAAAAAGCTTGGTCGGGGTACAGCCAGGTGTCCACCCGAATGCCGTCGAGCTGCGCCTCTTCGATCCACCACAGGCTGTTTTGAATGAAGTAGCGGGCGCAGTGCGGATCGCGGCCGTTCACGTCGGGCATCGACCCGTCGAACCAGCCGTCGGTTTGCAGCTGGCGGTCCCGTTCGGAACCATAGGGATCGTACAGCGTTTGGTAGCGGTGAATCGAACGCGTGGGCGTGCGAAAGCGGCCCAAGGCGCGCTCTTCCGCCGTTTGGCTTCGGTCCGTGGGCCAGGCGTTAAACCAACTGGAATCGGGCGGACTCTGGAAGAGGTAGTGCCCCGTTCCCACGTGGTTGAACACCATGTCTTTGATGGCCTTCATGCCTCGGGCGTGCAGTCCGTCGGCCCAGCGCAGGTAATCCTCGTGGGTCCCGTAGCGCGGATCAATTCGGTAGTGGTCGGTGATGGCGTAGCCGTGGTAGCTGGCCGCCGGCATGTCGTTCTCGAGCAGGGGCATGGGCCACACCGCCGTGGCGCCCAGAGACTTCACGTAGTCCAGCTGGGCAATCATGCCTGCGAGGTCGCCACCGTGGCGCTTGTAGGGGTGGTTGCGGTCTGTGCCGCGCTCCGCCATGCCCTCGACGTCGTCGTTGCGCGGATCGCCGTTGGCGAAGCGGTCGGGCGTGAGCAAGTAAATCAAGTCGCGCTGGCTAAGTCCTGGGGCCGCCGTGCGGGGGCGGCGGGCCTTAAGGCGCCATTCCGCGCGGACTTTACCCTGGTCCGTTCGGGCCACGACTGCGGCCGTGGAGGGCTTGCTTCCCGGTTCCAATTCCACGGTCACGTAGCGGTAGCGCGGATTGGACGCGGGCACGTCCGAAACGACGTGGATTCCAGGTCCCTGGACGTGCGCTGCGCGCAGCGGAACGTCCGCACTCACGAGCATCTCAATTCGGTTGTAGGGCGTGCCCACCCACCAATGCGGGGGGTCGACCCTTAGGGTTTGCGCGGCCGCAGAACCCGCAGCAACAAGGGCAAGAGCAAAAATCCGTAGCATAAATTAAAGGTAGGTAAAATGAAAAAGGCCCCCCAATTCGGAGGGCCCCTTCTTCAAACGCTTTAGCGAATTAGTGGGCAACCACTACGCGCTTCACGCTCTTCACGCCGTCTACAGCTACTTCAACGAAGTAGGTGCCGTTGGCTACGTTCAAGTCGGCGTTGATGGTGTTCACACCGGCCTCTACGGCGCGGTCGAGAACCATCACTGACTGGCCGAGCAGGTTCATCACCTTAACCGTGGCCGTGCCGGCAGCGCGGGCGCTGAAGGTCACGTTTACGTTGCCGGCGGTGGGGTTCGGAGCAACCGTCAAGGCAGCTACTTCAAGCTCTTCTGAGATCAAGGCCGGAGAAGATCCGTCGCACTGGTAGCAACGGTCGTAGCAGAACAAGAAGGCCGCGTTCGCCGAAGGAATAACCAGCGTGCGGTTGATGTTGCCGCCGCCGTCGTCCACGCCGCAGCTGTCTGAAGCGATCGTCGTTCCGGTGGTGCCTTCGTTGGTGCCCCAGTCGTTGTTCACGAACTTGTAGAGCTGCGTAGCGCCCACGGCTGAAGCCGGGTAGGTAACCGTGATCGACCAGATGTTGCTTCCTTCGTCGGTCATGGCAGAGTACTGGTTCGAGGGAGACCAGTCCACCATGGCGTTGGTACCGTTGGTAGCGCCTTGAGCGGCGAAGTTTCCGCCGATGCGCATACCGTTAGCACCAAGGGTTGCACCGCCACCGAGGTAGTCAGTGATGTCCACCTTGTAGGTCACAGAAACCTGAGCAAATGCAGCGCTCGCAACGAGAGCTGCAGCAAGAGTAAGGGTTTTTTTCATTGTTATAAAAATTGGTGTTGATTAATAGCCCGGGTTTTGGTCCAGGTTTGGGTTTGCGTTGAGGTCGGCCGCGGGAAGCGGGTACAGCGTGAAGTGGTCCGGCACCGAAGTTCCGAACTGCTCGCCACCCTTGAACTGCCAGAGGTAGCTCGACGAAGTGAATTTTCCGAAGCGAATCAAATCTTGGCGGCGGTGGCCCTCGGTGTAGAGCTCGCGGGCGCGCTCGTCCAAAATTTCGTCAAGCGTCAGCGACGTCACGTTCTGGCTGCCGTTGCCCAAGGCACGCTCGCGGACCAGATTGAAGTAGCCCACGCCCGTTGCCACGTTGCTGCCGCTGCGCACGGCCGCTTCGGCATACATCAAGTAAATGTCGGCGAGGCGGAAGATCGGGAAGTCAATGTCGACGAAGGTCGCAGGCTCCACGCCCGCGGTGCTGTCGCGGTTGATGTTCTTCCACTTCGTGATGCCGATGCCCTGCGTAAAGGTGCCGACGTCGGTGATCGTGTCTTCCTGACCGTCCAGGTAGAGGTACTGCGCGCGGCGGTCGCCCGGCAACGTGAACTTATTGGCCCAGTTGAAGGTGCCGCGGTTGCCCTGCCAGCCCGAGGTCGTGCCGAAATCGGCTTGGTTCATCGAGCCGCCCAGGTGCGAGTGCACCAAGAACGTCGTTCCGCCGTAGTTGCGGGTGCGGTTGCCGTCAAACGTCGCCACAAAAATCATCTCGGGCGACAAGTGGTTGTCGGCCATGAAGTTGTAGCCGTAGGTCGGCTCGAGGCTGTAGCCGGCATTGATAATGCTCTGGCAATCGGCCATCGCCTCAGCCCACTTGGTTTGGGCGCCGTTGGTGTACACGCTGGCGTTCAGGTTGAGCTTAGCGCGGAGCGCCCACAGGGCGCCTTGGTCGGCCCGGCCGTAGTCCGCGGTGCGGGCGGCAGGCAGCGTAGCTTCGATGGCGTTGAGTTCGCCCAAAATCCAGTTGAACAGGTCGGTGCGCGAAATCTGCACCGGCGGCTCCGAACCCGGGCGCACGCTTTCGTCGGCAAACGGAACGTTACCAAACAAGTCGAGCGCGTGGTAGTAGCTCAGGGCACGCAAGTAGCGCGCCTCGGCGTTCATGCGGCGAATGTCGGCCTTCTCGGCGTCGGTAAAGCTCTTGGTAGCCAAGTAGTCGTCGTTCGAGTACCGAATGAACTCGTTGGCGAGGCTAATTTGGTAGTAGATGCGGTAGTACATCGCGCTCACGAACGGGGAATTGTCGTTCCAGTCCATCGTGTTCAGCTCGGGGATGCCCGGGTCGGCCCAACCGCAAATCGACTCGTCCGTCGGAAGCTGCTGGAGGTTCCAAAGCACGCGCACGTACTGCGAGAAACCCTCGTCGATTCCGCCGATGTCCGGCATGCCCGCGGGGCCGTTGTTCCCTGAAATGGACAGGCCCGCATACAGCTTGGCCAGCACGTTGATGTAGTTTTCGGGCTTGGCATACACCTGCTCGGCCGTCAAACCGTACTTCGGCTTGAGGTTGAGGTCATCTGCACACGATACGGCCATCAGCGCTACGCCGGCAGCCAAAGCGAGGGTTTTTGCAAACTTCATAAGACGGGTGCTTAAAGGGTTACGTTAAGTTGCAGGTTGAATACGCGCGGACGGGGGAAAATCAAGTTGTCGATTCCGCCGGCCAACTCGGGATCAAGTCCCGAGTACTTGGTGAACACTAGCGCATTCTGCACCGAGAAGTTGATGCTCGCCGGGTACTTGTCTTTGGCGAGGTTGCCGAGGTCGTAGGCCAAGTAGAAGTTGTCGAGGCGGATGTAGTCCGCGCGCTCTACAAAGTAATTGGACATCAGCTGCTCCGTCGTGTTGAACATGAATTCCGTGTTGAGGAAGTCGCGCGACATGTTGTTCAGGTGCGGGAACGATCCGCCCACTGAGAAGAAGTTGCCGTGCAGCGAATTGTTGTTGTTGTAGATGTAGTGGCCAAACTCGCCGCGCCACGTCATGCCGCCGCTCCACTTCTTGTGGCGCCAGGTAGTCGTGAAGCCCAAGGTCTGAATGGGCTCCGGTTGGGCGTCCATGTACACGAGGTCGTCTGAGTTAATGATTCCGTCGCCGTTTTGGTCCACGTAGGCCTCGACGTCGTCGATTTTGCCGTTGCCGTTCTCGTCGGCGCTGGCGTCAAAACGCTCGATTTTGCCGTTGCGCTCGATGATCTTGCCGTTCACGTCGTAGCGGTGCTCGTAGGTGTAGAACGTGAACATCGGGTGGCCTACTTGGTGGATTTGGATGGTGTTGCCCACGCCGCCGGCAATGCCGCCCACGCGGATTCCCTTCGAAGTCGAGTCGGTCACGCGGCTCAACTTGTCGATGTGGTTGCGGTTGATCGCGCCGTTGATGCCGAACTCAAGGCTGGTGTTGGCGTTGTCAATGGCCACCAGGTTGAGGTTGAGTTCCGCCCCGCGGTTCGTCATGGCGCCCACGTTGGTCAGAACGAGGTTCGAGAAGTTCGTGCCTGCCGCCACCGGAATTACGCCCAAAAGGTCGTAGGTGTACTTTTCGTACAGGTCAAGGCTGGCGTTGACGCGGTTCTTGAACATGCCCAAGTCAAGGCCCAAGTTGGTGGTACGGGTCTTCTCCCACTCCAAGAAGTAGTCGTAGGCGTCGGGGCGAAGCACGTCGTAGAAGCTGTTGCCAAACTGGTACTGCGCCGTTCCGGTGCCGTAGGCGTAGTTGGCGATGTAGCCGTAGTCGTTGTAGATGTCCTGCTGCCCGGTAACTCCGATGCTCGCGCGGACTTTGAGCGACGAAACCTTGCCCTTGAGCGACGCAAACATCTTCTCTTCAAGCACGTTCCAGCCCAATGCTACCGAGGGGAACAGGCCCCAGCGGCTTTCGGGAGAGAAGCGGCTCGAGCCGTCAGAACGCAGCGTGGCGGTGATCAGGTACTTGCCCAAAATGTTGACGTTGCTGCGGCCGTAGAACGACATGAGCGCGTTGTCGACGTCGTACGGGAAGGGGCTCGCCGGAGAAAGCGTGTCGCCGTTGTAGCGAAGGCTCGGCAGGTTCTCAGAGTACGAACGCCACTTTTGGAAGGAGTAACCCCCGGTCCAGTCGGTCTTCACCTTGCCGGCGGCCAGGTCTTTTTTGTAGTTGAAGTAGGTCTCGATGAGCTGGTTGCTGCGCGTGTTGTAGTAGCGGTTGTTTTCGCCGCGGTTCACGAAGCTCATGGCCGCGTAATCGGGCACGACCACGGTGCCCTTGTTGGCGGCAAAGTCGCCGCCCACGTTCACGTACAGGTGCAGGTCGGTTTCGCTCAGCGGCTTGTAGTCAAACAACACGTTGCCGATGAAGCGGTCGTTGGTGCCGCGGTCGTCGCGCAGGTTCAGCAGTCCCACGGGGTTGCGCGGAGACAGGTTGCTGAGCGCACCCGTCGGAAGCGCCCACTCAAAGTACCCGCCGTACTTCGACGTGTCGCCCGAAAGCACCTCGCGGGTCGGGTCGAACCACACGGCCGAGCCGATGGCGCCTTGGTTGGCGTAGACGTTGTAGGCGCGGTAGGCCTTGGCGCTCACGTTGGCCGTAAGGTTGCGGGCCAACTTCGGCGACGCATTAAGCGTCACGCTGTAGCGGTCGAGGGCCGAAGTTTTCAGTACGCCGGTCTCGGAGTAGTAGCCAATGCCCAATCGGTAGGGCAGGTTTTTCACGCCGCCCGAAAGGGCCACGTTGAAGTCCTGGGCCATGCCGCGCTGGTAGATTTCGTCTTGCCAGTTGGTGTTGGTGGGCAGCGAATCGGCGGCGATTTGCACCAGTCCGCCGTCGAGGTAGTACCCGCGGGCGGCAGCAAGGCGCTTGCGCTGGGCGTTCGAGCCAAATTCGTTGATGGCGTCCACAAACTCTTGGTTCGAGAGGACCTCCATGCGGTTGCGCGTGTTCCGCACTGAAGACACTGCACTCAACTCCACCTTCAAAGGAGTGTCCTTAGCACCCTTTTTGGTCGTAATCAAAATAACGCCGTTGGCAGCGCGCGAACCGTAAATGGCCGTAGCCGAGGCATCCTTGAGCACGGTGAAGCTCTCGATGTCGTTGGGGTTGATCAATCCCAGCCCCTCCGAGGGTAGGCCGTCAATAACGATCAGCGGGTCGTTGCTGGCGTTGATGGACGATCCGCCGCGAATGCGGATGCGCGCGCCCTCGCCCGGACGTCCCGAACCCGAAGTGATGCGCACCCCCGGGGTCTTGCCCACGATGAGCTGGGTGGGGCTCGCAAAGGCGCCCTTTTGGAACGTTTTCGCCTTCACACTTACCAGCGAACCCGTGAGGTCGCGGGCCGTGGTGGTACCGTAGCCCACGATGACCACTTCGTCGAGCTGCTCTTGCGATTCCGCCAGCGTGAAGTTCACGGTCGCGGAACCGGATACCTGAACGGTTTTCGTTTGGTTCACGTACCCCATGAGGCTTGCTGTGAGGTTGGCCGCCTTAGAGGCCACCTGCAGGCTGTAGCGTCCGTTGGCGTCGGCTACGGCGGTGCTGCCTGAAGCGGATTCTTTAACCACTGCGGACGGAAGCGGATTGCCTTCTGCATCCCGAACCAATCCCGAAACTTGGCCCTGTGCCCAAGCAGATACGGAGCCCAGCGCAAGCGCCAAGGCCACCCAAATCGTACGCGTTTTCATCATGTGTGTTAACGTTAGGTTGCCGCAATGTACAAAACAAACCTATATAGTGTACACAATACACCGTGTGACGCGGGGCACAAAAAAAGCCCGGCGTTACCGGGCTTTTTAGGGTTGCGCGCAGTGCGCACGAGGCTTAATTGCAGTACTCGTCAAAGGCCGCCGCGAGGTTGGTCGCGAGGGCTTCGGCGGTCCGGCCTTCAATGTGGTGGCGTTCGCCATGTCTACGGCCGCTTTGTCGTTGCCCGCAAAAGCCGTAACGGCGCGGGTGGGCTTGGCACCGGGACTGGCGAGGGCTTGGCGCACCCCGGGGCGGCAAGAGCCCGCGGCGCATCCGCACACCGAATTGATGACGACGAGCGTCGTTCCTTCGCTTTGAATCGCCGCCTTCATCGCCTCCGCGTCGCGGAGTTCGTCAAATCCAGCCTGGGTCAGTTCGGCGCGCATGGGCGCAATCAAGTCTTCGGGGTACATGGTCTGCAGAATTAAAATTGGATGCGCCAAAGCGGAACCGCAGTTCGTACGCGGCGCATTACAAAATTACAACCGTTTGGTGGGTGAACGGTTCATGCACTACATTTGACCGACCGGTCAGTCAATTGCCGTCCGAATGGAACATCTTTTTGCCTCCAACCTCAAATCCGACCGCATTCTGCGCGCCGCGCTTCACTTATTCAGTGCCCACGGCTACCACGGCACCAGCATGCAGCATATCGCGACCGAGGCGGGCGTATCGAAGGGACTCCTCTTTCACCACTTCGCCGATAAGTCGAGCTTGCTTCACGCCCTTATTGAAACGCTGCAGCAGCACCTCGCTCCCCAGACTCCAATAAGCGTTTCGCAGGAACCGGCTGAAGCATTTCATGCGCTCATTGAGCACGTCTTTGGCCACCTCACGCAGGCGCATGCCTTGGTAAAATTGCTGGTTCCGCTCGCTATTCACATTGGCGGAACCGAGAGCTTTCACCAACTCATGACCCAAAAGATGCAGGGCATTCAAACCTATTTGGCCGACTTATTGAGGCAAATGGACGTTGCCCAGCCCGAGATGGAAGCACAGCAGCTCGCGCTCCTGCTCGACGGACTTCAACTGCGCATCGCCATTGATCCGAAATACGCTCCCGTGAACGAAATCAAAGCCGCCGTGTTGGCTAAGTACCTATGAATCGCAGTTTCCTATTGGGCCTTCTCGCCTTGAGTTGTACGGTCCGTCTGGCGGCCCAAAATCCGATCGAAATCCTGGCCAAAGCCGAAAAAACCGCTATCGGCACGTCGAGCTACAGCGAGCTCTCCATGAAAGCTACGCGGGCTCGATACACCCGAGTCCTCGAGCTGAAGTCGTGGACCCACACCAACAAGTACGCGCTGATTGTGGTCACCGGCCCTGAACGCGACCGCGGAACGCGCTACCTGCGGGCCGACAAGCAGATGTACAGCTTTGTTCCGCGCACAGGAAAGGTGGTGAAGCTGCCCCAAAGCATGCTGATGGCCGGCGGATTCATGGGTACCGACGCGTCGATGGACAACCTCCTCGGCCAGGCCTCGCTCGCCAAAGATTTCACGCACCAGTACCTCGGAACCGAAACGGTCAACAGCCTGCCCTGCCACAAAATCAAGTGCACGCCCAAGCCGGGAGTGCCCGTCGCGGCCGACGCGGTGGTGGCTTGGGTGCACACGGGCGACAAGGGCTGGGTCCGCCTTAGCTTTCAAAGCACCCGAAACGGAGAGCTGCAGCGCATGGACGCCCTGGAATTTGGACGCATGGACGGCGTCCAGATGCCCGTCAAGCTGCAGTTCAGCACCCAAGGCGGCAAGCAGACCACGCTGATGACGGTCAAAGCCTGGAAGAAGCAGCCCCAGCTTAACCCCGCCTGGTTCACCCCAGAGCGCTTGGAGCAAACGCAGCCGTGACCGCAGCGCGCTTGGCCCTGCGCTTGGCATGGCGGAACCTCGGACGCAACCGGCGCCGATCGCTCATCACCGGGGCCGCAATCGCCTTTGCCCTCTTTTTTGCCGTGATTTTGCGCTCCCTCCAGCTCGGCGTGTACAACCACATGGTGGCGACGGTGGTCGGCAGCATGAGCGGGTACGTTCAGGTCAGCGACACGGCGTACTGGCCAAGCCAAAACCTCGACTATGCGCTGTACGAAGATCCGGCATGGCTCGAGGAACTGCGGGCTGACGGCGACGTGGCCAGCGCCTACCCGCGCCTGCAGGGCTTTTCGCTCGTCACGTTGGGCGAGCAAAGCGGCGTGGCCCAGTGGATCGGCATCAGTTCTGAAGAGGCGGAGGCCCCGCTCTGGAAGGCGCGGCTGGCGAGCGGTTCGTGGACCCCGGCGCCCGGGTCTGTGTGGCTGGGAAGGCGCTTGGCCGAACAGCTTCGCGCCGCCGTGGGCGATACGGTCGTGGCCATGGGCCAAGGCTTTCAGGGCAGCATGGCCGGCGCCTCGTGGGTGGTCGCGGGCACCCTCAACATGGGCAATCCCGAACTCGAAAAGCGCAGCGCCGTCTTGGGTTTGGCCGACGCCCAAGAATTCGCTGGGGCCTACGGCATGTGGAGCTACGTGCAGGTCACGCCCCGCCGCACCGAGCTCAGCCACGATCCCACCGCCGAGCTGGGTGCTCGGCACCCTTTGGACGGCGCCCGCTTTTTGGGTTGGCAAACCCGCATGCCCGAGCTGATTCAGGCCATTCAGGCTGATTCGTCGGGCGGCCGCGTCATTTTGTTCATTTTGTATGTGGTCATTGGGTTTGGCTTGCTCGGAACCATGATCATGCTCGCCAACGAGCGCCAACGCGAATTCGCCATGCAGCTCGCCATGGGCATGCGGCGCGGACTGTTGGCCGGAATCGTGTTCGTCGAAGTCCTGATTTTGAGCTTGACGGGCGCCGCCGTGGGCGCCGCGCTAGGCCGCGTGGCCGTGCTGATCTTGGACCGATTTCCCCTGCGGCTGCAGGGCGACGTGGCCGCGGCCATGGAGCAGCAGGGCTGGGAGCCCATCCTTCCCCCCAGCCTGGACGGGTCCATCACGCTGACGCACGCCGGAATCATCGTGCTGATCGCTTTGCTCGCGGCCGCCTGGCCGCTCCGCACCGTTTTTAAAACCAGCCCCGTTCAGCGATGAATCTGCTCATTCAAATGGCCTGGCGCAACATTTGGCGCAGCCCCTGGCGCAGCGGCGTGGTGGTCGGCGCCATGGCCCTGGGCGTGTGGGCCGGAGTGTTCATGATGGGCCTAGCCCAAGGCGTCAATGCCGCCCGAACCGCGGCCGCCCTCGACGACTACGTCGGCCACGCCCAAATCACGGATTCCAACTTCGTCGCCAACCAAGAGGTGCAGGCCCTGCTGGCGCAGCCCGAGCTATGGACCGCGGCCCTCGATGCCCATCCCGAGGTCGAATCGTGGTCGGAACGCTTGGTTCTGACCGCCGTGCTTCAGGCGGGCGCCGCCTCGGCCCCCGTGCAGGTGCTCGCAGTGGACCCGGCGCGCGAGGCGCGCGTGTTCACGGCGCCGCGCCACATCGTGGAGGGCGAGCTGGGTTCCGCGGGGATTACCCTCGGCCAAAAGCTGGCGGACCAACTCGGCGCTGGCGTGGGCGACCGGGTCGTGCTCAGCTTTCAGGACGTGCGCGGAGAAATCCACACCGTGCTTTTTGCCGTCGAAGGCGTGTACGACGGGGTCAGCAACCTCGTGGAGGGCGTTCAGGTCTATGCGCCGCTCGCCGCGCTCGCTCCCGAAGTTGGGGGGGGCGACAGCCTGGCCGCAGCCGCCGCCACGGCCCACCAAATTCACTTCAGGGTGCGGTCGCTGGACTCGCTCGACGCCACCGTGGCCGAACTTCGGGGGGCGGTAGCGCAGCCGGGGTCTGCCGTGGTGCGCACCTGGCGCGAAATCAGCCCCGACCTGAGCTACGCCGACGAAGTACTGGCGCAGTCCCTGCTGCTGTTCATGGCCGTCATCCTCTTCGCGATGGCCTTCGGCATCCTGAACACCATGCTCATGGCCATCCTCGAACGCACTCGGGAGCTCGGAATGCTGATGGCCATTGGGCTCACGCGCCGCAAAGTGTTCCGGCTGGTGGTGTGGGAAACGCTGCTCCTCAGCTTCGCGGGCATGCCCCTCGGACTGCTGCTCGGCCACGCCACGATTGCCGTCACCAGCCGCACGGGGATTACCCTCGAGGGCGTCGACAAAGGCTTGGCGGAATTCGGGCTGCAGTCCACGATTTACCCCGTGTCGGTTCCGGAATACTACCTGCCCATTGCCGTGCTCGTGGCGGTGCTGGGGCTGCTGTCTTCGCTGTATCCGGCCCGGAAGGCCCTGAAATTGAATCCCATTGAAAGCATGCGTGTGCTATGAGTACTTCGACCCAACCCCTTTTGCGCGTGGACCGCGTCGTGAAAACCTACGAATCCACGGCGGGCCCGGTGCACGCCGTTCAGGGTGTTTCGCTGGAACTCGAGCGCGGAGCCTTCGCGGCCCTCGTCGGCCCCTCAGGCTGCGGTAAAACCACCCTACTCAACGCCATTGGCGGCCTCGACCGCGTCACCTCCGGGCAAATTTGGATCGACGGCACCGAAATCACCGCCTTGAACGACCGCGAAACCATTGAGTTTCGCTTGCGCCGCATCGGTTTTGTGTTCCAAGCCTACAACTTGGTGCCCGTGCTCAACGCGTGGGAAAACGTGGCCTTTGTCATGGAGCTCCAGGGCGTCGGAGTGCGCGACCGCCGCGACCGGGCCTTCGAGCTTTTGGCCGCCGTAGGGCTCGCGGGCAAGGAACTGCAGCGCCCCGCACAGCTTTCGGGCGGACAGCAGCAGCGCGTCGCCGTAGCCCGGGCCCTCGCCTCGCGCCCCTCGCTCGTCCTCGCCGACGAACCCACCGCCAACCTGGATTCGAAGAGCACCGAAACCCTGCTCGACATCATGCACGAGCTCAACCGCCAAGAGGGTACCACCTTTTTGTTCAGCACCCACGACCAGCGCGTCATCGACCGGGCCCAGAGTATCTTCCCGCTGGAAGACGGCCGGTTGGTCGGCTAACCTCCCGGTTCTCGTTACGTCTTCCGCCAATGGACATTTAGCGCATAGCGCCACGAGAAGCCAGAAACCAGTAACCAGAAACCAGTAACCAGAAACCAGAAGCCAGAAGCAAAAAGTGCTACACAAGCCCTAGAGCCAAGCGCACCGCGTCGGCCTTCTTGGCGCCCACCGCCGCGACCAACGCCTCAGGCTTGGCCTTTCGGATTCCCGCCACCGACTTGAACGTGTCGAGCAGGATTTGCACCGTGGCCGGACCTACGCCGGGAATTCCGTCCAACGCACTCGTAAGACTTGACTTGCTGCGGCGGGACCGATGGTGCGTGATGCCGAAGCGGTGGGCCTCGTTCCGCGCCTGCTGCAGCACTTTAAGGGTTTCTGAGCGCTTGTCCAGGTACAGCGGCACCGGATCGTCGGGGAAGAACAGCTCCTCCAGCCGCTTGGCGATGCCGATCAGCGCCACGCGTCCGCGCAGCCCGAGCTCGTCAAATACCTCAACCGCGGCCGACAGCTGGCCCTTGCCCCCGTCGATCAGCACCAGCTGCGGCAGGGGAAGTCCCTCGCCGAGCACGCGGGTGTAGCGCCGCGTGAGCGCTTCCTTCATCGTTGCAAAATCGTCGGGACCCTCCACCGTTTTGACGTTGAAGTGGCGGTATTCCGACTTCGCGGGCTTGCCGTCAATAAAGACCACGCAGGCCGAAACGGGGTTGGTCCCCTGGATGTTCGAGTTGTCGAAGCACTCGATGCGCCGCGGCTCAAAGGGCAGGCGAAGGTCCTTCTGCATCTGGCGCATGATGCGGTCGCTGTGGCGCTCCGGGTCGACCAGCTGCACGTTTTTCAGGCGCTCTACCCGGTAGGCACGGGCGTTGCGCTCCGACAGCTCCACGGCGGCCCGCTTGTCGCCGCGCTGCGGAACCACCACTTCGACCTCGGGCGGAACCACCTCGGGCTCGTGCGACACCAAGACCAACCGGGCCTCACTCGGAAAGCGTTCGCGCAGTTCCGCCAGGCCGAGGGCCATAAGTTCCGCGTCGGTTTCCTCCAAGCGCTTGCGCAGCTCGAGGGTGAAGCTCTGAATGACCGCCCCGTCGCGAATGTGCAGCATGTTGACGTATCCGTACTCGGCGTCGCTCAGCAGCGAATACACGTCGACCGACCCCAAAGCTGGGTTGAGCACGGTCGACTTCGACTGGTAGGCATCGAGGCGCTCCAAGCGCTCTTTGACGAACTGTGCGGCTTCAAACTCTTGGGCGGCAGCGTGAGCCATCATCTGGCCGTAGAGGCGTTCACGGGTCCCCCTGAGGTCGCCGCGCAGCAGCTGCCGGGCGCCGTGGACGTCGACGAGGTAGCTGCTCTCGTCCTGTCGGCCTTCGCAGGGAGCCAAGCAGCGCTTAATGTGGAACTCCAGGCAGGCCCGGTACTTGCCCGACTCGATCGCCGCCGCGTCCATGGGAAGCTGGCAGGTGCGCAGCGTGAACACTTCTTTGATGATGTCGAGCACGGTGTACATCATCTTGCCTGAAGCATAAGGGCCAAAGTACTCTGAGCCGTCTTCGATGCGTCGGCGGGTGGCAAAAATGCGCGGATAGCGCTCCTTTTTGATGCAGACCCAGGGATAAGTCTTGCCGTCCTTGAGGTTGATGTTGTAGCGCGGCTGGTGCTTCTTGATGAGCGTGTTCTCGAGCAGGAGCGCGTCAAACTCGGTCTCGGTCACAATGGTCTTGATGTCGACCACTTTGCGGACCAGCATGTTGAGCCGCGCGGAATCGTGGGTCTTCTGAAAGTAGGAACTGACCCGCTTCTTGAGGTTTTTGGCTTTGCCAATGTACAGGATCACCCCCTCCTTGTCGATGTGGTGGTACACCCCCGGGCGCTCGGGAAGCGTCCGAAGTAGGGTCTTGAGGTGTTCGCTGAGCTCCACAGTGCAAAACTAACGAGCCCCCGGCCGGAACGCATCCGTCGGGGGCCCGAAACCAAAACTCAATCCCGAACTTACAGGATCGTAACCGTTCCGTTCAGCTCCAAGCTGGCGTTGTTGGGGCGGTCGTCCAGCTTGATAATGTAGAAGTAGACGCCCTCGGCGAGCTTGCTGCCCGACATGTCGGTACCCGTCCAAGGCTGCGCGTTGTCGTAGTTCTCGTTGCGGTACACCACCTTGCCGTAGCGGTTCATGATGGTCACCGAACGCAGGTTGGTGTAGCTCATAATGCCGCGCACGTTGAAGACGTCGTTTTGGCCGTCGCCGTTGGGCGTCATTACGTTGGGGACAATCACCGTGTCGATCGGCGGAATCGGCGGCACCGGCTCGCCAAACTCAATCCAGTTGGAGTAGGCCGTGTCCTGCATCGGGTTGGCCGTGTAGGTCACCTGGTTGGTGTCGCGCACGCTGCGAATGCGGATGGCGTACTGGCCCGGAGCCAGGCCCGGATTGCTCACCACCATCGACGAGTCCATCGTGGGCGCCCCGTAGTCGCTCCAGAGGTAGGTGCCCGGAGGCGTTCCCGGAACGTTTCGGCCAAACTGAACCTGGTATACTACCGAGTCCCACGCGTTGTAGCTGGTCCACGCCACCGGAATGGCTTGGGTGTTCGACATATCTCCGCGGAGCAAAATGCTCTTGACCGTGTCCGTCGAGGGCTGCGTGAATCCGTTGACCACCGCGTCGACAAAGTAGCGGTAGTGCTGCACGTCCACCCGGTTGGCGTCGACGTTGATGTCGACCCAGTCGCGCAGGTTCGTGTCGGTCGTGGTGTGGACTACCTGGTACGAAGTGCCGCTGTCGTCGGAGCGGTGCACGCGCCACATGTTGAACAGGTAGCGCGGAAGGGTCGTGGTGTCGACGTCCCAGTACACGTGCGGATGCTCGTCGGCGTCGATCGTCACGTTGGTGAGGTCCATCGCCAAGTCCACGCAGTCGTTCACGATCAGGATGATAGTGTCAAATTCCGCCATGTCCTTACCGCACTTGTTGAGCAGCGTGTTGCCGTCGTTGCCCACTTTGGAGTAGAGGTAGTAGGACCCGTTCATCGACAGGGGCTTGAACAGCTTGACTTCGAGGGTCATCGATTCGCCGTTGACGTCGCAGTTGGGCACCAGCGCTTTAATCGGAATCGGCTGCCCGTTGGGGTTTGTCAAGCGGAAGTCGGAACCGTCCGGCGACACCGACTGGCACTGTACCGCCAGGGTAAACTTCAGGGTTACCGAAGAGTCCAAGCACTCGTAGTCCTTGGTCTGCCGCCCTTGCGCGTCCAAGTTGACTCCAGGGGCCGTGGGATCGAGCTTCACGCCCGCGTTCACCGCCGGGTTGCAGTTGCCCGCGACCGAGACCTGAATTTCGCGGTTCGAGGACCCGACCTTCACCCAAACGTAGAAGGTCGAGTCAAATCGGTATTCGTTCACCCGTATGGCGATTACCGACGTTTCGACGGTGTTGGCGACAAAGGAAATGTTTCCCGTCTTCTGGTTGAGAAGGAAGGGACCAATGGGCGCCGTGTGAATGGGTTGCAAAAAAGTGTATCCTGCGGCGTAGGGGACTGAAGCGTTGGGGCCGTTGTCTCGGGCGGCAATCAGCTCGTACTGAAGCGAGTCTCCGTTGGGCTCCATGGCATTTTGCAGGTAGTTGATATATCCACCTGTACAGATGTAGCTAATCGGACGCGACAAGAAGGCCGGTGAAGAATTGTACCCAAGGGTGTTGTTGAGTTCTGCCTCAAAATAAAATCCAACCCCATTTGACCCCGTGATTCCAGTTATTCCAGCGGGTCTGCAGCATGTGGTCCAATAAATCTTATAATCAGGACAAGGCTGACTCAAGATCACGTAACCAATGAATATGTTCACCATTGGTGTGAATACCGCAGATGATTGAGGAATGCAGTCATACGCACCGTATACAGCTGCCGAAAATTCAGGTGTTGCGAGGTTGCAGGTAACGGTTTGAGTTGAACCACAGCTCGAAGAGACAACCGAGACGGGTTGCGATGGGCCAAGCGTTGCGAAGCTGGTGCCCTCTCGGTAAATCACCAACTTAATGCGGTACTGATTGGGTACCCCAGTCGAGTCGCCGACGTACTTGTACTGAATGTCGCCTCCAATAATGTGCGAAGCCTCACTGGCCAACGGCGCGAGCATCAAAAGGGCAAATAAAAAGCGGAACATGCGCATAGCTGCGTTCGGTTTAAGTGTAGTATACAAACATACCACGCGTCGCGCGGAGTTCCCAACCCACGGCCTGCTCCGCCGCGCCCGAATGAGTAACCGCCGCGCTTAAAGGGTTTTGCGCAATCGAGCCACGGGAATTCCGAGCTGCTCGCGGTACTTCGCTACGGTGCGCCGGGCGATGGGATACCCCTTGTCTTTGAGCAACTTAGCCAAAGCGTCGTCGGTCAGCGGGTCGCGGGCATCCTCCTCGCCTATGCTCTCCTCGAGGATTTTCTTGATTTCGCGAGTCGAGACCTCTTCGCCCTCGGCGTTGGTCATGCTTTCGCTGAAGAACCGCTTGATTAAAAAGGTTCCGAACGGAGTCTGAACGTACTTCTGGCTGGCCACACGGCTGACCGTCGAAATGTCCATGCCCACCTCGTCTGCTATGTCCTTGAGAATCATTGGCTTGAGCTTGCGGTCGTCGCCCGTCAAAAAGTACTCTTCTTGGTAGCGCATGATGGCCGACATCGTCAGCAGCAGGGTTTGCTGGCGCTGCTTGATCGCTTCAATGAACCACTTGGCGCTGTCAATCTTGCTCTTGATGAAGGTGAAGGCTTCTTTTTGCTGCTCGTTGTCAAAGCCCTTGGCTTGCTTGTAGTGCGTGAGCATCTCTTTGTACTCTCGGCTCACGTTGAGCTCGGGGGCGTTGCGGCCGTTGAGTTTGAGTTCGAGCTTGCCGTCGAACACGCTCACCAAAAAATCGGGCACCACCGCTTGGCTGGGTTCGGCACCTTGGGTGGCGCTTCCTCCGGGTTTTGGATTGATGCGGCCAATCTCTTCAAGCGCGGACTTTAGGTCGGACTCATCAATGCCCAAACCTTGCATCATTCGGGAGTAATGGCGCTTGGCGAGCTCGTCGAAGTAGCGGTCGACCAGGGCGCGGGCGATGCGCACGCTGGGCGTTTCGGCGCGGCGCAAAAGCTGCAGCTGCATGCACTCTTGCAGGTTGCGCGCGCCCACGCCCGCCGGATCCATCGACTGGATCACCCGAAGCGCCTCCTCGAGTTCCGAAACCTCAATGAAAATTCCGAGGGAGAACGCCAAGTCGTCGACCACGTCGACGAGTTCGCGCCGCAGGTATCCGTCGTCGTCGAGGGTGCCAATAAGGTACTTGCACAAGGCCTCCTTCTGGGGGCTCAAGCTGCGCAACGCCAGCTGTTCGTGCAGCACGTCGCTCAGGTCGAGGCGAGCGACGATGGGGGCCTCGTAGGTTTCGTCGTCGGCCGAATAGTTGTTGGCGTTGAGCTTGTAGTCGGGGGTGTCGTCAAAGAGGTCCTCTGAAAACTCGTATTCCTGCGACTCGGCGTAGTCGTCGGCCTCGGAATCTGACCCAAAATCCTCGTCGTTGGACTCGTACTCGGACTCATAGGGGTCTTGGTCCACCTGATTTTCGTTTTCCAGGGCCGGATTCACTTCGAGTTCCTCCTGAATGCGCTCTTCCAGCGCTTGCGTGGGCAGCTGAATCAGCTTCATGAGCTGAATCTGCTGCGGCGAGAGCTTTTGCTGGAGCTTGAGGGCTTGGGACTGGCGTAGCACGGCGGGCGCGGATTACCGATTAAAACTTGGCGCTTCCCGGGAATCGGGGGAACGGAATCACGTCGCGGATGTTGCCCATCCCAGTGACAAACTGAATCATGCGCTCGAAGCCGAGTCCGAATCCGCTGTGCACGCAGGTGCCAAACTTGCGCGTGTCGAGGTACCAATCGAGGTGGTGCGGGTCAATCCCCACCGCCTTCATTTTCTCGACGAGCACGTCGTGGCGCTCCTCGCGCTGGCTTCCGCCAATGATCTCTCCGATGCCGGGAAAGAGCACGTCCATGGCGCGCACCGTTTGGCCGTCTTCGTTGAGGCGCATGTAGAATGCCTTGATCGACGCGGGGTAGTCAAACAAGATGACCGGAGCCTGAAAGTGCTTCTCGACCAGGTAGCGCTCGTGCTCCGACTGCAGGTCGGCGCCCCAAGCGTCGATCGGGTAGGCGAACTGGCCCTTCTGGTTGGGCTTGGAGGCCTTGAGGATCTCGATGGCCTCCGTGTAGCTGCAGCGCACAAAGGGGTTGTTCGCTACGAAGCGGAGCTTTTCCACCAATCCCATGGGCTGGCGCTGGGCCGCGGGCTTGGCCTGTTCTTCTTGCTGCAGGCGCTGGTCGAGCAGGGCGAGGTCTTCGGGGCAGCGGTCGAGCACGTGGCGAATGATGTGCTTGGCGAAGTCTTCGGCGAGCTGCATGTTGTCCTCCAGCGTGTAAAACGCCATTTCGGGCTCAATCATCCAAAACTCGCTGAGGTGGCGGGTGGTGTTCGAGTTTTCGGCGCGGAACGTGGGTCCGAACGTGTAAATCTTGCCGAGGGCCATGGCGCCGAGTTCGCCCTCGAGCTGTCCGCTCACCGTCAGGTTGGTGCTCTGGCCAAAAAAGTCCTCGCTGAAGTCGACGTCGCCAGACTCGGTCCGCGGCGGATTGTCTGCGGGCAACGAAGTCACGCGGAACATCTCTCCGGCGCCTTCGGCGTCGCTCGAGGTGATGATGGGCGTGGCCCAATGGTAAAATCCGCGCTCGTGAAAAAACTGATGGACCGCATACTGCGCCTCGTGGCGAATGCGGAAGACCGCGCTGAACGTGGCCGTGCGAGGGCGCAGGTGGGCGATTTCGCGCAGGAATTCGAGGCTGTGGCGCTTGGGCTGCAGGGGGAATTCGTCGGGCGAACTGTCGCCGTGAACGACCACCTCGTCTACCTGAATCTCGACGGCCTGTCCGCTTCCTTGCGAAGCCACGAGGAGCCCGCGCACTTCTACCGCGGCGCCCGTAGTGATGCGCTTGAGCACCGCTTCGGGCGTTTGCTCAAAGTTGACCACGCACTGCAAATTGGACCCCGTGGACCCGTCGTTGAGGGCAATGAATCGATTGGAACGAAAGGTGCGAACCCATCCGCGCGCGGTCACGGGCTGCTGCTGGGGCGGAGTTTGGAGAATTTGCGAAATGGTCATGACTCGTGGCACAGTTTGTGATGTCGCCGGGTGCAAAGTACGAGGTTTTTTTGGATTTCTCGTGGCCCCGCCCACATTTTACCGCGTCGCCGTTCGAAATCCGTCCAAAAATTCAACTCACTGGAAACAATTTTAACCACAAAACGTTTCCTATGGGTAAATCGGCGTACTTTTGCCGGCGAAAATGAGCGAACAAGCAAGCAACGAAGTCAAAACGAGCATCTTGCAGCGGGCAATGGACATGTTCCAGCGCTACGGCTTGAGGGCCATGACCATGGACGACGTGTGCCGGGAGCTGTCGATGAGCAAGAAAACGCTCTATCAGTACTTCAGCAATAAGGCCGATCTGGTAGACCAAGCGGTACGTCATGTGTTTTGCGCCCACAAAGTGGCCATGGACGAAATCGGGGCTGCCCACGAGAACGCCATTGACCGCATGGTGTACCGGTTCGCCTTTTTAATGCGCATGATGGAGTCGCTCGGGCCCAGCATGATGTTCCCGCTCAAGAAGTACTACCCGAAGACCTTTGAATGGCTTTTTGCCCAGCGCCAACAGACCATGGTCGACGCCCTGGTGCAGACCATTCGCGACGGGCAGGCGCAACGCTTGTTTCGAGAAGACCTCGACGCCGAGCTGGTTGCCAAAATTCACTTCACCACGATGGTGGGGCTCGCCGACGGCGACCTTCAATCCTACACCCTTGCCGAACGCCGCAACCTCATCTGGACGGCAATCAGCCTTTTCATTCGATCCATTAGCACTGCCCAAGGCTTGCACTACTTCAACGAACTCAAGGAACCCTTTAACTCATGATGAAACCCTTTGTCCTCGCCGCCGCCCTGCTGGGGTCCGGAGCGAGCTTGGCCCAAACCTCGCTCTCGTTCGAGCAAGCGCTTGACCACGCCCAAAAACACAACGCCCAAAACAAGGTGCGCAGCCTCGAGCAGCGCGCCGCCGAAAAGGTGCTTTGGCAAAACATCGCGCTGGGCTTGCCCAGCGTGACCACCGCCGGACAGTACACCGACAACATCGAGCTTCCGGCCCAGTTTTTTGACATCAACCAAGACGGGGTAATCGACAAGCTCCAGTTCGGTACGCGCTACACGTCGTTGGGCAACCTCAGCGTCAACCAGCTCGTGTTTGACGGCAGCTACATCGTGGCGGTTTTGGCCACGGACGTGCTCCGCGACCAAGCGGCCCTCAACAAAGAAAAAACCGAGATCGAAGTGCGTCAGCAGACGGCGCAATTCTACCACCTCAACGTGATTTTGGCCGAGAACGAAAAAGTGCTCGCCGAAAACCTGCGCTTGAGCCAGTCGACCGCGGCGCAAATGGCGGCCATGGCCAAAGAAGGCCTTGCGGAACTTGAGAACGTGGACCAAATTAACCTGGTCGCCCGCCAGCTCGAGGCCAGCCTGGGCAACGTGCGGCAGCAAAAAGCCATCGCCGCCAAAATGCTGCTGCTTACCTGCGGACTTCCGGTCGAGCAAAGCGTCGTGCTCACTTCGAGCCTTGACCAGCTGGTTCAAGGTGCGGTGGCCGGCGAAGGACTCCTTCAGGCCAAGTTCCAGCCCGAGCAGCACGTCGACTACCGCGTGCTGGCCGCAGGCCGCATGGGGCAATCGCTGCTCTACAAGAACGACCTCGTCGGATTTCTTCCCAAGGTCTACGCCGGCTACTCGTGGACCAAGCAGTTCGTCAGCGAAGACGCCAACGTGTGGAATCCCGACGGCGTTTTTGCCAACAACGTAGCCTTCCAATCGTGGAACTTAAGTGCGCAGTTTCCCTTGTTTACCTCGGGGCGCCGCCTCTTCAAAGCGCAAGAAAGCCGACTCAAGGTCGCCCAGCTCGACGTGCTGCTGGAGCAGACGCGCAGCGCGATTACCGTACAGCACCTCCAGGCCAAAGCCGAGTTTGAAAACGCCCTCACCACCTACCGCTTGCAGTCCGACAACGTAGCCCTGGCCAAGCGCCTTCGCGACAAGGCCCGCATCAAGTTCATGGAAGGCGTAGCGAGCAGCCTAGAGTACAGCCAAGCCGAAACCCAATACCAGCAAACGGTCGCAGCCATGCTAGCGAGCGCCAACGAAACCCTCAACAAACGCATTGCCCTCGAAAAAGTCCTGGGCATGTACAACACCTCGAAGCCCGAATAAACCATGAAGAACACCCAACTCCTCGTTGCCGTTTCTGCCGCTGCAGTTTTGGCATCATGCGGATCTAAGGAATCCGCCCAAGGCGACGCCGCTGCACTCACGGCCCAGCGCGACTCGCTTGCCGCCATCATTGCCAAAGCCGAAGGCGAACTGGCCGAGATCGACCTGCAGCTCGCGGTGCTCGACAGCTCGGCCCAGTGGAACACGGTGACCCTGCTTCAGGCGGGCTCCGCCCAATTCCAGCACGACTTCAACGTGTACGGTACCGTGAAGTCGGACCAAAGCGTCACGCTGTACCCCGAGAGCGCCGGGCGCATTCAGCGCGTCGTCGTGCGCCCCGGCCAAAAAGTGAGCGCCGGCCAAGTGCTGATCGAGCTCGACAACAGCGTGGTTCAATCGAGCCTCGCCGAAATCAAGACCCAGCTCGACCTGGCCCAAACCCTCTTCGACAAGCAAAAGCGCCTTTGGGAGCAGGGCATCGGCAGCGAAGTGCAGTTTCTGCAAGCCAAAACCCAGCTTGAAGGACTTCAAAAGCGCCTGAGCACCGCCCAAAAGCAAGCGGCGATGGCCAGCATTCGCGCCCCCTTTGCCGGAAGCGTGGACGAGGTGTTCGCCAAGCAGGGCGAGTACGCCGCCCCCGGCATGCCGATGGCCCGCCTCATCAGCACGGGCGGACTGCGCCTCGAGCTCGACGTGCCCGAGACCTACATCACGCGCTTGAAGGTCGGCCAAAAGATTGCCCTCGACTTCAATTCGATTGGCGTCAAAACCACCGCGAGCATCAGCCAGGTCGGCGACTTCATCAACCCCGACAGCCGCACGTTTAAAGTGAGCGTGAACCTGCCGTCCAACGGCCAGTACAAGCCCAACATGATGGCCAGCGCTCAGGTCGTAGACTACGAATCGACTGGGGTTCTGACGCTTCCGAACCGCTTGATCCTTCAGGACACCAAGGGCGCCAGCTACACCTACGTATTTGTGCCGGCCGAAAAAGGACTGGGCAAAGTGGAGCGCCGCGAGCTCACCTTGGGCGTGTCGAACAACGACGCCACCGAAGTGCTGGGCGGCCTCAAAGCCGGAGAGCAGGTCATCGACCGCGGAATCCGCAGCGTGCAGACGGGCGAAACGGTTAAATCAGTTAACGAATAACACGGCGCAAGCCGCGCTGCATCATGTCAGAACAGAATTCCCTTTTTCGCCGCTTTCCGCTCGTAGAGTGGGCGGTTAGCAACCGCATTACCGTAAGCGTGCTCACGGTAATCATCGCCGTTGCCGGCCTGGTGTCCTACCGCGCCATGCCCGCGGAGAGCTTCCCCGAGGTCGTACAGCCTACGATTTACATCGGCACCGTGTACCCGGGCAACTCGCCCCTTGACATGGAGCGCCTGGTGACCCGTCCGCTCGAAAAGCAGCTGAACACCATTAGCGGCGTCGACAAAATCAAGTCGACCTCGATTCAAGGCTTTTCGTCGATTGAAGTCAAGTTCGACTTTCGCGTGGGCGTCGACGAGGCCCTGCGCAAGGTCAAGGACAAAGTGGACGCCGTTCAGGCCTCTCCCGACTTCCCCAAGGATCTGCCCGCCGACCCCAACATCTTTGAGTTGAACATCGCGGAGCTTCAGCCGATCATGAACATCAACATTTCGGGGGAGTTCACGGCCGAACAGCTCGAGGACTACGCCAAGTACTTGGAGGAGCAGATCGAAGACATCCCCAGCATTGCCTCGGTGGACGTGCGCGGAATCGACGACAAGGAAGTGCGCATTGCCGTAGACCTTCAAAAAATGGAGGACCTCGACATCAGCTTTAACGGAATCGCCGACGCCATCAAGTACGAGAACATGTCGGTCTCGGGGGGCGACCTGCTCGTGGACGGCTACCGCCGCAACATCCGCGTGCTCGGTGAGTTCGAATCGATTCAAGACATCGAGAACATCATCGTCAAGCAAGAAAAAGGGGCCATCGTGTACCTGCGCGACATCGCCACGGTGGAATTCACCAGCGTGGAGCGCGAAAGCTATGCGCGGCAATTCAAGAGCCCCGTCGTGTCGCTCGACGTCAAGAAGCGCTCGGGAGAAAACCTCATCGAGGTTTCAGCCGCCATCAACGAGGTGGTTGAAGAGGCCAAAGCCAACTACTTCCCGAAGAACCTCTTGCTTTCGATTACCAACGACCAATCGAACCGCACCAAAAACCAGGTAGGCGAACTCGAGAACTCCATCATTTTTGGCGTCATCCTGGTCGTACTGGTACTGACCTTCTTCTTGGGCCTGCGCAACGCTCTGTTTGTGGGCATCGCCATTCCGCTTTCGATGCTTTTGAGCTTCTTGATTCTCAACAGCATGGGCGTAACCCTCAACTTCATGGTCCTCTTCGGGCTCGTGCTGGCGTTGGGCATGCTCGTCGACAACGGAATCGTTATTGTCGAGAACATCTACCGATTCCGCACGCTGGGCTACAGCGCGTCTGAAGCATCGAAGCTCGGCTCGGGCGAAGTCGCCATGCCCATCATTTCGTCGACGGCCACCACCTTGGCCGCCTTCATTCCGCTCGCCCTTTGGCCCGGACTCATCGGCGAATTCATGAAGTTTTTGCCGCTTACCCTGATTGTCGTACTGAGCTCCTCGCTCTTCGTGGCCTTGGTGATCAATCCGGCCCTTGCGGCGCGCTACATGAAAATGGAAGCGGACGTGGTCAACCGGCCCAAGTGGACCAAAATCGGTTCTGCGCTCACCGTGCTCGGCTTGATTTTGAACGTGGCCGTGGGCCTGACTACGCTGGGCAACCTGCTCTTTTGGCCCGGACTCCTCACGCTGACCTACATCTGGGGCATCGAGCCGTGGACGAACCGCTTCATGGCCAACGGGCTTCCGAAGCTCGAGGCCTGGTACGAGCGTCAACTTTCGTGGGTGCTTGCCAAGAACAATGCCTCGAAGACCCTGTGGTCGACGGTCGGCCTCTTCATCTTGAGCTTCGTGCTCATGGGCATTATTCCGCCCAAAGTGGTCTTCTTCCCCGACAACCAGCCCAACTTGGCCAACATCTACATCGAAATGCCGGTGGGTACCGACATCGAGGAGACCAACAAAATCACCCAAGAAATTGAAGACCAAATCCTGGAGCTGGTTAAAAAATACGAGTACGAAGTCGACGGAGAGGCCTACAACTACATGGTCGAGTCGGTCATTGCCCAAGTGGGCAAGGGAACGAGCGACCCGCGCGAAGGTCCCTCCAACGTCGCTACACCCAACAAGGCCAAGGTCGTGGTCGCCTTCCGCGAAACCAAGTACCGCGAAGACCAAGACGGCAACCGCGTGGCGAGCTCTGAAGTGCTCAACCTGCTTCGCGACAACATCTCGGCGATCCCTGGGGTACTGATTGCGGTCGAAAAAGACCAAAACGGTCCGCCCCAAGGCGCTCCGATCAACATTGAGCTGTCGGGCAACGACTACGAAGAACTGCTCGCCGTCGCCGAAAACGTGCGCAGCACGCTGACCAATTCGCGCGTCAAAGGATACGACGAACTCAAGCTCGACGTCGCCGGAGACAAGCCCGAGCTTCCGATAACCGTGGACCGCTCCAAGGCCCGCAGCCTGGGCGTGAGCACCGGCCAGATCGGCGACGCCCTGCGCACCGCCCTCTTTGGCAAGGAAATCAGCCGCTACAAGGACGAAGAAGACGACTACCCCATCAACCTTCGCTTTGCCGACGAATTCCGCTACAACATCGAGAGCTTGATGAACCAAAAAATCACGTTCCGCGACCAAAGCTCGGGACGCATTAAGCAGGTTCCCATCAGCACCGTGGCTTCGCCGACCAAAACGGCGACCTTCACGGCCGTGAAGCGCAACGACCTCAACCGAGTCATCACCGTCTACTCGGGAATCGAAGAGGGCGCCAACGCCAACGCCATCGTCGCGGAAATGAAGCAGGTGCTCAAAAACTACGAGCTTCCCAAAGGCGTCACCATGTCGTTCACGGGCCAGCAGGAGGAGCAAGCCAAAGAGCTGGGCTTCCTCTCCAAGGCCCTCATGATCGCGGTGTTCCTGATCTTCTTGATCATCGTGGGCCAGTTCAATTCCGCGCGCATTCCGTTCCTCATCATGACGACCGTCATCCTGTCGTTCATCGGCGTGTTCCTCGGACTGCTGATCTTCCGCATGGACTTTGTCGTCATCATGACCATGATCGGCATCATTTCGCTCGCCGGCGTGGTCGTGAACAACGCCATCGTGTTGGCGGACTACGGAAGCCAGCTCATCGACCGGCGCAAGGCGGACCTGGGCCTCGAAGCCGACGTTCCGTTGCCTGAAGTCGAGCTTGCCCCCATCCTCTCTGAGGCCGGCAAAACCCGTCTTCGCCCGGTACTTTTGACCGCGATTACCACGGTCCTCGGACTTATTCCGCTGGCCACCGGCATGAACCTGGACTTCTTCTCGTTGATTCAGCATAACGACCCGCAGATCTACTTCGGCGGCGACACCGTAGCCTTCTGGGGGCCCATTTCGTGGACCGTCATCTTCGGACTCACCTTCGCGACCTTCCTCACGCTGGTGATCATGCCCGTGCTGCTCTTCCTCACGGAGCGGAGCAAATCGCGGCGCTACTACAAGAAGTTGGTTGGCTAATTGGCTAACTGGCTAACTGGTTAACTGGTTAACTGGCTAATTGGCTAATCGGCTAGTTAGCTAGTTAGCTAGTTAGCTAATTGGCTAAATGATTGTGCGCAGAAGCGGCCCGAGGGCCGCTTCCGTACTTTTGTAGGGTGATCCCCTTGATGAATGAATGGCGCAGCTGGCCCGTGGCCCGATGGGCTGAAGTCGCCGAAGCGGCCAAGAAGCACGTGCTTGCAAGCACCCGAGACAAGGCGGGCCACATCGCCTCAAGCCTTGGCGTTGCCGAGTTGACCGTGGCACTTCACGGGGCGCTGAATACTCCAAACGACGTGCTGATCTGGGACGTAGGCCACCAGGCTTACCTCCACAAGGTGCTCACCGGCCGCGCTGACGGGTTTGCGGCCAACCGCACTCCGGGCGGACCGAGCGGCTTCCCGCGCCGCAGCGAATCGCCCTACGATGCCTGGGGCGTAGGCCATTCGAGCACCGCTCTTTCGGCGGCCGTGGGCTTTGCCCGCGCGGACCTGGCCCTCGGAACCCAACGTCGCCGCGTAGCCGTGGTGGGCGACGGAGCGATGACCGGCGGAATGCTGTTTGAAGCCCTTAACGACGGAGGCGGGTGGGGCGCCGACGTGTTGCTGGTCGTCAACGACAACGGAATGGCCATCGAAGAAAACGTCGGCGCCCTGCACCGCGGCGGGCCCGATGCGTACCGCAGCCTGGTGGAATCCCTCGGCTGGGCCTGGGTGGGTGGCGAAGTGGACGGGCACGACCTGCCCGCCGTGGTGAGCGCCCTGGAGCGCGCGCTGGCGCTTCGCGGCCCGCGCGTGCTCCACGTGCGCACCCGCCGCCCGAGCGCTTCCGAATTGGGCCTTGAAGACTCCGCGCCAGGACCCGACCACTTTCAGTCCCATTTTGCGGCGGCCCTCGCTTCGCTCTCCGCCAGCGACCCCCGCATCCATGCGCTGACGGCGGCGATGGCCCCCGGATGCAGCCTTGACGTGGTGCGCGCCCAGTTTCCCGACCGAGTGCACGACGTGGGCATCGCCGAGCCCCACTGCCTGACGGCCGCGGCGGCCATGGCCGCCGCTGGACTTCGCCCGGTGGTCAACCTGTACTCCACCTTCTCCCAGCGGGCGGTGGACCAGTGGATCCACGACGTGGCCCTTCAGCAGCTTCCGGTGATCTTGTGCCTCGACCGCGCCGGAATGGTCGGCGAAGACGGGGCTACCCACCACGGCGTCTTTGACTTGGCCATGTTCCGCGCCGTTCCGCACACGGCCATTTGGGCTCCGCGCGACGGAGCCGCCCTGCGCGAAGCGCTCGAGGAGGCCTTGGCCTATGGCGGACCGTCCATCATCCGCTACCCAAAGGGAAGGGCTCCGCGCTACGCCGCCCCCCTGCAGCGCCGCGGCGGAATGGATTGGATGCAGTCCGGCACCGGCGTCGCCCATTTCGCCCTCGGGTCCGCCCTCAGTCACGCCCTCGAAGCGGCCGCGCCGGGCCACAGCGTCGTCGACCTGCGCCGCGCCAAGCCGATCGACCCCAACTCGCTTCACTACTTCGCCCGCAACCACCACACCTGGCACGTTTGGGAAGACGCCCAAGCCATCAACGGCGTCGGCCAAGCCCTCGGAACTTGGCTCCTCGAACACGGCTACGGACACATCGCCCTGCACCGCCACGGCTACCGCGACCGTTTTGTGGACCACGCTCCGCGCGAGCAGCAGATTAAGGATGCTCAGCGCTAGCGCGCTTCGCATCAGCTCGGTAGCCACTGGGTGCTCGTTACTTGTTCCGCAATTCGACGAACAAGAAACCAGGAACAAGAAACCAGGAACAAGAAACCAGGAACAAGAAACCAGCCGAAGCCGTTATTCGGTTATATCCGGATTTCACTTTTCGCCCCAGTTGTTAAACACATATAGTGTTCAAAGCCAGCAACTAGCAACCAGTAACTAGTTAATTGACGGTTCAGGCAAAGCCCAGCGCCTCGCGCACCCGAACAAGGGTGGCCTGGGCCACCGGCCGAGCCTTGGCGGCGCCGTCCCGAAGCACGGAGTGCACGGCCCCAGGGTCCGCCATCAGCCGGTCGAACTCGGCCCGAGGGCCCGCGAAGCGCTCCAGTATGGCCTCAAAAAGGGCCGTTTTGGCGTGCCCGTAGCCGTAACCGCCCGCGCGGTAGGCCGATTCCATCTCGGCAACGCGGGCCGGGCTGGCGATGAGGCGGTAAAGCGTCACGACGTTGCAGGCCGACGGGTCCTTGGGGGCCTCCAGGGGCGTCGAATCGGTGACAATGCCCATGATTTGCTTTTTCAGCTCCTTCTCGGGCAAAAAGATGTCGATGACGTTCCCGTAGGACTTGGACATTTTTTGGCCGTCGGTTCCGGGAATCGTCATCACCGACTCCTGAATGCGCGCCTCCGGAAGCACAAAAACTTCGGCCCCGGTAACGCGGTGGAACGTCTCCGCAATGTCGCGCGCGATTTCAAGGTGCTGGCGCTGGTCTTTGCCCACCGGAACCAGGTGCGCGTCGTACAGCAAAATATCTGAAGCCATCAGCACCGGGTAGTCAAAGAGTCCGGCGTTCACGTCGCTTAACCGATCGGACTTGTCTTTGAAGCTGTGCGCGTTCGCCAGCATCGGGTAGGGCGTAAAGCAGTTGAGGTACCAGGTGAGCTCGGTACATTCCGGCAAGTCGCTTTGGGCATAAAACACCGTGCGCTGCGGATCCAATCCGCAGGCCAGCCAGGCCGCCGCCGTGGCCAGCAAATTGGCCTTACGGGCTTCGGGGTCCTTGACCGTGGTCAGCGAGTGAAGGTCCGCGATAAAAAGGTAGGACTCATTGGACGGATCCTTGGCCAATTCAATGGCCGGAAGGATGGCGCCCAGCACGTTCCCAAGGTGCTGGCGTCCGCTGCTTTGGATTCCTGTTAGGATGCGTGCCATGACGCGAAGTTAACCCCGGCAGCGCTAGCGGCTCCTGCCGTCGGCGCCGCTCATAATTGTTTGACTAACATTTTTTATTGCCCGAACCAAACCGACCCCTTGAACTCCCCTGAAATTCCCGCGATGCACCAGGTAATTATTCATTTTCAGTTTATTATGCGAAACATTTTGCGGGCTAATTCTGCAGCCTCTGTACATCGTGTTGAATTTTTTTCTACTTTTCCTAAACAAAACATCTTGTTAAATGTTAACCTAACACAAAATCCACCTAAAACTTGATTTATGCAATTTCTCGAAGTACTCACCATTGATCCGGCCGATCCCGTAAGCTTTACGTTCTTCACGGGCTACATGGCCATGTTCGCCGCCTCTGTATTCTTCTTTATGGAGCGCAGCCGCGTCGCCGACGAGTGGAAGCTCTCGCTGTTGGTTTCTGGTTTGATCACCGGTATCGCAGCCGTGCACTACTACTACATGCGCGACTTTTACCAAGCGACCGGAACGAACCCGATCGCCCTTCGCTACATTGACTGGACCCTGACGGTTCCCTTGATGTGTGTGGAGTTTTACTTAATCACCAAAAAAGCAGGCGGCACCAGCGGTTTGCTTTGGCGCCTGATTTGGGCCTCAGTAGCCATGCTGCTGCTCGGCTACATCGGTGAGGCCTTCTACGCGGACCAAACCCAATCTTGGGTGTGGGGCGCTCTGTCAGGTCTTGCATACTTCTACATTGTATGGCTTGTTTGGAAGGGCGAGGTTGCGACCTTGGCGGCCAATGCAGGCGGAAAAGTTCAGACGGCCGTCAAGGCCTTGGGCTGGTTCGTACTCGTAGGCTGGGCGATCTACCCCATCGGGTACATCGCGGGCACCGAGGGCGGACTCTTCGGCGTGAAAGTGCTCGAAGGCCTGTCAATGGACTTGGTGTACAACATCGGCGACGCCATCAACAAGATTGGCTTCGGTCTGGTAATCTACACCTTAGCTCAAAAGGACTAAGTCTAACCTCGGATTTTGTGCACGGAGCCGCCCCTCGGGGCGGCTCTTTGCATTTAGCGCCGTGCCCAGCGTTCGCGAAGGACCTCGACGGTGCGCCAAATTCCGTGCGGAACCGCGAACAGCGACAGCGAAACGAACGCGGTGCGCACCAACCGATCGTCGAGCGACGTCCCCGACGCGGCCCCAAAAACCGCCGCCGCCACCAAAAAAGTAAAGGCCGTGGCCCCCAACACTTTGAGGCGGTGTTCCTTGAGCACCGGCCAAATCTTGCGGGCGCTGTGCAGCGAATGTCCGCC
>JBEGTJ010000020.1:0-23205 GCA_041179465.1 Bacteroidota bacterium | reverse complement strand
TAGTAGCGGTATTTTCGCCCCTGCCAGATTAGGTAGATGCAATATCTGTTGTCGTTTACTCGGGTGATTTTTAAGTTGTCAAATTCAATCATTGGACTCGCCGTTGGACTCGCCGCGCTCTTCAGATAGTTCTAACTATCTGAATATCACCTCGTCCAAGTGGTGAAATAGGTAGACACGAGGGACTTAAAATCCCTTGGCCAGTGATGGCCGTGCGGGTTCGATTCCCGCCTTGGGCACGTACTTTTGAGGCATGCACTCGCGGCAATGCCTCTTTTTTTTCGCCCTTTTCCTGTTTGGATTTAAGGCGGCTGGACAGGTCGCTTCCCCGGCCGCCCTGGAGCGTTGGGCGGCGCAGCGCGTGGATTCCGCATGGAAACCCGAGCTGCTGGGCTACCTCAGGAACACGGAGTTTTTTCATCCCGCCGAAGAGGGGCGTACCCGTTTTGGCGCCCTGCTGGGGCTGCGGCGCGCGTACGACCTTAAAGGGGGACGCAGCGCAGAACTGGGGGTGATGGCCAACCAGCATTTTGGGTCGGTGGCGCAGTTGCTGCCCTGGGTGGTGCTTCGGGCGAGCGGCGCAGGCTACCGCATCCAATTGGGCAGCATCGCCGATCGGGGCCACGAGCTGCCTCGGCAGTTGCTGAATCCGGACTTGCGCTATGCCGTTCCGGTGGTGTATGGGTTGAGCGGAACCGCCTTCGGCGGTGGGTTCAAGGCCCGCTACTGGGTTGAATGGCTTTCAGCCATTGACTACGGAAGTCCGTTTAAAGAGCGCATTCACGGCGGAGCCACGGCGGGCTGGGTTTCCCAGCGAGCACGCCTCGAGGGAATCCTGCAGTACCACCATGTCGGCGGGCAAATTGACGCGTCGCCAGAAGTCGACGGAAACCGATTGAATTTTGGACTGATGGGGCGCGCCCTCTTCGGGCCATTGGAACTGCGGGCGGCCCACCTTCGGTATGCGGATCCGCTCGCGCGATTTGGGCCCGAAAAGTCCGGATACGGTTCGTCGGTAGAGGCCCAGCTTCGCTTGGGCAAGCGCGCCGCGCTGGATGCGAGCTACTGGCAGGCTGAAAACTTTAGGGCTCCATTAGGGCAAGGACTTTTTCAGAGCCGCAACCCCGAAGATCCCATGGCGTGGTACCGCAAAGATTCCCAAATTCTGGGCCTGGGCCTCGGGTGGGAAGGGGTGTCGTCGCTGCGCGTCCGCGCGTGGTACGACTTCGCGGAGCGGAGCCTTCAGCCCTCCGTTACCTGGGTTCGGTACGTGGCTCTGGATCGGCTTTAGGGGCCCAAGCGTAGTACAGCCCGAGTCCCGCGATGAGGTGGTTGCCCGCGAAGCGGGCCCGCCAATGCGGGGTAATCTGGTAGTCCGCAGTGAGGTTGGCGCCGGCAAAAACGCCCCCCTCGGGACCGTCTACCGACAGCAGCGAGGAGTTCTGAAGGCTGTGCACGAGATGGTAGCCTGAAAGTCCACCGGCCTGAAGGGCAAAACGCCACCGTTCGTTGGGGCGGTAGCTGGCTTCGCCGCCGAGCATGAACGAGAGCTGGTGCCAAGAGTTTCGCATTGCCGATTGGACCAAGAAAAACTGCCACCGCGCCTCAGGACGACTCCCCAAGCGAATGCGCGTGGTGAACATCGGGTGGTGGTGGTTGAAGCGGTAGGTCCACGCGGTATCCCTGAACGTAAAGGCATACTGGCTTTGGCCCTCAAGGCTGTTGGGATCTCGCCAGGTTCCGGGCACCTGAATCCAGTCTCGGCGGGTAACTTCGTCGTCGGCATGCCAAGAACGAAGGTATCCGAGTTCAAATTCCACCCGCGGAGTTTGGGCCGATAGTTGCGGGCAGCACCCAAGGAAGATTCCAATGGTTGCGGTCAAAAGCAGTTTCATAGTCGAAATCTAAAGCATTTTGCAATTTTTTTTTAAAGTGTACGCAGTACGCTTACTACTTTTAGGGGATGAGAAAACTACTCTTTAGTTGGGTTTGGGGTAATGCAGCCGTGGCTTTGGCTCAGGTATTGAGCGTGACGCCCGCTTTTCCCACGCAAAACGACACGGTGACGATTGTGTACGACGCGACCCAAGGCAACGCGGCGCTGGTCGGGACTTCGCCGGTGTACGCCCATGCGGGTCTGATTACGTCAACGTCGACCTCACCCGCCAACTGGCAGTTTGTGCAGGGCACGTGGGGCCAACCCACGCCTAAGGTGCTGATGACCAGCCTGGGCAACAACAAGCACCGAATTAAGTACCACATTCCCACGTTTTATGGGTTTCCGACGGGTGCCCAGGTGCAGCAGCTGGCCTTTGTGTTCCGCAACGCGGGCGGAACCGTAGTGGGCCGCAGCGCCGACGGCACCGACATTTACTACCCGATTTATCCTGCCAACAGCGGGCTGCTCGCGGCGTTTTTTGCGCCGAGCGGACCGCAGATTGCCAACCCGGGCGACACGCTCCGTTTGGTGGCCGCGTCGAACCAAAGCGCGACGCTCAAGATTTACGACAATGGGGTGCTCAAAACGACGGTGGCCAATGCCACCGCGCTGAACTACGACCTGGTGGTTACGTCGGCCGGAGCCCATACGGTGGTGCTTGAAGCCGCGAGCGGCACATCTACGGTCTACGACACGATACGCTACACGGGCAATCCGATTCAGTTGGTGGCCGCGGTGCCCTCAGGTTGGCTGGACGGCGCCAATTACCTGAACGACAGTACGGTGGGTTTGGTACTCCGCGCACCCAACAAGCAGTTCGCCTACGTGCTGGGGGACTTCAACGACTTTTTGCCCGAGACCAGTTACTTTATGAATAAGTCACCCGACGGGGAGCGATTTTGGCTCGCCGTACCCGTGACGGCCGGGCAGAAGTACGCCTACCAGTACTGGATTGACGGCAACCTCAAGGTCGCCGATCCGTTCGCTGAGCTGATCCTGGATCCGAATTCCGACGGAAGCATTCCCGCGGCCACCTGGCCCGGACTGCATCCCTATCCCGCGGGCAAGACCACGGGATTTTGTGCGCTTCTGCGCCCCGGTGCCCCGGAGTACACCTGGAAGAACACGGCGTTTACGCCGCCCGGAAAGGCGGATTTGCTCATCTATGAGTTGCTGATTCGCGATTTTACTACAGCGCGGAACTACCAGTCGCTGATCGATACGCTCGGCTATCTGCAGCGCCTGGGTATAAATGCAATCGAGCTGATGCCCAACAGCGAGTTCGAGAACAACGAAAGCTGGGGGTACAATCCGAGCTTCCACATGGCGCTCGACAAGTACTACGGAACCCCCGAGAAGTTCAAGGAGTTTGTGGATTCCTGCCACAGCAAGGGGATTGCGGTGATCGCCGACATGGTGTTCAATCACGCGTTTGGGCAGAGTCCGCTCGTGAACATGTATTGGGACGCGGCGAACAGCCGCCCGGCCGCAAACAGTCCGTGGTTTAATCCTGTGTGTCCGCACCCGCCCTACTGCTGGGGGTTTGATTTCAACCACGAGAAGCAAGCTACCAAGGACTTTGTGGACCGGGTCACGACGTTTTGGCTGCAGGAGTACCGCATCGACGGAATTCGCTTTGACTACACCAAGGGTTTTTTGAACGGAAACGCGGGGAATTCCGCGGTCCGCCAAGCCATCATTAAGCGCATCGGCGACACGATTTGGTCGGTCAACCCCAACGCGCACGTGATTTTGGAGCACTGGGCCGACAACGGCGAAGAGAAGGCCCTGGCGGACTACGGGTTCATGCTTTGGGGCAATTCGACCTACAACTTTCACCAGGCCGGACAGGGCAATGCCCAAAGCAACTTTTCGTGGGCCTACCACGGAGCCCGCGGATGGTCGCAGCCGGCCCTCGTGTCGTACCCCGAAAGCCACGACGAGGAGCGGCTGATGTACGAGGTGCTTACGTACGGGAACACGGCGAACGCCAACCACAATCCGAAGCAGCTGGCCACGGGGTTGCGCCGGGCCGAAGCCGTGAACCTGTTTGCTTACCTGATTCCGGGCCCCCGCATGATTTGGATGTTTGGCGAGCTGGGCTACGACGTGTCGATAAACGTTCCCTGCCGGGTGTGCAACAAGCCCCTGCGCTGGAACTACTACCAGGTGCCGGAGCGCCGCCGCCTGTACGACGTGACTTCGGCCGTGTTTCACTTGCGCCGCGCGCATCCGGCGACGTTCCGAGACGGACAGTTTACCTACAGTTTGTCGGGCGCTACCAAGCGCATGGTGTTCAACAGCAGCGGGATGGACGCGGTGGTATTGGGCAATTTCGGCGTGACGACCCAATCAATTATACCGGCTTTCCCGGGCGCAGGCACGTGGTACGAGTACTTCAGCGGCGACACCCTCACCGTGACCGACGTGAACGCGAGCCTTTCGCTAGCCCCCGGGGCCTACCGCGTCTACACGAGCGCGAAGCTGGCCCAGCCCCAGGTTGCCCTGGACGTGGAGGAACTCCCGAGCACTCCGGCAAGCCGAGTGTACCCGAACCCCGCCTCAGACGGGTTTTGGCTCGAGCGCCCGGCAGCCGCCGGCCACGTGGAGCTGGTGGACGCTCAGGGACGCATCCTGCGCCGCTGGGATCGGTCAGCCGCCGAGCTGGAGTACCTTGACCTCGGCGGAATGCCTGCGGGTTGGTACGTGGTGCAGGTGCACGACGCCCTCGGCAGCGAGCGCCACACCTTACAGATCCAGTACTAGTGCTCATGCTTCGCATTATTTGTTTCGCCGCACTGCTGTCGGCGCAGGGACTTTGGGCTCAGCTTCCGTACCAGCTGAGTGCGCGGACCGACGGGATTACCTATGGGTTGAACGGCGCTTTGCTGGGCTGGAACGCCTACGCGTCGGGGCAGCACCGCGGGTTCAGCGAGTTTGAGTTGGCCAACTTTGGGTCGCCCGCCGCGCGGGGATTCGACCGCATCGCCCTGAATCGCTGGGATGAGGCGGCGGGACAGCGGTCGGACTACGCGCTGTTTGCGGCCTTTGGGGCTGCAGGAATCACGGCACTCGCCCACACCCGAGCGGACCACCGAGTCGGGGACGCCGCAGTGCTGGGGAGCATGTGGTTTCAAGCCAACCTCAGCACGCTGATGCTCACCGACGCCGTGAAAAATGCCGTCCGCCGCAACCGCCCCTTTACCTACTACGACGGGGCGCCCTTGTCGGAACGCATGGAGGCCGACGCCCGCAAGTCGTTTTTCTCAGGACATGCTAGCCTTACCGCCTGCAATACGTTTTACGCCGCCAAGGTGTGGTCGGACCTTCACCCGGATTCGCGCTGGAAGCCCGCAGTCTGGTCCGCGGCGGCTTTGGTGCCTGCCTACGTCGCATGGCAGCGGGTTCAGGCGGGCAAGCACTACCCCTCTGACGTTTTGGTGGGGTTTGCGGTGGGCGCGGCGGTGGGATACCTCATTCCGCGGCTGCACCTGACGCGCTGATCCATCGGACAAGACCGTCAGGCCGGGAGATTCGTGCATCTATTTGGGTAATGTGACCTGAATTAAGGGTAATGCTGTCGGTAGATAATTCAATGGTCCATCCCTTCGCGGTTATTCCCCGTACCCCATAGGTGCCGGGCGGAATGTGGTCGTTCCACTGGCGATTTTGAGGAGCCAGTTTTATTCGGTAAGTGGTTGAGCCCGATAGCTCAAGGAAGGAGGGAGGTAGTTCTCCGCGGTAGTCTAATGCGATGTTCAGCCATGAGGGCTTTAGGTCGGCTAATTCAGTTTTCGACGCACGCTTTACGGAATGAAAGGGAATTCGGGAAGAAATGGAGAATTGCCTCAATTTTCCGTCCCGTTCCCATTCTCCGGTAAGGGAAAACCGTGCATTGCTAACCCGCACGGCAGTAGGGGTCCCAAGCTGCAGGTAACTACCTTCCCATCGCGACGAAGCAACGGGGGACCATCGAGCAGTTGCGGTTCGAGCGTCAATGAAAAAAAACCACCGACCCAATTGCCGGGTTTCGAGCCAAGTTCGAACACTAAGTTCCGCTTTTTGATCGTGCAATGACCCATGCAGCCAGATTTGGTACCCTTGGGCTTTTGCCGTTAGGATGATTTGATTGGTGTTGCGAAGAAGACTCGACTGACGGCGGTATTCTAAACTAGCAGAAGCACGGTGTACTCGGATCGTACCGAGATTCTGTGACGGCCCTTGGGCCCAACGGACGTCTATAAATGGACTTCGGAGCCCGACTTGAACGCACTTTTGCCGGTAACTAGCCTCAATTCTTTGAGGCCCAATTTGCGCGGAGATTGACGTCGATCCTCCTAGGTTTTGCTGTAGCGAGATTCCGTTCCAGTTCAACCTACCAACGAAATAGCTTCGGTGTGCGGCCAATTGGTAGGTTACCCGGTTTTCGCCCTTAAAAAGGTGACCTTTACTAAGGATTCCGAGTCCATGTCGCGGGGACCACCAAAGTCCCGACCCGCGGTGGTCAATGCTCCAACCCCATCCTAAGTTTTGACTTCCGTACTTCAGGGACCAAGAGCCAATAGAGGCCGTTAATTGGGACCGAACACCCTCGCTGGCCAAGGAAGTTTGGGCCCAAAGGTGGCTTTTGGGCCCCAAGTAACTTCCACCAATTAATGGCATTAGGGCACTTTGCGAATAGGTTAGGGCCCACCAAAGGGCGAAACTCATGGACGTATTGACGCTAAAACACTGCCCTGAGGCGTTTCAATCCATACGCCTTGGGCTTCCGCCGGAACCCGCCATACTCTGTAGTCTCCAGGTCGAAGAACCCCACCCGCCAAGCGACGTCCATAGCGTTCAAAATCTCGAAGTTCGTAGCAGGTTCCGGCCCAAAAGGACGTTGAAGGGTTTTGAACCCGTATTCCATCAGGTAGCCATTCCAATTCAAGATCGGTTCCCATAGGTCCGCGATACAAATCGACCGCGTAACGGGTCGAGATGCGCAAGGTTAATGCCTGTAGAGACGAGGGTTCTGCCGCGCGCTGTTCCGTAGTTATGTAGATGCGGGTTGCTTGACTCGCCGAATCCTCGGTCAGCCAGTGGTACGTAACAGAATGGGACTCAAGGGGTCCCAAGGTCACCTGGCTGGGAATCTGTAGTTCATTTTGAGGACCCCATAGGCTGTCTAACGTCAAGTAGGCTGTTACCGTTTGGTCGCTTGAATTCTTTAGGTCGATCGTGCCTGTTGGGTTGCCATACCACGGGTGAACATGGCTTAGGCCATTCCGTACCACAACTTGGGCATAGAGTTCGTTGGGCGCTAAGGCGTGCCAAAGGAGCCAGGCCCAAATGAAATTTGGACCCGGACCTTGCATAAAACGCCTCATCAGAAATTACTCATCGTGAATTGAAGGGATACTACCCCCGCCGTGGAGGCGTCCAAGTCTTGGGTGGCGAAATTCACGGCACAGGTAACGGGAATGCCTTGACCCGATGAAATCCCCGAGTAAGCCGAACCGATACCGTCAACCAAGACGCCCGAGGTTGTCGCGCTGTTGAGTTCGAGTTCGTGACCTGAACCAAAATCGCCAATACCTGCACCCGTAGCAGTTAGCGTAAGGCTAACCCCATCGGGAAGCGAACCACCAATGATATCAACGCTTATTTGCCTTTGGTCGTCGGGTGCGGCCGTTTTGACCGACGTGTATTGTAGGTACATGGTTTGGTTCGGCACCGCGGGGTAGGCGGCGCCGGGAACATTGGGAGACATTAAGTAAAAGGTGAGGTCCGTTAAATTGGAGCTTTGGGCATTAACGGCACGGATCATCGATGATTCTTCAATCAAAAACAGGGCATCGACATAATCGGCGCTTTGAGCAGAAGCCGAAAGGGCAACTAGCAGGGAGCTGGCAAAAAACAACGTACGCATAAATGAGAGATTTGAGGTTAGCGATCCCCACCTTGGGGAACGGCTCAAAACTCCAACCGTCCTCGGGCCCGAGTCGGTTCCAACGGCTCCGAAAGCCGAGGTTAAACGCTAAAAGACAGCTGCTCAGTAGGGCGCAAGCACCGGCTTGTTGCCGACGATGCCCTCGATGCGCTCCAGGACCTCCGGGGTGAGGAGCGCGACGGCCTCGGCCGACTTCAAATTTTCCTGAAGCTGTTCTACCCGAGTGGCTCCGAGCATGACCGTCGAAACGTGCGGGTTTTTCAAGCACCATGCGATGCTCAGCTGCGCCGGAGTGATTCCGAGCGAAGCGGCTAATTCGGCTAGACGTTGGGCCACCGCCAGCTTCTCTTCGACGACATTCCGGTCCTTCAGCCAGGCGAGTTCTTCGCGGTTCAGGCGCACGTCGTCGGCCAAGCCGTCGCGGTACTTGTTGGTCAAGATGCCGGAGGCGAGGGGCGACCAAATGGTGGTTCCGAGTCCGAGTCGGTCAAAAAGCCGAAGGAACTCCGACTCCATCTTTTCGCGGTGCAGCAGGTTGTACTGCGGCTGCTCCATGCTTGGGCCGATTAAATGGTGCTGGTCCGCGACGCGCTGGGCGTCCATGATCTCTTCGGCGCTCCATTCTGAGGTGCCCCAGTACAGGATTTTGCCCTGCATGATCAGTTGGTGCATGGTCCAGACGGTCTCTTCGATCGGGGTCGCCTTGTCGGGTCGGTGGCAGAAGTACAGGTCGAGGTAGTCGACGCGGAGGCGCTCGAGGGCTTGGTGGCAGGCCTCCATCACGTGCTTGCGGTGCAGTCCGCGCTGCGTCGGGAGCTTGCCGCCGGCGCCAAAAAAGACTTTGGACGAGACCGTGTAGCTGTCGCGCGACCAGCCGAGCTCGCTGAGCATTTGGCCCATTACCCGCTCCGATTCGCCGTGGGCGTAGACCTCAGCGTTGTCAAAAAAGTTGACGCCGGCGTCGTAGGCCGTCGCCAGCAAATCCTTGGCGGTCGCGTACGGAATTTGGTTGCCGAACGTGATCCAGGTACCGAAGGATAGCTCGCTAAGCTGCAAGCCCGAGCGACCTAAACGACGGTATTCCATCGCGCTACGCTTGGTTGAAGAGTTCGAATTCGAAGCTCTCCATAATCGGGTTGGCGAGCAACTTTTGGCAGGCAATCGTCACCTTTTCGTGCGCCTCGTCTTTGCTAGCTGCCTCGATTTCAAGGGTAATGTGCTTGCCGATGCGCACTCCGCCTACTTCGGGCAGGCCGAGCGACGGCATGCTTTGGCTCACAGCCTTGCCTTGGGGGTCCAGAAGTGCCTTGTGGGGCATCACGTTGATTTCAGCGCGGAATTTCATAAAAAGCGTTTTTCGAGGGCAGAAACTACAGGCAGCAAAGGTACGGCAACCGCCATCGCGGCCAAGCCCCAAAGCGCAAAAGCCGCGAGCGATACCGCGAGCCAGGCCAGCCGAAATCCGCGCGCAAGCCAACCCGACGGCAGGTCCTTGAACGAAGCCACCGTAAACGGGGCGTTGAGGCTGTACACCGACCACGCGAGGGCGACGAGGTAGCAGCCCGGGTGCAGCGGAATCAGCTCGGCGTCGGCCGCATACATCAAGCCCACTACAAACGCAGTGTTGGCCGGAGTGGGCATGCCCAAGAACCCAGGGTAGTCCTTCATGTCGGAATTAAAGCGAGCCAAGCGGTACACCGAGGCCAAGGTAACGGCCCATCCGAGCACGGGTAAAGCCGGCCAGCCGTAGCCGGTGTTCATCCACATCGCGAGCTGCATCCACATGAATCCCGGAACCACTCCGAACGTAATCGCGTCCGCCAGGCTGTCCAACTGCACGCCCAGTTCTCCGCTCACCCCGACTTTGCGGGCGGCCCAGCCGTCGAGGCCGTCGAACACAAAGGCCAGCATCACCGCGGCGGTGGCGTACTCAAAATTCTGGAACATCAAGTACCAAATGGCGGCCATTCCGCAGGCCACGTTGCCCAAGGTGAGGGCGTTCGGAATCCATCGCATTCCACAAAAGTACGGCGCTACCTTTGGGGTCATGGCGATGCTGAACCGACTTCCGAATGGGGCGCTGGCCCTGCTTACTCCGCTCTTCCTATGCCTCGCGTGGCCCGGAACCTTGGGCTACCACGAATTCCCAGTGCTGGCGCCGCTTTTGTGGGTGTCGATGGTGCCCATGCTGGTGCTCGAAGCCCGCTTGCGGACCCAAGGGGCCCCGCTGCGAACGGTGGCGGCTTGGTCCTGGTGCAGCATGGCTCTGTTCACCCTGTCTACCACGTGGTGGGTGGCGGGCGCCCACTGGTCCGGGGTGCTCGGCGCGGTCCTCATCAACGGAACCCTCATGGCCGGCGTCTGGACGCTGTACAGCTACGCCGCGCGCCACGTCGGCCTTCGCACGGCCCTTTGGCTGTGGGTCACGGGCTGGCTGGCCGTCGAGATCCTGCACGACGACTGGGCTTTCAGCTTTCCGTGGCTGAATTTGGGCAACGCCTTTGCGGAGGTTCCGCACTGGGTGCGCTGGTACGCCTGGACGGGTCCTCGCGGCGGAAGCCTTTGGCTGCTCTTGGCCAACGTGGCGGCTTGGCAGCTGGTGGAGGGCGGAACGCGCGGTGCCCGCCGCGTATTCGCCTCGGCGGTGCTCGTTCCCGTGGCCCTGAGCTACGGCTTGGGGGCTTGGCTGGACGCCCAGCAACCCACCGGTAGCCTGCGTGCCCTAGTTGTGCAGCCCAACGTCGACCCCTACACCCAGAAGTTTCAAACGCCCGATTTGCAGCAGGCCCGCGAATGGGCGGCGCAGGCCGCGGCGTTGGCCGATTCGGCGCCGGGGCTCGTCGTGCTGCCCGAAACCTTCTTGCACGAAGGGCTTGACGAGAACTACGCCTCAAACTGGCCGTCGCTGATCGCCTTTGAGCCGCTGCTGCGCGATGGCTGGGGCGTGGTCCTCGGCGCGACCACCTACCGACTGCACGGCGAAGAGCCCGGCAACCCCGCGGCTCGACGCATCGACGACCGCCGCTTCGTGAGCTACGCCAACTCGGCTGTTTTTGCTCGGGCCGGCCTTCCGCTGCAGATCTACCGCAAGTCCAAGCTCGTGGTGGGCGTCGAGACCATGCCCATGGCGACGACCTTGAGCGCCCTGCTGGGCGACCTCACCCTTTCGCTCGGCGGAACTACCGGGACCCTCGCCACCCAAACTGAACGCAGCGTCTTTGAAGCCGGTCCCGACCTGCCCCGCATCGGCGCCCCCATCTGCTGGGAACAGGACTTTGGTCCCTACGCAGCCGAGTTTTCGGCTGCTGGCGCCCAGGTGCTCACCATCATTACCAACGACGGCTGGTGGGGCAACACCCCCGGCCATGTGGCCCACCTGCACTACGCTCGGCTGCGCGCCGTAGAGCAGAATCGGGCCGTGCTTCGCAGCGCCAACACCGGAATTTCGGCCGTCATCGGCCCCGACGGTCAGGTGCAGCGGTCGCTCGGCTGGGACCAGCGGGGCATCCTCAAGGCGACGGTGCCCACGTTCACTGAACCGACGTTTTTTGTGCGCCACGGCGACATCGTCGGCCAATGGGGCCTTTTTGTCTTTGGTTTCCTGCTTCTGAGTTTGATGGTTCGCCGGATGCGGGGGCTTCAGGCCGCCTAACTTGGCGGGTCGGAGGGCGGAATTCCTGAGGTCGCCGGCCTCGCGCACGCCCGTGGAGCCTACCTTTGCCGCATGGAATTCGATGTACTCGTTATCGGCGCCGGCCCCGGAGGCTACGTGAGCGCCATTCGCTGCGCCCAGCTCGGTTTTTCAACGGCTTTGGTTGAAAAAGACCCCACCCTCGGAGGCACCTGCCTCAACGTCGGCTGCATCCCTTCAAAGGCGCTCCTGGATTCTTCGGAGCACTACTACAACGCCACCCACGCGTTTGCCGAGCACGGCATCGAGGTCGAGGCACCCAAAATCAACTGGGCCCAAATGATGGCCCGCAAAAAGCAGGTGGTCGACACGACCTGCTCCGGCATCGACTTTTTGATGAACAAGAACAAGGTGACCGTCCTCAAAGGCCTCGGGTCGTTTGTCGACGCCCACACCGTCAAGGTTTCAGGTGCCGAAGAGCAGACGGTCAAGGCCAAGCACATCATCGTGGCTACGGGTTCAACCCCCATCGAGCTTCCCTTCGCCAAGTTTGACGGCGAGCGCATCATCAGTTCCACAGAGGCCCTCAGCCTTCCTGAGGTGCCCAAGCGCCTGATTGTAATTGGTGGAGGCGTGATCGGCCTCGAGCTCGGAAGCGTCTACACCCGCCTCGGCGCCGAGGTGACGGTGGTGGAATTCGCGGATTCCATCCTCGCTACGATGGACGGTTCGATCGGCAAGGAGATGCAGCGCGTGCTGCGCAAAACGGGCATGGCGTTTCACCTCGGAACCAAAGTCGAGGGCGTCGAGCGCCACGGCGACGTGGTGAAGGTGAAGGCCACCGACAAGAAGGGCAAAGCCGTGGAGCTCGAGGGCGACTACTGCCTCGTGGCCGTGGGCCGCAAGGCCAATACCGCGGGCCTGAACTACGAAGCTGCCGGCCTCACCGCCGACGACCGCGGACGCCTTGTCGTGAACGACCACCTTCAGACGAGCCAGCCGCACATCTACGCGATTGGCGACGTGGTGCGCGGAGCCATGCTGGCGCACAAAGCCGAAGAGGAGGGCGTAGTGGTTGCCGAGCAGATTGCCGGCCAGAAGCCGCACATGGACTACAATTTGATTCCGGGTATCGTGTACACGTGGCCGGAGGCCGCCAGCGTCGGCCAGACCGAGGAGCAGCTCAAGGCCAGCGGCCGCGGGTACAAGGTGGGCAATTTCCCGATGCGGGCGCTGGGCCGCAGCCGCGCGTCAGGCGATACCGACGGGTTTGTGAAGGTGTTGGCCGACGCCAGCACCGACGAGGTGCTCGGCGCCCACATAGTGGGTGCCCGTGCGGCCGACTTGATCATGGAACTCGCGGTGGCCATGGAGTACCGCGCCTCAGCTGAAGACGTGGCCCGCATTTGCCACGGACACCCGACCTACACCGAGGCCATCAAAGAGGCGGCCTTGGACGCGACGGCCAAACGAGCCATACACATGTAGTCCCATGGGCTGGAGTCAACGCGTTTGGTCCACCCCTCCGGCGGACCTCGCGGACGAACTTCAGCGCCGCGGGTCCGGTGAGGACTACTTTGCCTTTTTCGAAACCCACACAGCCGCGCCCGCAGAGGAACTGAATTCCCTGCGCTGGATCGCCGCGGGAGGCTGCCGCGCGGTGCAAGCCCTTGACCGGGCCACCCCCGAGGGCTGGGCCGAGCTGGCTGCCGTTTGGCGCCGCCGACCCACTTGGTGGTTTGGGGTGCTGGGCTACGACCTCAAAAACGCTTTTGAACCCTCGCTTCCGCGGCGCGCCGACGCGTGGTGCGGGCAGCCGGACCTCGCCCTTTGGGAGCCGGAATGGGTCCTGGAGTGCCGCAGCGACGGAACGGTCGTCGAGTACGGCGACGCCCAAGCCTGGCTTCAGCGGCCCCCTTCCAAGCGAGCGTCGAGCGGCCAGGAACCTACCCCGTGGTCCATGGACTGGTCCGCCCGCGACTACGAAAACCAGGCAGCGTCGCTAGCCGCGCATTTGCACCGCGGAGACATTTACGAAATCAACCTGTGCGTGGGCTCGGAGTCCCGCGGAACGCGCGACCTGTACCGTCTGTACACGCGGCTCCAAGACCGGGCCGAAGCCGGCATGGCCGGAATGATGCGCTGGGGTGACTTCGCGGTGGCCAGCGCCTCGCCCGAGCGCTACCTCAAGGTAACCGAAGGTGGACGTCTTTACAGCCAACCCATCAAGGGTACCGCAAGCCGGCACGCCGATCCTGCGGCAGACGCGGCGTCAGGGTCCGCCCTCCAAGCGGCAGAAAAGGAGCAGGCTGAAAACGTAATGATCGTCGATTTGGTCCGCCACGACCTCAGCCGAGTGGCGGCGCCGCAGACCGTAACGGTACCGCGCCTCCTCGAGCTCAAGCCCTTCAAGACGGTGCACCACCTGGTGAGCACGGTGGAGGCCCAACTAAAGCCCGAATGCGATTGGCTGGACGCGGTGGCCGCGAGCTTCCCGATGGGCAGCATGACGGGCGCCCCCAAGCTCCGCGCCATGGAACTGATCGACGCCCACGAGCCGCGCCCGCGCGGTTGGTACAGCGGCGCTATGGGCTACGTGCGCCCCGACGGAAGCGCCGACTTCAACGTGCTGATTCGCACGCTGTTCGGGCACCTTCCGACGGCGTCTTGGCAAGTCTGGGCCGGCAGTGCCCTGACGCTGGCCGCCGATCCGTCGGCCGAATGGGACGAGTGCCTCCTCAAAGCGGCCACCCCTCAAAACGTGTGGAATGAGTGCGTGGACTAAGGCGTCTCCCGCGTTTCAGGCGGCCGTGGGAGCGGAGTTGCGCGAGCTGCTCGGCCCGCCCGCAAATCCGGTGGTGGCGCTCATTTCGGGCGGACTGGATTCGATGCTTCTGGCCGAGGCGCTTTTCGCGAAGGGCTACCCGCTCCACGTGGTTCACGTGAACTACGGGCTGCGCGGGACGGAATCGGATGCCGACGAAGAACTGGTTCGGGCTTGGGCCGAGCGGGCGGGCTGTTCGGTGCATGCGGTCCAGGCGCCGGCCAACTTCGGGGTGGCCCCCGACCTTCAGGCGCGCGCCCGTGCCCTCCGCTACGAGGCGGCCCAGGGCGAAGCCGACCGAGTAGGGGCCGAGTTCATCGCCACGGCCCACCACGCCGACGACGCGATCGAAACCTTTCTGCTGTTTGCGGCCCGCGGAACGGGAATCGACGGCCTGGTCTCCCTGGCGCCCCAAAACGGCATGCTCCGGCGGCCGCTCTTGGGCTTTCACAAATCCGAACTCCGCACAGAAGCCGAGCGCATGGGGCTGAAATGGCGCGAAGACGCCTCCAACGAAGGCGACAAGTACACCCGGAATCACCTGCGCCACCACGCCGTGCCGGCCTTGGAGCAGGCGATTCCGCAGGCCCGCGACGGAATTCGCACTACCGTACGCCACCTGCGCAACCTTCAGAAGTTCGCCGAGGTCGCAATCCAGCGCGAGTCGAGCGTGTACACCGCGATGAGCCGCCGCCTTCCGGGGGCCCGCGTGCTGTACCGCGACGCGCTGGCCCATCCGCATTCAGAAGTCATTGTGCATCAGCTCCTAAAGCCCTATGCGCCCTTTGATCTTGAGGCCCTTCGGCAGCTCGCAGAGGCGCAGGTTGGGGCCTACCTCGAGCGCGACGGCTGGCAAATTTGGGCCGACCGCGAGGGGCTGCTGCTGCTTCCGTCGGCCGAAACGGTTTTTGAAACCCGGCCCGCCGAAGGCCGAGTGGTGCTGCCGCTTTGGTCGGGCGACGTGTGGCATTCGCGGGTCCACCTCTGGGCCACCGAAGGCACGCAGCGGCCCAAAAATTTGGGGAACGCGACCGAACCGGTCACCCAGCAGCTGCCCCGCGGCGCGTGCTGGCGCACGTGGCTGGAGGGCGACCACATTCATCCGCTGGGCCTGAAAGGGCGCAAAAAAGTCAGCGACGCCTTGACCGAGGCCAAGGTTCCGAGTCCGGTGCGCCGCGAGGTGGTCGTGCTTGCGGCGAGCGAGGCGCCCGGCGAAGTGCTCTGGATTCCCGGCATTCGCCTCAGCGAGGCCTTGGCGTTGGACTCCGAACCGGGCGCTGTGGTCCGTTGGACTGTGAACTACCTTTGAATTCTATGAACCGATTTCTTTTAGCGGCGCTGGCCCTCGGGTTTTCTTTGACGACGGCCGTCGCCCAAATTCTGCAGCCGGTGGCGTGGAGCACTTCGGTGCGGACCGCTCCCGACGGCACCCTGGAACTTGTGGTGTCCGCCAAAATTGACGCCGGATGGCACGTGTACTCGCAGTTCATCGGCAGCGACGGACCGATTCCGACCGCGTTCACGCTCCCGGTTTCGAAGGACCTCAAGGTCGAGGGGCCGGTGCGCGAGCCCAAGCCGATCAAGGAGTTCGACAAGAATTTCGGAATGGAGTTGGCCTACTTCGCCAAGAAGGCCGACTTCGTGATTGCCGCCAAGCGCAGCAACCCCAAGGCGTTTACCTACACCGCCGAGGTCGAATTCATGGTGTGCGACGACGAGCGATGCCTTCCGCCCGACTACGTGAGCTTGGTGTTTAAGGTTCCGGCTTCGGCGGAGCCCGTCCGCGCGGGGGAGTCCGCCCCGAGCGAGCCCACGACGGCCGTTGACCCTGCAGAGGGCACCGACCCCGCCCAAGATGCCGAACAAGGTCCAGCAGCCGGGGAGCCCGCGACTCCCGAAACCCCCGAAGGCGCGAAATCCGCTGAGGCCGAGAACGCTGAGGCGGATGGCCTCAATCTGTGGGCCCTGTTCGGCGCGGGAATGCTCGGCGGCTTTTTTGCCTTGATCATGCCCTGCATTTTCCCGATGATTCCGCTGACGGTCAGCTTCTTTCTCAAGCAGAGCACGTCCAAGGCCGACGGAGTGCGCAAGGCCCTCCTCTACGGGGTAAGCATCAACGTGATCTACGTGGTTTTGGGGCTTCTCGTCACCGTGGTTTTTGGCTCAGATGCGCTCAATGCCATGGCGACCAATCCGTGGTTCAACTTGGCGTTTTTTGCCTTGTTTGTCGTGTTCGCGATCAGCTTTTTTGGCGCCTTTGAGATTACCCTGCCTTCTTCTTGGGTGAACAAGGTAGACGACCAGTCGCAGCGCGGCGGACTCATCGGCATCTTCTTCATGGCCTTTACCCTCGCGCTGGTGAGCTTCAGCTGCACCGGCCCGCTCATCGGACAGCTTTTGGTGGCCACCGCGGTGAGCGGCGAGCTCCTCGGCCCCGCGGTCGGAATGTTCGGGTTCAGTTTTGCGCTTTCGCTTCCGTTTGTGCTGTTTGCGGCCTTCCCGGGGTGGCTCAAGGGGCTGCCCAAGTCGGGCGGATGGCTCAATACCGTCAAGGTCACGCTGGGATTCCTTGAGCTGGCCTTTGCCCTCAAGTTCTTGAGCACGGCCGACATGGTTTGGCAAAAGCACTGGCTCGAGCGCGAGCTCTTTTTGGCCCTTTGGGTGGCGATTTCGTTTGCGACGGCGCTCTACCTCTTTGGCGTGTTTCGCATGCCCCACGACGACGAGCCCAAAGGCGGACTCGGAGTGGGCCGCATGCTGACGGGACTCCTGTTTATGGTGACGGGCTTTTACCTGCTTCCCGGAATTTGGGGGGCGCCCGTTAAGCTGGTAGCTGGATTCCCGCCTCCCGCGTTTTACGCGGAGAACCCCCACGGATGGGGGTCAGGGTCCGCGCCTTCAGGCGAAGAAAAGCTGAGCGAGGACGCCCACTGCCCGCTGAACCTGCCCTGCTTTAACGACCTGGAAGAGGCCCGAGCCTACGCCCTCGAGGCCGGCAAGCCCTTGCTGCTCGACTTCACGGGGTGGGGCTGCGTCAACTGCCGCAAAATGGAAGAAGAAGTGTGGTCGCGCCCCGAAGTACGCCAGCGCTTGGCCGAAGACGTGGTGCTGGTGTCGCTGTACGTCGACGAACGCTCGGCTTTGCCCGAGGACGAGGTCCGCGTCAGCGAAACGACCGGTAAAAAAATCAAGACGGTGGGCCAAAAGTGGGGCGACCTGCAGGCGCAGTATTTTAACGCCAACGCCCAGCCCTACTACGTGCTGATGGATCCGGCGGTCGAGGCGCCGACGGCGATCAACGGCCACACAGCCTACGATCCCGATCCCAGCGTGTTTTTGAACTGGCTCGACGCCGGGCTTAAATCGTTCAACGCGGCGAAGTGACGCTCGAACGGATTTTAGCGCTGCTCGAGGCAGCCATCGAGGACTACCACGTGCGCGACCGGTGGGACGCGCCCTGCCCGTCGGCGTTTGCGGCCGGAAGCCTCGACCAGGCCTGGTACGCCAAGGCATGGATTGATACGGTGCAGTGGCACCTCGAAGACGAGGTTCGGCGCACCGACCTGCCCGCCGGCCAGCTCATGGAAATCAAGCGCCGCATCGACGCCCTGAATCAGGAGCGCACCGACGCGGTGGAGGCCCTGGACCTTCGCTTGGCTGAGTTGCTTCAGCCGAAGCCTTCTGCCCAAGGCGCCCTTCGCACGGAATCCCTGGCTTGGGCCCTCGACCGGCTGTGCATTTTGCAGCTCAAGCGCTACCACCTTCGTGCGGAAGTCGACCGCCGCGACGCCCCTGAGGGGCACCGAGCGGCCTGTGCGGAGCGGCTTTCGGCAGCCGACGCCCAGCACGCCGACTTGATGGAGGCCTGCGCCCAGCTCTGGTCCGAGGTCGTGTCGGGCGCGGTTCGCTACACGCCCTACCGCCAGTTTAAGTTGTACAACGATCCGGCGACCAACCCGGCACTTTATGGGGCTCAAGGCTAAACGCCATCTCGGCGTCGTGCGCTTTTCGGCCTTCGGCGACGTGGTTTTGCTTCATTCGGTGCTGTCGCAGGTGGCCAACGACGGCGACCGCATCACCCTTTTTACGCGTCCCCGTTGGGCGGAGCGCCTGCCGGCGCACCCGGGCATCGAAGTGCACGGGCTGGACGTGGACCGCGGACCGTACCGCCGCTTTTTTGCGCTGATGTGGTTCTGGTGGGGCTGGATGCGCTCGGCGGACCTGACCGCGTGGTACGACGCGCACAGCCACCTTCGCACCCGCAGCAGCCGTTGGATCGCTCGCGTGCTTCAAATTCCCCAGGGCCGTGTCGCCAAACCGCGATCCGAGCGGCGCGCGGTACTGGCCGGGCGCGCGCCGTCGGCCCCTAATGCCTACGAGCTGCACTTTGCGGCGCTTGCCGCCTTGGGTTGGACGAAATGCCGGGATTTGCCGGCGACCCCTCCCCGCGGAAGCCTCGTGCTCCTGGCGCCGCACGCGAGCCGAGAATCGAAGCGGTGGCCGCTCGGCGAAGCGGCCCGGCTGGGGCGCCAGCTGCAGGAGGAAGGCTATGAAGTGGTGTTCCTCGGGGGGGCGGGAGATCCTGCGCCCGAGGGTTTTGCTACGGCCCTTGGCGGTTCCGCCCGCGCGGAGGAAGCGCTGTGGCTTCGCGCCCGCGCCGCCGTGGTGTGCGATTCGGCCGCGCAGCATTTGGCGTACCGGTTCCAGGTACCGGCGGTGGCCCTTTGGGCGGGAACGCATCCGGTCGGCGGGTTCGCCGCGCCGAGCCCGGTTCGGCACTTGGCCGCAGAGGAGCGCTTGGGCTGCCAGCCCTGCAGCATTTTGGGGGCGGACGGGTGCCGCCGCGGGGATTGGGCCTGCCGCCAGGCGCTGAGCGCAGAGGCCGTCCGAGCGGCCTTGAAGGAGTTGGGGGTCTAGTGCGCAACAATTTGGTTGCGCGCGGGTTACCTCTGTATGAAGGAACAGCGCTACCGACTCCGAATCGGAGACCAAATCGTGGGCTACCTCCGACGAATTGAGGGAACGGATTTTTATTCGCCCGACGGTTTTTGGTGGACGGGAAAGCCTTTGGAGTACGCGCATGTGGACGAGGCAGTTGGGCTTCGCGACCGACGCCGAACGCATTTGTACGAGTGGGATATTGTGCAGTTCAAGCCAGTTCCGGATTCCGCCGAGGAGTTGGGGGTGTTCCTATGGAATAAGGGCCAAAAGCGCTGGGTGCTCCGCAGCGTGGAATCGGAGGTGGACTACCATTTGGAGTTGAACGGGTTTGCGTTGTTTCAGTCTGCGGACCTCAGCCTCTACAGCCACGTATTCCTCAACCCGGAACTCCAGCGTTCCTGGGGCTTGGAGGAGTGACCCCAATTTAAAGATCCGAATTAAGCGACTAAATCCGTTTGCAACCGACTGCCGAGTAGAAGAGGCCGTTGGTTTGCGCCATGGTAGTTTCTTTATTGACTTGGGTGTGGGCTGAGGCCCGCTGGCACGAGCTGCGCGTCGACGTGGCTGCGACGCCTGGATTTTCGTTTCACATGGTCGGAACCCGCGATCCAACGGTTCGCGAAGCCCCAAACCGAATTCATTCGGCGCTGCTCGAGGTGGGAGCGAAGTGGCCGGGGAAGCGCATCACGGTTTCGTTCCATCCGTCGCGTCCTTGGCAGCTCGGGAGTTCCATGGACTTGCCCATTGCCATAGGGGTACTGATGGCATCGGGCCAGGTGCCGTTTCGCGACGGACTTCGCGCCATGGGGACCTTGGACCTCAAGGCCCTGGTGAGCTGGGTCGACGTCGACCGTCCGGCACCGCCCGCCGACGCAGGCGTGTTCATTTACCCTAATTCGGCCGCGTGGAAGCCGCAGGGCGCGCTGTGGTCTCCGGTGAGGACCTTAGCCGAAGTGCTTGCCGTCGTGCGAACGGGACGCCCAATTGAGGGTGCGGAAGCGTCGGGCCGAACGCGCACGACGCCAACCTGGCCCCGTTTGGAACTCAGCCCCAAGGCCGTAACCGCCTTGGGCCTGGTAGCGGCGGGTAGGCATCCGGCCTTTTTGCACGGGGCGCCGGGTGTCGGCAAAACAGAGTTTGCCCGAGCGGTGCACCTTCTTCGCAGCGCGGTTGAACCCAATTTGCCCTACGTCGAACCGCCCTCAAACCTCACTCCGGTTCAGCTCATTGGGGCCAACGGCGCGTTTTGGGCAGCCGGATCTGGAGTTTTGTTTCTGGACGAATTGGGCGAAATGCCGGTTCGCACCTTGGAAGGGCTGCGCAAACCCATGGAGGCCTTGTGGTCGCGCGAATCGCCGCCCAGCCCGCTGGTGATCGGCGCTACCAACCCCTGTCCGTGCGGATTTTCGGGACACGACCATTTGACGTGTACGTGCTCGGCAAACCGCATTTCGAAGTACCAAGAGCGGTTTTCGGCGCCCTTTCTCGACCGATTCCACATTGCCTTGGCGCTGTCGATGCGCGACGAACGCATGGCCGTGCCCTGGGATGAGCTCGTATTCAAGCTCCGCCACGCGGTCGACCAGCAGCGCAGCCGGGGTCCCTGGAACGGCAACGGGGCCATGCCCATCGAGTCCTTTGCCCTCGATGCGGGTTACGCAAGGGACGCTCTTGAAACCATTCATAATTGGCATAAAAAGAGCGGATTGGGCCTCCGTGCGCTGCACCACGCCATGCGCGTGGCCCGCACGTCAGCGGACTGGAATCAGCGAACTCGAGTCACCGCGCACGACGCGTGGCTCGCCATCTCGTTTCATGCGAGCCAGTTCCGCACTACTTCCACGTCCGATCCTTGGGGTCCGGAGCATTCTTGGTCCAAAGCAATGGGCCTTCGCAGCCCTGAACCTCAATGACCACCGAGGAGGCCCCGCCGAAGTAGGTCAGAAGGTGCTTGCGCCACGTGCGAAAGCGCTCCAAGTCAAACTGGGGGCAGGGCAGGGTGAGAACGGTAATTACGGTTCCTTCAACCACCACCACTGCGGGGTCGGCGTGGGGAAGCGTTTTGGAATCACGGCCGGGCTTGACGGCATTGTGGTCGATGAAGTCGGGCATCCAGCGCTTCATGGCCCAGTTGAGGTCGTCGGTGGAGGCGAACTCAAAGACCCGCACGTGGACGTTGAGTTTGGTGCTGCGGCCGAGGTTGTCTTCGCTCTTTTCTTTGGCTTCGAGCTTGAAGTGCGTGCTGAAGGCGGGCTCTTCCTTTTCAAGCGCGCCCAGCGATTCGCCCTGAAGGTTAAGGGTTTTCACCGCGTAGCTTGCGGCAAGTTCCGACTGAAAGCCCTTGATGCGCTGCTGAAGGTCGTCGGATTGCCCGTAGGCCGCGGCGCTCAGCGCCAAGAATGCGATAAATAATCGGGTTGCAAGCATACTGCAAACATACGCGCCCCGTGAATTAGGTATTTTTGACCCATGAAACCGTGGATGTTCGTTTTAGGTTGGGGGTGGATGCCGTTGCTTTCCGCCCAAATCGTCAACGTCGAGGCGATGCGCGGACCGGCGGAGCAAGACACGACCGAAGAAGTTCACGGCCGCGTGGACGGCGGATTTTACCTCGGAGGAACGCAGGCATTGCTGCTCAAACTGAACGGTTCGGTGAACGCAACAAGGAGGGTCGACCACCACGTCTGGTACGGAATTGCCAGCGCGAACTGGGCGACGCGCTTGGGCGACAGCAAGTTTGATTTCGAGCGCAACGGCATGCTTCACGTGCGGTACAACCGCATCTACAACGAGAAAATCACGGCGGAGTACTTCGTGGAATGGCAAAGCAACTTGCCTATGCGCATTGCGCGCCGCTTCAACGTCGGAGGCGGTCCGCGCTACACCGCAATCTCGGCGCCAGGGGTTAAGCTCTACATCAACCCGCTGCTCATGTATGAGTACGACGTGGAATCGTTTTCGGCCAAAACCGACCACGCCCTGCGGTTGAATACCTACGTCAGCTTGGACCGTCAATGGGACCAATGGCGCTGGACTACGGTGGCCTACTACCAGCCGCGCTTCGGGCGGTTTGAAGACATCCGAGCCATGATCAACTCGAGGCTCTCGGCACCCCTGCGTCCGGACCTCAGCCTCGTGGTCATCGGCCAGCTCAACTACGACGCGTATCCGGCGGGAACCGACGTGCCCCAATTCACGTTGTACAGCACTACGGGCCTCAGCTGGAAGTTCTAGCTGACACGGCACGTTGTTTGGTACAAGCGGCGTCATGGCAAAAACTAAATCATCGGAGGCGTTTCAGCGCCTTTTTTCCCTGCTGCAGTGGGATCGCAAAGACATTTTGCGCATTCTTTCTTTTGCCGTACTCAGCGGTGCCTTCAGTTTAATGCTCCCCCTCGGGGTTCAGGCGCTGGTGGGGCAATTAATGGGCGGACGCTTGTCCTCTACCTGGTTAATTCTGACCGTTTTGGTGGTGGTTTCGAGCCTTTTCATGGGCCTGTTCGGGTTGTTCCAAATGCGCCTGTCGGAGTGGGTTCAGCAGCGGATTTTTGTGCGAAGCGCCACCTACTTCATGTCGGTAATGCCCGCAGCGGTGCCCGAAGAAGACCAAAAATCGTGGTACGAGCGCGTCCACCGATTTTTTGATACGATTACCATTCAAAAGGAGCTGCCCAAGATTTTGGTTACGGCCTCGGCGGCCATTCTTCAGCTGCTTTTTGGGTTCTTGCTGTTGATGCTCTACGACTTCATGTTCGTCGCGGTGTCCTTTTTGATTTTGGGCATTGCCGGCATCATGATTCGCATTGGGTTTTCGCGCGGACTGGGCTACAGCATTGACGAGAGTTCCGAAAAGTACCGGATCGTAGACCAAATCGAGAACTTTGCCCGAGCTCGGTCCGAAGTTCCGAATTCACCGCCCCCCTATGAGTCGGTTTCGC
>JBEGTJ010000019.1:0-25026 GCA_041179465.1 Bacteroidota bacterium | reverse complement strand
CCAACGGCGACGGTATCTACGAGTACACGATCAACACCTTCGTGGGTGAGAAGATTGAGTACAAGTTCATCAACGGCAACGCATGGGGTAGCGACGAAAACGTTCCGCTCTCATGCCGCTACAACAACTCATGGAACCGCGGTGACTCGATTGCCAACGTAGCTGATACGGCAGAAACGGTATGTTTCGCTCTCTGCTACAACTGTGCAGCGGTGACCTTCCAGGTGGACATGAACCAAGTGTCGCAGTCGTTCACGACGCCTGAAGTCAACGGTCTGTGGAACAACTGGTGCGGTAACTGTAACCCGATGACGGACGCCAACGGCGACGGCATCTGGACGGTGAAGCTTCCGCTCGCAGTGGGTACGACTCAAGAATACAAGTTCTCTGCGGACAACTGGGCTATTCAAGAGCAAAACAACCCGGCGGCACCGTGTACCAACGGTAACGCGACCTACACGAACCGCGTGTTCACGATTCCGGCTCAAGACACCGTATTGGGTGTAGTGTGCTGGTCGCAGTGTACCGCTTGTGACGTCGACGTGACCCTGAAGGTGAACATGGCGTGGGAGAAGGCCAACAACGCGATCAGCGCCAACGGCGTGCACGTTGCAGGTGACTTCCAAGGCTGGAACCCCGCTACTACCCCGATGACGGATGCCGACAACGACGGTATCTACGAGGTAACGGTTAACGTACCGGCTAACTCAAGCATCCAGTACAAGTTCATCAACGGCAACGCATGGGGTCAGGACGAACCGGTTCCGAGCGCTTGTGCGGTAACAGGTACCACCAACCGCGGTGCAACGTTCGCCTACGACGACAGCACCATGGCACCGGTATGTTTCGGTAAGTGTACCGACTGTGTGGCGAGCATCGACGAAGCCCTGCAGAACGTAAGCTTGTTCCCGAACCCGAACCGCGGCCAGTTCCAGCTCGTGCGCATGGACGCTTCTACGAACGTAGAGGTGAGCATCCTCGACCTGCAAGGCAAGGTTCTGACGGTTGCCAAGTGGAACGAAGGCGCTGAGTCGCTCTCGGTTGACCTGAGCAACTTCGCCAACGGCGTGTACATGGTCCGCCTGACTTCAGAAGAAGGCAGCCGCACTCTGCGCGTCAGCGTTCAGAAGTAATTGACTCCCGCAAGGGATGAGAGGCCGCTCCGCAAGGGGCGGCCTTTTTTTTTGACCCTATCTTTAACCGCTGGAACCCATTCCCGCAGGATTGATGATGAAGCGCTTTGAAAACTACGTGCTGGGCCAGTGGACGCCGGGCAACGACGCCGAATATGTGGCGCGACACGCCGTAACGGGCGAAGAGCTGGGCAGCGTGTCGAGCTTGGGGCTGGACTACGCCGAGGTGCTGGATTACGGGCGCCGCGTGGGCGGGTCCGCGCTGAGGTCCATGACGTTTCCGCAGCGCGGGCTCATGCTCAAGGCGCTCGCCATGAACTTGCAGGCGCGCAAGGAGGATTATTATGCCGTGAGCTATGCGACCGGGGCCACCCGCGTGGATTCGTGGATCGACCTCGAGGGCGGCATTGGCAACCTGTTCACGTATGCTTCGCTGCGCCGCGAGTTTCCGGATTTGCCCTACCACGTCGACGGCGGCTTGGTCAAGCTTTCGAAGGGCGGAACCTTTGGTGGGCAGCACCTGATGCTTCCGCGGCGTGGGGTGGCGGTGCACATCAACGCCTTCAACTTTCCGGTGTGGGGCATGCTCGAGAAGATCGCCGTCAACCTTTTGGCGGGCGTTCCGGCGGTGGTCAAGCCGTCGGAATTCACGAGTTTTTTGACGGAGCGCGTCGTGCGCGACATCATCGCGAGCGGAATTTTGCCCGAGGGCGCGCTGCAGCTCGTGGTGGGCAAGGGCCACGGAATTCTCGACCCGGTTCAGCGCCAAGATGTGGTGACGTTTACGGGTTCCTATGCTACGGGCTACCGGCTAAAGTCTACAGGCCGGTTTGCCGATTTGGGCGTTCCGTTTAACCTCGAGGCGGACTCGTTGAATGCGACGGTGCTCGGCCCTGACGCCGTAGCCGGAACCCCCGAGTTTGATCTTTTTGTCAAGGAAGTCGCCAAAGAAATGACGATCAAGGCCGGCCAGAAGTGTACGGCGGTGCGCCGAATCCTCGTTCCGGAGGGCCAGCTCGAAGCCGTGCAAACCGCGGTGGTGCAGCGCCTCACGGGCGTGCGCGTTGGCGATCCCGCCCAGGAGGGCGTGCGCATGGGCCCCTTGGCGACGGCCCTGCAGGCCGAGCGCGTGCGCGAAGCGGCCCAAGTACTTGCGGGCGAGAACGAGGTTGTGCACGGCGCGGTAGACGGGGGCGCAGACGGAGCCTACTACCACCCCGTGCTGATGCGCTGCGCGCGTCCGCTCGAGGCCAATGCAGCCCACCGCATCGAGGCCTTTGGTCCGGTGGCGACCTTGATGCCCTACCGCGACGTGGCCGAGGCGGCCCAAATAGCGGCGATGGGCGGCGGATCCTTGGTTTCGTCGATCGTGACGGCCGACCGCGACGCGGCCAAAGAATTTGTACTGGAAGCCGGCTACAGCCACGGCCGGGTGCTGGTGTTGGACGCGAGTTCCGCCAAAGAGAGCACGGGACACGGCTCGCCGATGCCCTTGCTCACCCACGGCGGACCCGGACGCGCCGGCGACGGCGAAGAGATGGGCGGAATCCGCGGCGTGATGCACTACCTGCAGCGCGTGGCCGTTCAAGGACACCCCAACGTGCTTAGCCATGTCGCCGAGCGCTACTACCCGGGCGCCGACCGTCCGGAGGCGAGTCCGCACCTGTTTCGCCAGCATTTTGAGGACCTGCGCGTCGGAGATACCGTCACGACCGCGACCCACACCGTCACGCTGCAGGACATCGAGGACTTTGCGGAGCTCAGCGGCGACAAGTTCTACGCCCACATGGACGCCGACAGCCTCGAGGGCACCATTTTTACGGGCCGCGTGGCCCACGGGTACTTTATTCTGAGCCGTGCGGCCGGACTGTTTGTGGATCCGCCCAAGGGGCCGGTGCTGCTGAACTACGGCATTGACACCTGCCGCTTCACCAAACCCGTGTACCCGGGTTCTACGATTCAGGTGAAGCTTACGGTTCAAGAAAAGATCGACCAAGAGAAGCGCAGCCCCGAGGACATTGCCAAGGGCATCGTCAAGTACTACGTCGAGGTGGTCGACGAAACGACCGAGGTGGTCGCCGTGGCCACCATTTTGACCATGGTCAAAAAGCGGAACCAGGCATGAGCTTTCTGAATCCCAACCTCGACCTGAAGCCCGGCAACTACGCCGTGATTTTTGCGTCGGAGCGCCCCGTGAATCCCAGCCCCGAGGGGTACGACGCCATGGACGATGCGACGATGCGGGCGGTCGAGCAGATGGACGGATTTTTGGGCTACGAGGTGGTGCGAAACGGAACCGACGCCATTTTTGTCAGCTACTGGCGCGACGCGGCGGCGGTGGACGAATGGCGCAAGGCCGCCCTGCACGCTGAAGCCAAGAGTGCGGGCCGCGAACGATGGTACGACGGCTACCGCAGCGTGGTGTGCCCTATTGAACAACTCAGCTTTTTCACGCGATGAATCCCAACCCCAACGAAGGCTACGTGCGCGTCGAACGCCGCGGAACCGTAAGCCACATCGAGTTTTTTCACCCCCAGAGCAACTCGCTGCCCAGCGCGGTGCTGGCCGACTTGGCTCAAGCAATCCGCAACGAGGGCCAGGACCCCGCAGTCCACGTGATCGTGCTGCGCAGCGGCGGCGATCGGGTATTTTGCGGCGGAGCCAGCTTTACGGAGCTCGCCAGCATCCGCACCGAGGCTCAGGGCTTGGCGTTTTTTAGCGGATTTGCGCACGTGATCAACGCGATTCGCACGGTTCCGAAGTTTGTGGTCGGACGCGTGCAGGGCAAGGCCGTGGGCGGTGGCGTGGGGCTGGCCTCAGCCGTTGACTACTGCGTCGCGACCCAGCACGCCGCGGTCAAATTGAGCGAGCTCGCAGTGGGCATCGGCCCCTTTGTGGTCGGACCCGCTGTGGAGCGCAAAATGGGCCTCAGCGCCATGAGCCAGCTGGCGATTGACGCGACGGAGTTCCGCAGCGCCGCCTGGGCCCAGCAGTACGGACTTTATGCCCAAGTGGTGGACGACGCGGCCGCCCTGGACGCGGCAGTGGACGCGCTGGCGGAGCGCTTGGCCGGCCAGTCGGTGGAAGCGACGGCGGCCCTGAAACGCGCCCTTTGGCACGGAACGGAGCACTGGGACGAGCTCCTGGTCGAACGCGCCGCCATCTCGGGAGGATTGGTGCGCACGGACGAAGCGCAGCGCCGCATTCAAGCCATGTTGACGAAGTCATGAGCCGACTGCTGCTGGCGGCCTTGGGCCTGTGGAGCGGCAGTTTGTGGGCCGCGGGCGACACGACCCAGTGGTCGTTTCCGGCCATTTATGGCGTGAGCTTCAACCAGACGGTGCTGCGCCAATGGAATGCGGGCGGACAAAACAACTTGGCGGCCGGAGCCATTCTGCGCCAGCAGGCCATCGCGGTGCGCGGAAAATGGCGCTGGGAGCAGCTCCTGGACGCCACCTACAGCCTTAACATCCAAGAAGGGGTTACCCGCAAAATCGACGACAAGCTCGAGTACGCGACGCGCTACGACTACCTGCTTCGCCAGGATCCGCTATGGAAGCTTTCGGGATTCGCCAGCTTTAAAACGCAGTTTGTCAAGGGCTTCGCCAAACCGGGGGACTCAGTTTATGTTTCGCGTGCCCTGGCGCCGGCCTACGGAATCGCGGGACTCGGGCTGACCCACAAGGCCGACGGGTTGGACCTGTACGTGTCGCCGGTCACGGCCAAATTCACCTGGGTCCTCGACAGCGTGCTGAGCGCGCAAGGCGTGTTTGGGCTGGCGCCGGGCCAGAGGTTCCGCCAAGAACTGGGCCTGTACGGCAACGCCCGCTACCAGCATTCGTTCCCGAAGGGCATTAAAATGGACCTGCGCCTGAACGCGTTCGCGAACTACTTGCAGGCCCCGTTCAGCGTCGACCTCGACAGCGATTTGCTGCTGGTGTACAAAAACAAGGGTCCGCTCAGCGTCACCTTGCGGAGCCAAAACTTGTTCGACCGAGACGTGCTGCTGCGCGACACCAACGGAGACGGCAAGCTCGACGCTTCGGGCATTCAAACCAAGCAGTTTATGGGCCTCGGACTCACCTACGAATTCGGTAAAAAATGAAAAAAGGTTCCGCGCTTCACGCGTTTGAATTGATGGCCACGGCCAAGGCGATGGCCGAGCTGTACGAGGCCCACAAAGAGGTGACGGCGACCTACGTGCACGCCACCGCGCGCGGACACGAGGCCATTCAGCTCGCGCTGGCGACGCAGCTCGAGCCCAACGACCTTTTGTACCCCTACTACCGCGACGACGCGATGCTTTTGGGCATCGGAATGACGCCCTACGACCTCATGCTGCAGCTGCTGGCCAAGCGCGACGACCCCTTCTCGGGCGGGCGCACCTACTACAGCCACCCCTCGCTGCGCGACGCGGACAAGCCCAAAATTCCGCACCAGTCGTCGGCCACCGGAATGCAGGCGATTCCGGCGGCTGGAGCCGCCATGGGCATCCAGTACCGCGAAAAGCAGGGCCTGACGGCTGAGTGGGGCGGAGCCAAGCCCATTTCGGTCTGCTCGATCGGCGACGCCGCCATGACCGAAGGCGAAGTGAGTGAAGCGCTTCAAATGGCGGCGCTTAAGCGCTTCCCGCTGCTGGTGCTGGTCCAAGACAACGGCTGGGACATCTCGGCCAACGCCGCCGAAACGAGGGCCGCGAACGCCGCACAGTACGCCCAGGGCTTTCCCGGAATCGACGTCGTGCAGGTCGACGGAACCGACTACGCCGCGTGCTACTCCGCCCTCAAGGACGTGCTGCGCACGATGCGCAAAAAGCGGGGACCGGTGCTGGTGCACGCGAAGGTTCCGCTTTTGAACCACCACACTTCAGGCGTGCGCATGGAGTGGTACCGCGACGACCTCGACGAGGCCCGCGCCCGCGATCCCTTCCCGAAGCTGCGCGCCGCCCTGCTGGCCGACGGACACAAGTCCGCCGAGCTGGACGCCCTCGTCGACGCCGCCCGGGCCCGCGTGCAGGCCGACTACGAGCGCGCCCTGGAGGCTCCGGACCCCACGCCCAGCGATTTGTACACGCACCGCCTGGCTCCGACGCCCGTGACCGAAGAGCGCGGAACCCGCGAGCCCGCCGGCCGCGAGCGCAGCGTGATGGTCGACAGCGCCCTGTTTGCCGTGCGCGAAATCCTCGACGCCCACCCCGAAGCCCTGCTCTACGGCCAAGACGTTGGCCGCCGCCTGGGAGGCGTATTTCGCGAGGCCGCCACGCTCGCCCAGCAGTTTGGGGACGACCGCGTCTTCAACACGCCGATTCAAGAGGCCTTCATCGTCGGAAGCACCGTGGGCATGGCCGCCGTGGGCCTCAAGCCCATCGTCGAAGTGCAGTTCGCGGACTACATCTGGCCGGGCCTCAACCAGCTGTTTACGGAGCTTTCGCGTGCCCACTACCTCACCAACGGCAAGTGGACGGCCGACATGGTGCTGCGCGTTCCCATTGGGGCCTACGGCAGCGGCGGACCCTTTCACTCGTCGAGCGTGGAGTCGGTCGTGACGGCCATTCGCGGAATCAAAGTCGTCTATCCTTCGAACGGCGCCGACCTCAAGGGCTTGCTGAAGGCCGCCTACGCGGACCCCAACCCCGTCGTGGTGCTCGAACACAAAGGCCTGTACTGGTCCAAAATCAAAGGAACGGAGGGCGCCAAGACGGTCGAGCCGGACGCCGACTACGTCATTCCCATCGGCAAGGGCCGCATTGTGCGTGCCGCAGAGCCCGAGGGCGAACCCACCGCCCTGGTCGTAACCTACGGCCGCGGGGTGTACTGGGCGCTCGAAGCGTCTGCCGGAATGCCCGTCGAAGTCCTCGACCTGCGCAGCCTTTCTCCCTGGGACGAGGCGTTGGTGTTCGCGCGCGCCCGAGCCCACGGACGCATTTTGGTGCTCACCGAAGAACCGTCTGTTCAGCCGTTTGCGCGCTCGATTGCCGCCCGAATTCAAGAGGAGTGCTTCACCGCCCTCGACGCGCCCGTGCGCGTGCTGGGCGCCGAGGACACCCCAGCCATTCCGCTCAACAAAACGCTGGAAGCCACCTACCTCCCCAATGCGGACAAGGTGCGGGTGGCGTTGGAGGGGCTGCTAGGGTACTAGCTAGGGCCCTCCCTACTTTAGAGTTTAATAATTCGGTGCCGTAAATTCAGATTAGCATTGGACAACAGCAGCGTGTAAACACCATTAGGCCACGAGCTTATGTTAAGTTCGTCTATGGCGTCGCCGTAATAAAGAATGGATCCGTTGTGATCGAACAACGTAATGGAGCCTTGAAAACCGCCTCCAATTCGAATTTTACCTGTAGTGGGATTAGGGAAGACCTTGATATAACTCGTATTGGCCGGCTCTATACCGATACCATTGACCACATTTAGAACACCGGAATTTGTTGTGTCCACACTGCAACTCCCTGAAATAACACAACGAAATTTTTTACCGCTCAACGAAGGAGTTACTCCGGTAATAATGAGCGAGTCTGAAAGCGCCCCACTAAAGTTCGATTGATTTGTAAGATTTACCCATGTCGTACCAGAGAGCATTTGCCATTGGTACGAAGCTGATGAATCGGTGTGTTTACACTTAAAATTTGCCCAGCCCACTCCGGTAAATGCTGTGAAATCTTGAACCTGAACTGATATTGAGTCAAAGCAAAGTCGGAATACACGAACGTGGCCGGAATACGGCCCGCCGCCGCTGTTAGCGGGAGCGCCCACGGCGACAGTATACCTATCGGGCATGCATACATCTTTTCCTGACCCATCAAAAGCTGCCTCACCGTTAATGTCGACTCCCTGCTGCACCCAATTGGCACCATTCCAAAAGAATACGCGAACGTGGCCGGAATTTGAGCCATTTCCGTCATTGGCGTCTGCACCGATAGCAACAGTATGTTCATCGGGCATGTGAACCGAAATGCCGGAACCGTCATTATTGCTTTCACCATCTATATCATTTCCTTTTTGAACCCAAGAGGAGCCGCTCCACTGGTACACACGAACGCTGCCCTGATAAATTCCAGTTCCATTGTTTCCGTAAGCGCCTGAAGCTAAAGTTGTGGCGTTAGGCATTGAAATAGAATACCCAAAATTGTCTCCGGGACCTTCAGCATCTATGTCCGATCCAAGTTGAGTCCACGAATTGTTGAGCCAATGATATACGCGGACGTGGCCGGCATTATTACCAGAGGCATCGTTGTTCGAAGCGCCAATTGCCACGGTATTTGGGTCGGGCATTACTACGCATTGACCTGAGAAATCAGCTTCAGCTTCACCATAAATAGTCCCCCCCCTTTGAACCCACCCATTGTTTAACCAATCATAAACACGAACCGCACCGGCATTATCTACTGAATTGTCGTTTTGAGGTGCGCCGATAGCGACGGTATTGGCAGTGGGCATGCTGACAGAATACCCGCAACTCTCATTCGGAGTTAGACCATTAATATCACTCCCCTTTTGAGTCCATGCCGTTCCATTCCAATAAAAGATGCGAACGTGCCCAGCAGTACTTCCTCCTCCGATATTCTGTTCTGCGCCAATGGCAATGGTATTGGCGTCGGGCATACTCAAACTCTTTCCAGACCAATCATTCGCCGCTTCACCATTGATATCGAGCCCTTTTTGAACCCAGGTTGTTCCTACGCGCATATAAATGCGCACATGTCCAGCTTCATTGGCGGTTCCAGAATTGTGATAAGCACCAATGGCCAAGGTATTTGGGTCGGGCATGTCCAATGCGAATCCGGAAAAGTCAAACGAGTTCTCCCCGTCAATATCTTGTCCAATTTGAGTCTGCCCAAATCCGAAGTATGCACTGAAGATGTACACGATTAAAGCGGACAAAATTTTAAAAGAATCAGCCATACTAGCGTGTTTTAAACTGAATTAAATGAACTTGTTTTGTGTGCAATATTGGAATACTAATCAAGAACGAAATCCATTCGAAAGGTATTCGATAATTGTGCCTCAGAACTTTATCCGACCTAAAGGTAAATAAGTACTTGAGCGACTTAAATGTGTGGTGCACGACTTAAACGCGCTCCAAAACCACTGCATAACCCTGGCCGACCCCGATGCACATGGTGACAAGGGCGTAGCGGCCTTGGGTTTCGTGCAGGGCTCGGGCGGCCGTGAGGGCGAGGCGGGCACCCGACATTCCGAGGGGGTGGCCCAGGGCGATGGCGCCGCCGTTGGGGTTGATGCGCGGATCGAGGTCGTCGAGGCCGAGGCTGCGCGTGACCGCGAGGGCCTGGGCGGCAAAGGCTTCGTTGAGTTCGATGTGGTCGATGTCGGCCAAAGTGAGTCCGGCGCGCTGGAGGGCGAGCTGGGTGGCGGGCACGGGGCCGATGCCCATGATGCGGGGCTCGACGCCAGAGACTCCGCTCGCGACGATGCGGGCAAGGGGGTTCAGCGAATGGGTGCGCAGGGCGTCTTCCGAGGCGACGAGGAGGGCGGCCGCGCCGTCGTTCAGGCCCGAGGCGTTGCCCGCGGTGACGCTTCCGTGGGGGCGGAAGGCGGGGCGCAGCCCCGCGAGGCCTTCGAGGGTCGTGGCGGGCTTGGCGAATTCGTCGTGAGCGAAGACGACGGGGTCTCCTTTGCGCTGCGGAATGGAGACGGGGGCGAGTTCGCCGGCCGTGAAGCCGCGGGCAACGGCGGCTGCGGCGCGCTGCTGGCTGCGCAGGGCGAGGGCGTCCTGGTCCTCTCGCGAGATGGCGAACTGGTCGGCGAGGTTTTCGGCGGTTTCGCCCATGGCGTCGGTGCCGTAGAGCCGCTTCATTTCGGGGTTGACGAAGCGCCATCCGAAGGTGGTGTCGTACATCTGGCTGTCGTTGCCGTAGGCCTTGGAGGGCTTCGACAGGGCGTAGGGGGCGCGGGTCATGTGCTCGACGCCTCCGGCGAGGAGGAGGTCGCCTTCGCCCGAGAGGACGGCGCGCGCGGCGTGCTGAACGGCCGATAAGCCGCTGGCGCAGAGGCGGTTCACGGTTTCGGCCGGCGCCGTGTGCGGAATGCCGGCGAGCAAGGTGGCCATGCGGGCCACGTTGCGGTTGTCTTCGCCGGCCTGGTTGGCGCAGCCTAGGTAGGCGTCGTCAATGGCCGAGAGGTCGAGCTTGGGGTGGCGGGCGACGAGGGCGCGCAGCGCGTGGGCGGCGAGGTCGTCGGCGCGGACGGCGCTCAGGCTTCCGCCGAGGCTGCCAATGGGGGTTCGTACTCCGTCAACTAAGAATGCGCTTCGGGTTGCCATGGGCTGTCTTTAAAAAATACGGTTCCGCGAAAGTGGGCCACGTCCGTGCCGTCGCGGCGCACGAGTACGTCGTAGCGACCCAGGGTTTTGCTGCGGTGGCGCTCCACGGCTTCAGCCGTGAGGAGGTCACCGGCGGCCACGGGCTTGAGGTGGGCGATGCTGGTTTCGATGGACACGGCGTGCTGGCCGTGCCCGTTGCTGGCGAAGGCTAAGGCGCTGTCGGCCAGGCTGTAGGTGAGTCCGCCGTGGGCAATGCCAAACCCGTTGAGGGCCTCGGGGCGCACGCGGGCTTCGAGGACGCAGCGGCCCGGTTCCGCCACGAGTACCGTCACGCCGAGCCATTGGCTGAAGGCGTCGTGGCGCATCATTTGGGCGACGATGTCGGGGGCGTTCATGCTTGGCCGGAGGCTCCAGGTTGTTCGACGGACTCTTCGAAGCACCCGATGAGGATGTCGACGACGAGCATGAGGTTGTGCTGGTCGGCTTCGCCGCGCGGAAGGCCCGAGCGCAGCTCTTGGTGCAGGAAGTTCCGCACCTCGGCGTGCACAAAGGGGGAGCGGGCGACCTGCTCGATGCGCTCCAGGTCGAGGACCTCTTCTTCGGCCTCAAGACCTTCGAAGGCCTCGACTACCTCGGTGGTGACGTCGGTGATGCAGGCGTCAGAAATGGTTCCAACGGCGAGGCCCATGCTTCGAAAGCCCTCGCGCAGCACCATGGCGCTGCGCACCAGCTGTTCGTGGACGTCGTCGTCGAACTCTTCGCTCAGGCGGATCAGCCACGAGAAGAGCATGGGCTGTTCGTCCAAAAACGCTCCGAGGTTGGCGCCGTATTCTTCGTCGGTCCAGCTGCGCACGCGGTCCACCGCAGACATTAGGTAGTTCATGAGGCAGAAATTTGGTCGTGAATCCAGGGGCACACGCGGTAGCGCGAATCCCCGGTGCGTCGGTGCAGGGCTTCGATTTGGTCGCGAACCTGGGTCCAGCCCCACTCGCGGCCCCAGGCGATCAGGCCTTTGGGGTAGTTCACGCCCTTGAGCATGGCGGTTTCGACGTCGGTTTCGGAGCCGATTCCGCGGTACACCGCATCTGCGGCCTCGTTGATGAGCATGGCTACGACGCGGTCGACCACCACGCGGCCCAGGGCCTCGTCCCGGGTGGGCTCAGGAAGGGTCGCCCCGTTGCGGTAGTCGTAAAATCCGCGGCCCGACTTGCGGCCCAGCCATCCGGCGTCGAGCAGGCGCTTTTGGCTCAGGCTGGGGCGGAACCGGGGGTCGTAGTAAAACTGCTTCCAGACCGTCTCGGTGACCACGTAGTTGACGTCGTGCCCAATGAGGTCCATGAGGGCAAAAGGACCCATGCGGAATCCGCCCAGTTCAGTCAGCGCCCAGTCAATGGTCGCCATGTCGGCCACGCGTTCCTCCAAAAGGTGCAGGGCTTCGCCATAAAACGGCCGCGCGATGCGGTTGACGAGAAAACCAGGGGTGTCCTTGGCCACCACCCCCACTTTTCCCCAGGCGGCGACCGCGGCGACGCAGGCCTCGACCACTTCGGGGGCCGTGGCGATTCCGGGCACAATTTCAACCAGCGGCATCAGCGGAGCCGGGTTAAAAAAGTGCAAGCCCACCACGCGTTCGGCTCGCTTCACTCCGGCGGCAATTGACGACACGCTGAGCGACGAGGTGTTGGTTGCCAAAATGCAGTCTTCGCGCACGACGTCGTCGAGGGTGGTGAAGACCGACCGCTTGGCGTCGAGGTTCTCGTAAATGGCTTCAATCACCAAGCTCACGTCGGTCGCCTCGCGCAGCACGTACGCGGGCTTGAGCTGCAGGGTGTAGGCAGAACGCTGCGCGTCGCTGATTTTGCCCTTTTCTACGAGCTTATCCCACACGCCGCGCACGCGGGCAATGCCGTTTTCAAGGGCGGCGTCTTGGGTGTCGTACAGAAGGACCTCCCAGCCGGCTTCGACCAGCACTTGGGCGATGCCGCCGCCCATGGCGCCGGCGCCCACCACCATGGCTTTTGGGTTGAACAGGAAAGGGCTCATTGGCCGCGGAATTGGGGTTGGCGTTTTTCGAGGAATGCCGCGACGCCCTCGGCGAAGTCGTCGGTGGCTCCGGCGCGGTTTTGCAGGGCGCGTTCGCGTTCGAGCTGCTCCGCAAGGCCGTGAAACACGGTGGCGTTCAGGGCCTCTTTGGTGAGCGCAAGGGCCTCGGTGGGCAGGGCGGCCAGCTTTTGGGCGAGGGCCAGGGCCTCGTCGGCCAGGGCCTCGTCGGCCACGACGCGGTACACCAGACCGTGGCGCTCCGCCTCTTCAGCCGAAACGCTGTCGGCCAGCATCATCCAGGCGCTGGCCTTGGCAAATCCTGCGAGGCGCGGAAGCGTGAGGGTTCCGCCCGTGTCGGGAATGAGGCCAATTTTGCTGAAGGCTTGGATGAACTTGGCGGAATGCGCCGCCACGACGACGTCGCCCGCGAGGGCCAAGTTGGCGCCCGCTCCGGCGGCCACCCCGTTCACGGCCACCACGACGGGCTTGCGGAGCGCGCGCAGCAGCAGCACTAAAGGGTTGTAGTGTTCTCCCAGGATGCGGTCGAGGCCGGGACCTTGGGGATCGACGGCTTCACTCAAGTCTTGGCCGCTGCAAAACGCCTTGCCGCTGCCGGTCAGCAGCACGGCCCGCACTTCGCGGCTGCGGTCGGCCTCGGCGAGCACCTGCTGGAGCTCAAGGGCCATGCCGCGGTGGAACGCATTAAATACTTCGGGGCGGTTGAGCGCTACGCGAAGCGTGCTGCCGTGCGTCGAGACGTCGAGGAACTTATACATACTTCAAAACAGAAATTAGTTCGTCGCGCAATTCGGCTTTAATGCGGTACCGGCGAAGGCGGCGGTCGTCTTCGTTGGAAGTGCGCTCGATGAACGAAGGTACGCCCAAGAACTCCATGCCCTTTTCTTCGAGCTCCTGAAGGACGGTGCTTCGAATTTTGCGCTGGTTGTCCCAGGACTTGTCGTCAATACCCAAGAGCTGGTTCAGCTCGAGGGTAGTAATGCTCTGGTTGGCGTTCAGGAGCATGAGGTGCTTAAAGAGTATTTTTTGGGGCGTCGTTAGCGCTTGGGCAAAGAGTCGCTCAGCCACAGGTCGGCTGCGCTGGTAGCGGAGTATAAGGACCGTAAGCCCACCAATTCCCAAGAGCAGGGACAAAATAAGGGTGATGCTGGAACGAACTTGATGGAGCCAATTGGATTCGTAGATGGGGCCGAGCTCGACGTTGCTTGGGTTGGCCAGCAGTTCATCTAGGGTAGTTCGGATGATTTTCACGTGGTCGTTGGTGGCCGTACTGGCGGTTTCGATGATGAGTACTCCGTCGGGGTGAACGATGATTCCGCTCAAGCCGTCGAAGGGGCGTGCTTGGGTATTGGAAATGCGGGTTTCAATGAGGCGGTTCTCCACCAAGTTGCCCAGCAGGACTTTGTTGCCCTCGAACAGCAGTCCCCAGCGGTTGTCCCAAATGGAAAACCCGAGCTGATCTTGGTTGTTGAACATGTCGAGGTTCACCCGGGGAGCTCCGACATAGCGGTAGCTCCGCTCCTCAAGGTCCACATCGTAAACGCTGTAGGTGACCTCGGTCCCGTTAAACTCCGTGCGGCTGGACACCACCATTCGAAGGGCGCCCGGACGAAGGGCTGTGTAGAATCCGTCGCCGAAGCCTTCGATGATGTTGGGCGTCATGACCTCACGCTCCCACTCGCGCAGTTCGGCATCGTAGTACAGGGCGTGGTCGGTGACCCGCCACAAGCCGTAGCCGCCGAGGCTCCACATGCGCTGGCCGTCGAAGTACTTGAGGGCTCCAAAATTGTAGCCGCTGAAGTAGGTCCGGTCGTGGCGTTCGACCGTCCCGTTGCGCCGCATGCAGTAGACCACGCCCGAACCCGAGAAGCTGATCAGCGTGGTGTCGTGGGTTTGAAGCACCGAGGGCTGCGGGTGCACATGCTGCCTGAAGATGTCGGGCATTTCAGGCAGGGAGTCGTATGCAATCCAACGGTTTCCGTTTAAGTAGGACAGCACACCTTGGTGAAAGTCGAGCATTTTTATGCTGTCGTTGTGGTAGAGGAAGGCCACTCCCTCGCGGTTGCTCTTATTCAGCGAGGACTGCGCACATAACGAGCTGCAAAACAGAAGAATAAGGCTGGGTGTGAGAAGTCGTTTCACTCGGTGAAAATACGTGAAAGAATTTTATTCTCACAATTTCTCACAATGAATAGTATGCGTTTTGGGTCTTTGTCGCACATTTGTCCTGAAACCACAAAGGGCTTCACACCAAACCAACCAAAAAACCCTGGGCCCTGCGCTCGGGGTTTTTTCGTTTAAACCCCTTGGGCGCGCCCTTCAAATGCACTTAAACGCTTCAAACGGTTCCGCACAGTCAAGGCAGCGGTGAAGGGCTTTGCAGGCGGTAGAGCCGAACGCCGAGATGCGCTCGGTGTGGGTGCTGCGGCACTTGGGGCAGGCCAAGGGCTGGTGCAGCCCGAGAAGCGAGCGCTTGTCGCTGCTGCGCCGCGGAGGCGGAGCGATGCCGTAGTCGGCCAGCTTGCGCCGGCCCTCCTCGCTGATCCAGTCGGTCGTCCAGGGGGGGTCCAGTACCGTGCGAAGCTGCACGTTTCCGGGGCCAACCAGTTCTTCGAGTGCTTCCCGAACGTCGCGTTCGATGCGTTCGGTGGCGGGACAGCCGGTGTAGGTGGGCGTCAGGTCGATTTCGCAGCCTGCCGCGGTGGGGCGAATATCCCGAACGATTCCGAGGTCCAAAACCGAAAGCGCCGGCACTTCGGGATCGGGCACGCGGCTAAGGCGGAGTTCGAGTTCGGCGCGGGCTACCACGTGGCGTCGGGGTAAGCCCGAGGCAAGCTTTGCATTTCTGCCAAGAGAAACCCGAGCGATTCGCTGTGAATGCCCGACTTGCCGCGCAGCAGCTTGGCGGGAACCGACGGAAGCTCAAGGGTGGCCTTGGCGACGACTTCGCTGACGAGTTCGAGCCAGGTAGCCTTGAGCGACGCGACGTCGGGACCCCATCCGCGCTCGAACGCCAAGCGGTCGACCTCTGCGGGGGTGAACAGTTCTTCGACGAACGGAAGCTGGCGCGCCATAGCCGCCGTCATGCGGCTGCGGCTTTCGGCGGTGCCGTCGCCAAGTCGAACCACCCAGTCGGCGCTGTGCTGGGCATGGTAGGTGGCCTCCTTGAGCGCCTTGCGGGCAATGGCCGCGAGTTCGGCGTCGGCAGAATTTTGCAAGGCCTCGAGCTGAAGCACGTGAAAGGCGTCAAAAAAGAACTGCCGCGCCATCGTGTCGGCAAAGTCGCCGTTGGGCTGTTCCACCAGCACGTGGTTGAGGAATTCCCGGTCGCTGCGCCAATAGGCCAAATGGTCTTCGGTACATCCGCCCCCGAGGCGCTTGGCCGCCAGCTGGTAGTACTGCCGGGCCACGCCCACCAGGTCGAGGGCCAGGTTGCTCAGGGCAATGTCTTCTTCGAGGATGGGTCCGTGTCCGCACCACTCGCTCAAGCGGTGACCGAGTACGAGCGCGTCGTCGCCCAGGTGCAGCAGGTACTGCACCGACGGGTCACATGTGTCCCACTTCATCGGGAATCTCGTAGAAGGTCGGGTGGCGGTATACTTTGTCGTCGGAGGGCGCAAAGAGCACCTCTTTTTCGTCGGGCGCAGAGGCCACAATGGCGCTCGAGGGCACGACCCAAATGCTGGTGCCTTCGCTGCGGCGGGTGTACACGTCGCGGGCGTTTTTCAGGGCCATTTCGGCATCCGGCGCGTGAAGGCTGCCCGAGTGCTTGTGCGAGAGGCCGTTCTTCGAGCGCACAAAAACCTCCCAGAGGGGCCATTGGTCGGGCGTACTCATGCGGCGTGGGATTTAGACAGTGCGGCGGCGGCGGCTTGGCGGCGCGCGGCCTGCTTGGCGGCGTAGGCCGTGGCGGCTTCGCGCACCCATGCGCCCTCGGCGTGGGCCTTGCGGCGGGCTTCCAGGCGCTCGGTGTTGCAAGGTCCGTTGCCGGCGACTACGGCAAAAAACTCGCTCCAGTCGATGGCGCCAAAATCGTAGTGGCCGCGTTCCTCGTTCCACTTGAGGTCGGGATCGGGAATGCTCAAGCCGATGAATTCCGCTTGTGGAACCGTTTTGTCAATAAACTCCTGGCGGAGCTCGTCGTTGGACTTGCGCTTGATCCGCCAGGCCATGCTCTGGGCGGAATTCGGGCTTTGGTCGTCGCTCGGGCCAAACATCATCAGCGACGGCCACCACCAGCGGTTAAGGGCGTCTTGGGCCATGGCCTTTTGCTCCTGGGTTCCGCGCGCGAGCTGCATCATGATTTCGTAGCCCTGGCGCTGGTGAAAGCTCTCTTCTTTGCAAATTCGGACCATGGCGCGGCTGTAGGGACCGTAGGAAGTGCGGCAGAGCATCACCTGATTTTGGATGGCGGCGCCGTCGACGAGCCAGCCCACGGCACCCATGTCGGCCCACGTGAGCGTGGGGTAGTTAAAAATGCTGGAATACTTGGCTTTCCCGGCCAGAAGGTCGTCAATCATTTGGTCGCGCGACGTGCCCAAGGTTTCGGCGGCCGAGTAGAGGTAGAGTCCGTGTCCGCCCTCGTCCTGAACCTTAGCTAGCAAAATGAGCTTGGCGCGGAGCGACGGAGCGCGGGTGATCCAGTTGGCCTCCGGAAGCATTCCAACTACTTCAGAGTGAGCGTGCTGGCTAATCTGGCGTACCAGCGTCTTGCGGTAGGCGTCGGGCATCCAGTCTTTGGGCTCGACCTTGTTTTCGGCGGCGACGTACGCCAAAAAGCGCGCTTCGAGGTCAACAGTTGGGGCCATGGTTTGGAATCAAAGGGTTAATTCTGCTGCAAATTACTGCCGGTAGAACAAAATGCGACGCCCGCTGGTTCGCATTGCAGGCCTAGATTTGTACGCAACTATGTTTTCCTGGTTTAAAAAATCCACCTCCGTGGCCCCGGCTGACGGACTTCTGGCCACTAAGGCCGACCAAAAGGGCGTGAAGCCTCAGTTTCATGCGCTGACCGTGCGCGAGGTGCGCCGAGAGACGTCCGACAGCGTGTCGGTCGCCTTTGACGTGCCTTCGGGCGGGAGCTTTCGCTTCGTCCCCGGACAGTACCTGACGCTGCGCGCCCAGATCGGCGGTGCCGACGTTCGCCGGTCCTACTCCCTGTGCTCGAGCCCGTTAAGTGGCGAGCTGCGGGTCGCCATCAAGCAGGTTGAGGGCGGAATTTTTTCAACCTGGGCCAACACCGAACTCAAGGCGGGCGACGTGCTCGACGTAATGCCCCCGATGGGCAACTTTTTGCTCGAAACCGACCCGTCCAAGCGCCGGCGCTACGTGGGCTTTGCCGCGGGGTCGGGCATCACCCCCGTGCTGTCCATTTTGAAGACGGCCCTGGCCCGCGAGCCCGAGTCGGAGTTCCTGCTTTTTTATGGCAACCGCAAGACGGCGAGCATTCTGTTCAAAAGCGAACTCGAGGACCTCAAGGACCGCTACATGGGCCGGCTCGAAGTGCACCACGTGCTGAGTCGAGAAGACCAGGGCAGCGACGCGCTGTTTGGCCGCTTGGACGCGGAGCGCATCCGCTACTTTGCCGAGCACATTCCGACCCTTACCCAGGCCGACGGCTACTACCTCTGCGGACCGGAGCCCATGATTCACGCCGCCAGCGACGTGCTCAAGGCCTCCGGCGTGTCCGCCGATAAAATCCATTTCGAGCTGTTTACCTCAGCTGCGCCCGCCAAAGAGTCCGCGCCTAAAGCCAAAGCGGCGGCCTCGGGCGACGCCTACGTCACCGTGGTGCTCGACGGCGAAGAGACCCACTTCACGCAGTCTGCCAAGGAATTTGTGCTGGACGCCGCCCTCGACGCGGGGGCCGACGTTCCCTACGCCTGCAAGGGAGCCGTGTGCTGCACCTGCCGCGCCAAAGTGCTGGAGGGCACGGTCGAGATGGCGATGAACTACTCGCTGACCGACGACGAGGTGGCCGACGGCTACGTGCTTACCTGCCAGGCCATGCCGCGCAGCGAGCGGGTGGTAGTGAGCTACGACGCGTAAACGCCGCACGGTACTCGCTACTGGTTTCTGGCGCGGAGCGCCAGGTTGCTAGTTGCTGGTTTTTCGCATTTGGATGTGCGGAATCCCGTCTTCGTCGTAGACGTCGCCCTCGGGCTGAAACCCGAGTTCGCGGTAAAACCTAAGGAGGTAGTGCTGGGCGCTGATGACGACGTCGGCCCCCGGGTAGCATTGGGCGGCGTGCATGAGCGCGCGGTCCATGAGTTCGCGACCCAGGCCCGTTCCGCGCACCTGCGACGCCGTGGCCACGCGGCCAATGCTGGGCTCGGCGTAGGAGACCCCCGGCGGGACCACCCGAGCCACGGCCACCACCTCGCCTCCTTCGTCTACGGCCCAAAGGTGGTGCGACACGCGGTCCTTGGCGTCGGGGTCGGCGTAGGGACAATGCTGTTCCACGACGAACACCTCGGCCCGCAGCGCGAGGATGCGGTGAAGCGCCTCGGCAGAGAGCGCAGAAAAGGGGGCAAACTGCCACGAAAAAGCTGCCGGCATGCGGGGCTCAAGTTCGTACTTTTACGCTAATAATTTCTCGCTCATGATGCTCAAGCTCATCCAAGACTTTCCGAATCATATTGCTGATTCACTGTCAATTGCCGAAGGTGTTGCCAAGGTTTGGCAGCCCTTACCCCGCAGCGTGCACCAGGTGGTGGTCACGGGACTTGGCGGAAGCGGCATTGGCGGAACCGTCGCGGCGGACCTCTGCGCCGCCACGGCGGCGGTGCCGGTGGTGGTGAACAAAGGATACGCGCTGCCCAATTGGGTGGGCGCCCACACGCTGGTGGTAGCCTGCAGCTACAGCGGCAATACCGAAGAAACCCTTTCGGCCCTTGACCAGGCGGTGTCGGCCGGCTGCATGGTGTCGGCCATTACCAGCGGAGGCGAACTGAAGCGCCGTGCCGAACAGCACGGGTGGAACACGAGCGTCGTTCCCGGCGGAAACCCCCCGCGCTCGATGTTCGGCTATGCGCTGATCCAGATTTTGGCGCACCTGGATTTGGCGGGCGCCGGAGCTCCGGCCGCATGGCGCGCGCAGGCAGCGCAGGCCGTCAAGGATTTGCACGCCCGCCGCGAGGCGCACCTCAGCGAAGCCGAGGCCATTGCCGACACCCTTGAGGGTACGGCGGTCGCGGTTTACGCGGCGACCGGCATGGCCGGGGTGGCCACGCGCTGGCGCCAGCAGCTCAACGAAAACAGCAAAATGCCGGGTTGGGACGCCGAGGTACCCGAAATGAACCACAACGAAATGGTCGGCTGGGCCGGAGGCGGATCGCGCTACAGTGCGGTTTTTCTGCATTCCGCCTTTGACGCCCCCCGCAACCGCATGCGCATGGAGCTGAACGCTCCCGCCATCCGCGCCCACGGCACGCATGTGGCCGAGCTTCACGCCCACGGTGCCTCGCCCCTCGAGCAAGCCCTGGACCTCGTGGCTCTGGGCGATTGGGTCAGCTACGTGCTCAGCGAGCGCAACGCCGTAGACATTATGGACATCAAGGTCATTGACGACCTGAAGGACGCCCTGGGTAAGGCATGAGCCGTCGTTCCGTTCGATTTGCCGACCTGGGCAACTGGACTTACGCGCGCGCCTGGGATTTTCAGGAGGCCATCTTCCAAGCGGTTGTGGACCGCAAAACGGCCAACCGCAAGCTGCCTGAAGCGGAACGCGTTCCGACCCAAGACACCCTGCTTTTTGTTGAGCACCCCCACGTGTACACGCTGGGCAAAAGCGGCGACTTCGGCAATTTGCTGGCCGACGACGAGCGCCTCAAGGCCATCGGAGCCGAGTTCTATCGCACCAACCGCGGCGGCGACATCACGTACCACGGCCCCGGCCAGCTGGTGGGCTACCCCATTTTGGACCTCGACGAGCACTTTACCGACATCCACCGCTACTTGCGCACCCTCGAAGAGGTCGTCATTGCGACCCTCGCCGACTACGGGCTGAAGGGCGACCGGAGTCCGGGCGAAACCGGAGTGTGGCTCGACGTCGGAACCCCCTTTGCCCGCAAAATTTGCGCGATGGGCGTGCGGGCGTCGCGCTGGGTGACCATGCACGGCTGGGCCTTCAACCTCAACACCGACTTGCGCTACTTCGAGTACATAATTCCGTGCGGAATCAAAGACAAAGCCGTCACGTCGCTCCAGCGCGAACTCGGCCGCCCCATCGACGAGGCCGAGGTGAAGGCCCTCGTTGCCGCGCACTTCGCCCGACTCTTTGAGGTGGACTTGGTGGAGACGCCGGTCGACGGTTTGCTCGGGGCGTAGATTCCCCTAACTTGCGGTTGATGAAACGCATTCTCCTTATCCTTGCGGGCCTCGCGCTTGCCCTTACGGCCCTTTATTTTTCGTGGTACGGGTACCTATTTAACGGAATTTACGCGACCTACTTGCAGGGCCGCACCACCTCCGATCCGTTTGACGAGACGCTGTTTGAAGTGGACGAGGTTCCGGCCTCGGACCAACCGATTGCCTGGCCCGTCGCGCTTGGCGCAGATTGGGCGCCCAGCACGGCAACCTCAAACCTGCTTCGGGAGAGCAAAACCGGAGCCCTGCTGGTGTTTGAAGCCGACACGCTGCGCCACGAGGCCTACTTCGACGACTTCACGGCCGATTCCCGGGTGAATTCCTTCTCGATGGCGAAGTCCATCGTAACCATGCTCGTGCAAATCGCGGTGCAGGAGGGCAAAATTCCCGGCTGGGAGGCGAAGGCCAAGACCTACATTCCGGCGCTGCACGGCCCCGGCGCGGAGCGGCTTACGCTTCGGGATTTGAGCTCGATGCACGCCGACTTGGACTGGACGGAAAACTACTACGATCCGTTTGGCGAGACCGCCAAGCTGTACTACGGCGACGACCAGATGGGGCTCATCCTCGAGCGCGAAGTGGGCGACTCGGTAGGAATTCGCTACGAGTACCAGTCGGCGGCGACCACGCTGCTGAGCGTGTGCCTCGAGAAGGCCGTGGGCGAGCCCCTTGCGGACTATGCAGCCCGCAAGCTTTGGGCGCCGCTCGGCGCCGAATCGGGGGCGACCTGGCACGTCGACGGCCAAGGCGAGGCGATGGCGTTTTGCTGCTTTAACGCGACGGCGCGCGACTACGCCCGCTTGGGCCACTTGCTGGTGCACCACGGGCGATGGAACGGCACGTCCATTTTAGACAGCGCCTGGGTTTCGGTGGCGACCTCGCCCCAGTCAGCCGCTTACTACGGCCAGAGCTTTTGGTTGGGCGACGTGGCCGACCCCGCCGGCAAGGCCGCGGACCGACGCTACATGGCGCTCCGCGGGCATTTGGGCCAGTGGATCATCGCATTCCCCGAGACGCAGCGCGTGGTCGTGCGCCTCGGCCGCACCGAAGGCGAGCGCCCCGAGGGTTCGTGGGAGCCCGTTCCCTTTCGTGCCTTAGCCGAAGAATATGCCTGGAGATGAGTGAGTTTCACGGAGAAAACCTGCGCGTCAGCGCAGGCGACGCCGTGCTGCTCCGCGGGCTCAACCTCGACCTGAAGTCGGGGGAGTGCGTGGCCTTGGTGGGCGAATCGGGTTCGGGCAAGTCGCTCACCGCGCTGGCCCTTATGGGCCTACTGCCTCCCAAACTCAAGGCGGAATGGTCGGTGGAGCGCGACGGACTCCCCCGCAAAGCCATGGTTTTTCAGGAGCCGATGTCGGCACTGAATCCGACGATGCGGGTGGGTCGCCAAGTGGCAGAGGCCGCGGAGGCTGCACAGGGCCTCAAGCCCGCAGCCGCCCGGGCCCGAGCCCTTGACGAGCTGCGCCGGGTGCAGGTTCCGAGGCCCGAAGAAGCGATGCGCAAGTACCCCCACGAGCTTTCGGGCGGGCAGCGCCAACGAGTCATGATTGCCATGGCGATGGCGATGGATCCCGACCTCCTGATTTGCGACGAGCCGACCACCGCGCTGGATCACTCGGTGGCGTTTGAAATTTTGGATTTGCTTCGCGACCTGCAGCGCGAACGCGGAATGGCGATGCTCTTCATCAGCCACGATTGGGAGGCCGTCGCCCACGTGGCCCACGACGTGGTGGTGCTGCGCGCCGGAGAGGTGGTCGAGTCGGGCCCGTTAGCCGAGGTGCTGAACCGGCCGCAGCAGCCGTACACCCAGGGACTGCTCGCCTCGCGCCCGCCGGAGCAGGGCCGACCGCTGCGCTTGCCGACGGTCCAGGATTTTTTGAACGGAGTACCGCCCACGGCGGCCCAGCGGCCCGTTTTTGAGGGCGGAACCGAAATTTTGGCGGTCCGCGGCCTGCGCAAGTCGTTTCGCGGCAGGCCGGTTTTGCGCGAGGTGGAGTTTGTGGTCCGCGAAGGCGAAACCCTGGGGCTGGTCGGAGCTTCGGGTTCAGGGAAGTCTACAATTGCCCGCTGCCTGGTGGGCCTCGAACAGCCCGACGGAGGCGAGATCACCTACCGAGGCGTGCGCATCGACCAGCTTTCGCGGGACCAGCGCCGCGCCTACGCCCGCGAAATCCAGTACATTTTTCAGGATCCCTTTTCGAGCCTCCCGCCCCGCATGCGCGTGGGGGAGCTCCTCGAAGAACCCCTGCGCGTGCACGGCCTGTGCGGAGATTCAGCCGGCCGAAAGGCCCGAGTGGCCGAACTGTTGTCGGCGGTGGGCCTTCCTCCCGAGTCGGCCGCAAAGTACCCCCACGAGTTTTCGGGCGGCCAGCGGCAGCGCGTCGGCATCGCCCGCGCCCTCGCCCTCGAACCCAAGCTGCTGATTTGCGACGAGTCCGTCGCGGCCCTTGACGTCAGTGTTCAGGCTCAAGTCCTCAACTTGCTCAACGAACTCAAGGACCGGTTCCGCTTCAGCTATGTGTTCATCAGCCACGACGCCCGGGTGGTCCGCTACATGAGCGACCGAACGATGGAGCTAGCAACGAGCAACTAGCAGCTCGTTCCGCGTAGCCGAATTCCGCTACAGGACCATTTCGGGAACCTCGCCCTCGACCACCAGGCGGCCCGCGGTTTGGGCGACGATTTGGTCGACGCTGACGCCCGGGGCACGCTCGCGCAAAATGAATCCGCGCTCGGGATCAACGTCGAGCACGGCAAGGTCGGTGACCACTTTTTTGACGCAGCCCACGCCCGTGAGCGGCAGGGTGCAGGAACTCAGAAGCTTGGATTCGCCGTCGCGGTTGCTGTGCTGCATGGCGACGATGATGCGTTCGGCACTGGCGACGAGGTCCATGGCTCCGCCCATGCCCTTCACCATGCGCCCCGGAATTTTCCAGTTGGCAATGTCGCCGCGGTCCGAAACCTCCATGGCGCCCAGCACGGTAAGCTGAACTTTGCGGGCGCGAATCATGCCAAAAGACGTCGCGCTGTCAAACAGCGAGGCTCCGGGAAGGGCGGTGATGGTCTGCTTTCCGGCGTTGATGAGGTCGGCGTCTTCTTCGCCCTCAAAGGGAAAGGGACCCATGCCGAGGATGCCGTTTTCGGACTGGAATTCCACGTCGATTCCCTGCGGAATGTAGTTGGCGACGAGCGTCGGAATTCCGATGCCCAAGTTCACGTACCAGCCGTGGCGAAGCTCTTGCGCGATGCGGCGCGCGATTCCGTTTTTATCAAGTGCCATGGCTTAGTTCGAAGGGTTTTGGGGACGGACGGTTCGCTGCTCAATGCGCTTTTCGTAGCGGGCGCCTTGAAAAATTCGGTGCACAAAAATTCCGGGCACGTGAATCGCGTTGGGGTCGAGCGTACCCGCGGGCACGAGTTCCTCCACCTCGGCGACCGTCACGCGCCCGGCCATCGCCATCATGGGGTTGAAGTTGCGCGCCGTTCCCTTAAAAATGAGGTTGCCGGCTTCGTCGCCTTTCCAGGCCTTGACCAGGGCGAAGTCGGCGTCAAATGCGTGCTCCAGCAGGTAGGGTTTGCCGCCGAACATGCGGACTTCTTTGCCTTCGGCCACCTCGGTTCCGTAGCCCGCCGGCGTGAAAAAGGCCGGAATTCCCGCGCCTGCCGCCCTACAGCGCTCCGCCAGGGTGCCCTGAGGAATGAGTTCCACTTCAAGTTCGCCCGACAGCATTTGCCGTTCGAATTCGTCGTTTTCGCCCACATAGGAGCTAATCATTTTGCGGATTTGCCGCGTTTCAAGCAGCAATCCCAAGCCAAACCCGTCGACCCCCGCGTTGTTGGAGATGCAGGTGAGTTGGCGGGTTCCGCGCTGGCGAAGCGCCGCAATGAGGTTTTCGGGAATGCCACAGAGGCCAAAACCTCCAACCATTAGGGTCATGCCGTCTTCGAGCCCCTCGAGGGCCACGTCAGCGCCGGCGACAACTTTGCGAATCATGGCTTAAAGGTAGCAATGGCTAACTGGCTAACTAGTCAACTGGCTAACTAGCTAACTAGTCAACTGGCTAACTGGCTAACTAGCTAACTAGTCAACTAGCTAACTGGCTAACTAGCTAACTAGCTAACTGGCTGACTGGCTGACTAGCTAACTAGCTAACTAGTCAACTAGCTAACTGGCTGACTAGCTAAC
>JBEGTJ010000018.1:0-29603 GCA_041179465.1 Bacteroidota bacterium | reverse complement strand
CGCCGAAATCAAGGGTGCTGGTGGTCAGGCTGCGGCAGTAACCCTGATGGGAACGAAGTACGTTAAGGTTCAAAACCTCCGCATCAATGGTCCGACCATGAGCGGCGTGCTTTTGACCGACAACGCCCAGTACATCACAATCCACAATAACACCATTTGGGCTGACACGACGGGTACGTCGAGCCTGGTGTGCGGCATCGTAAGTACGGGAAGTTTGACCTCTACGTCTACCTACGGTAACAACGCCAACAACATCACGATCACCAACAACGTGATTAAGGGCGGTTACTACGGCATTCGCTTGAACGGAAACACAACCACGAGCTACAACACGGGTTTTACCATCAACAACAACCAAATCCTGAAGTCGTACTACTACGGTGCCTACATCTACTACATTGGCGGGTTGACCATGCAGGGCAATACGATTAAGGACTACCGCAACACGTTTAACTACGGTATCTACGCGTACTACGTTGGCGACGTAAACATCCAGCGCAACAACGTGCCGAATCCGTACTACTACGGCCTCGTTCTGGGCTACTTGAACAACGCTTCAAAGCCTGCGACGAAGAGTGTGATTGCCAACAACATGTTTGGCTCTACGAACAGCTACGCTGCCTACCTGCCCTATCCGCGCCACGTGGACATCCACCACAACACGTTTGCGGGAAGCACCTACGGCTACTATGCTCTTTCGAGCACGACTCCGACCTTGATTGCGAAAAATCTTGATTTGCGCAACAACATCTTCAAGGGTGGCTCGTACGCTTACTACCAGAGCGGCGCGATGGACTCGCTGACGCTCAACTACAACCTGTACCAGTCGGGCGGCACCAACATGTGCTACTTCGGTACGGCGAACTACACTTCGCTGGCCGCTTGGCAAACTGCAGTTCCGACGCAAAACGCGAACTCCGTTCAAGCTCAGGTAGTATTTGCGTCGGGTAACGATCTGCACGTAGTGAACGGCGGACCCAACAACTTGGGAACTCCGATTGCCTCGGTCACCACCGACATCGACGGCGACGTTCGTTCGACGACGACCCCAGACATGGGCGCAGACGAGTACACTCCGATCAACAACGACATGACCCTGGAGTCCATTGACGGCATCGCCGGATGTGGCGACTCTACGGCCTACTCAAACGTGGTTGTGAAGAACAAAGGCAACTTGGTGGCCACCTCGTACAACGTGAGCGTCGAAATCACTGGACCCGCAGGAGTACAGGTTCAAACCGTCAACTTGACGAGTCAAAACTTGGCCAACTTCGCTACCGATACGGTGGTAGTAGGTCCGTTCAACACCTACGCCGGAGGCGACTTCAGCGTTCGCGGTTGGGTAGTGCTTCCGGGCGACCAGGTTCCAACCAACGACACCTTGACCTACGCTTCGCTGCGCTCTGCTACTCCGTTTGCACCAGCTACGCTGTCGCTTGATCCCACGTGCTTCAACGCCACTACGGGACTTCTAGTGGCCCAGCCGGTACCTGGAGCCCGATACGCTTGGTACGCGAGCGCAACCGACACGACCAAGCTTAGCACCAACGACAGCTTGTCGGTATCGGTGAACGGAGCCACCTACTACCTCGGCTACACCTCTTCTTTGGACACTTTGACCACGGGAACGGGTACGCAGGTAACGACGGGAACCAACATCACGCCGTACAAGACCTTCTACATGGACGGACGCGCTCAGTACGTGATCTACGCCGACGAACTCCAAACGTTGACGGGCAGCACGGCTCCTTCACTGATTAGCGGGGTCTCCTTTGACGTAGTTGCTGCAGCGGCTGCCGCACTGAACAACTTCACGATCAAGGCGGGCAACGTGGCCAGCATTCCGACCTCGGGATACGTCACCACGACCAGCTTCCCGACGGTGTACTCGAACACGGCCTACAACGCCGTTGCGGGTTGGAACTTGCACAACTTCACCACCCCCATCTTGTGGGACGGAACGAGCAACCTCGTGATTGAAGTGTGCTTCGACAATACGGCGTGGACGTCGAACTCTACGGTCCGCTACGAGACCTTGACCCGTACGGGAACGATCGACGGCTTTGCGGACCTTTCCACGTCCAGCGGTTGTACGCCAGGCGCCGTGACTTCGGCAACCTACAGCAACAACCGTCCGAACATGAAGGTGGTAGCTGAAGTGCAGGCATGTTCCAACGTGCGCACGCCCGTCACGCTGAACATCGATTCAACGAGCGCGGATGCGGTAGCAAGCTTCCTTGAAGTGAACGCCGCTACGGGCAGCTTCGACTTCTACGCAGGCGGTTCTACGGGCCAGACCTTCAGCTGGACCTTCGGCGACGGAGGCACGGCAACGGGCGACACCGTGAGCCACAGCTACGGTTCAGCCGGGGTCTTCACGGCCACGCTGACGGTTACCGACTCGACCTGTAACACTTCAGACGTGGTGTCGTTTGTGGTTACGTCGCACATTGGCATGGGCGAGAACATTCTCAACCAGCAGATGATGGCCTTCCCGAACCCGAACAGCGGCGCCTTCCAAGTGCGCATCAGCGGAGCGGAGCAGTTCGAAGGTCAACTTGAGGTACTCAACCTGATGGGCCAAGTAGTCGCCTCGGTTCCGGTCGAGAAGCGCACTGCCGTCCTCGAGGTACCGATGGACCTGAGCGACTACGCCAAGGGCATCTACATGCTGCGCCTCAGCGGTGCTGAAGGACAGTCAGTGCTTCGCGTCGTAGTGCGCTAAGACCTGGCTCTTCGCCAAACGAGAGAGGCCGCCCCAACGGGCGGCCTCTTTTTTTTTATGCCGTGGAACCGAGGCGGGCGAACCCTGCGCTCCTGCGGTGGCGAGCGAACTAAATAAACGGATTGGTCCGCCCCGAGAGGAGCTCCAGCCGGCGCTGGGCGAAGTCGACGCCGTAGGTCGCCGGAATGCTGCGCGAGGTGTGCCGCGACCACAGGGCGTAGGCATTGGAGCCCGTACCCAGCAACAGCATCTCGTCCCCTTCTTGGAGCGGGGGAAGCATGCAGCCTTTCTCGAGGTAGTCTCCGGCGAAGCAGAGCGGCCCGGCCAAATCGGTCAGTACCGGGGCGTCCAAAAGCGCTTGGCCGCCGCGCAGGGGGAGCCAGGCGATGCCCCTTGGGCGCACGTAGGCGTCGCGAAGCAAAAAGTCCGCGCCCAAGTGCAGGTAGGCCACCGAACGGTCGCCGCGGGAAAGTACGTACTCGACGTCGCTCAGGGCGTAGCCCGTGTGGAAATGGGTCCACTGCCCGAATTCCGTGACGAGCGCAAAATCGGACCACAGCTCGGGCACCGCGGCCCTCAGGGCTTCGGTGTAGGCCCGCATTTGAGGTGCCGATCCGTTTGCCTCGAGGAGCTCTGGCTTCAGCCCTCCCCCGACGTCGAGGGTGGTGATGCGACGGCTGGTTCCGGCGGCCGCAAGCCGCACGTTGGCCTCCACGGCCAGGTCGCGCAGGCGGGTGAGCGCGCGCACGGCTCCGCGGGTGTCGTTCATCGACGAACCGGAATGCACGTGAAGCGCTTCAATCGGGTACGCACACACGGCGTCGAGGATGGCCGCACGCTCGGCGATGGGGGTGCCAAACTTGGACTCGTCGCCGCTGACCTGGTAGACCGAGGGCGCGTCCACTTCAACCATGGGGTTGATGCGCAGCCCCAGGCGAAGGCGGTCGGCAAACGGCTTAAGGCGCTCGAGCTCCTCGAGGCTGTTGGCGTTCACCAGCATTCCGGGGCTGCGGAGGGCGCAGTCTTCGATTTCGTGCGGACGCTTGACCGGAGAGTCAAAAACCAAACGCTCGGATGGACAGCCGGCGGCTCGGGCGAGCTGCACCTCCTCCCACGTGGCGGCCTCCAGCCCAAATCCGCGGGCCACAATGTGGCGAAGCACCGCGGGGTGGGGCTGCGACTTAATAGCCACGGCGTGCACCGCGCGGCCGTGATTCCACGACGCGGCCAGCGCGTCGAGGTAGGCGTCGAGGGCGTTCCACGAAACCAGGAGCGCCGCCGAATCCTGCGGGGTCCTCAGCGGCCGCAGCGCATTGGCGGCCCACAGGGCTTCAGGAGCAAGCGGGTGCATCAGGAATGCTCAAAAAGCTGAACGGCGGTGGATTCAATCAAATCCACCAAGTGAAGGTCGTTGAACGGATCAAACCCTGCCGGCCCCATCATCTTGCGAATCGAGTACGACCCAAGGGCCAAGCGAATGAACGAACGCGACCCGTAGCGCACGGGCTGTCCCAGGAACACGCGATTGAAGCCATTAAAGCCCGCGTGCGTCGACAGCACCATAGTGTCAAAGAGCTTCTTGAGGTCGTCGTAGTCCAGCTCGCGACCGCCCGCCGAAACCGTAAACGAGATGATGCTGTCGTTGGTCAACTCAATGTCGGGCATCATGCCAAAGCGGTCGCTCAGAGCGAGGCGTCCGACCACCACTCGGTTCCATCGGCGAATGAGTGCGTCGGTATCTTCCTGAGGATAAGCCAAGTAGGCCTCCATTTCGTCGAGGGCTATTTCCCAGCGCAGGCGCAGCCCGACGTTGGCGTATTCGGGCCAAAGGGCGCGCAGCTTCGGCAGGTCGGGCGGAGCGTCTGCCGACGCAAAAAGGGCTCCGTAGGGCGCAAGCTGCTCCGACGGACAGCCTACCAGGCGCTCCGTCCAAAACTTGGGAACCAGAAGAGCTCCGCAAAAAGGCGGCGCCTGATAAAACTTGGAGCCCGTCACCATGAGCATCACGCCCTTAGAAATGAGCTCGTGGACCAAACCGCGGTGGGTGCGGAACTGGCACATGTCGACCACCCACATCACTCCGTCGCGAAACTCGTCAATAATGTCGAGGTCGTCCTTAATTCCGGACTTGGACCCGAACACCAAATTGCCCACGATGGGTTGGCCCGGGCGGGCGGCGATGATGTCGCGAATCGCCTGCTTGCGGTCGGAGATGTGGCCGCTGTCTTCGCGGGCGGGCAAAAACTGCACGTCGACGTCGAGGGCCTCGGTAACGCGTACGCCCTTGGGGACCGCGGCACCAAACTGGTTTTGGTTGGCGTAGTACTTGCCTTCGGCGGCCAAAATGGAGCCCGAACCGAGCTCCTCAGGGCAGCTCACGATGTTGGTGATGCGCTGGCCGGGGTGCAGCATCGACTGCATCAGCAACGGCCAGTACATCATGTCGCTGCCCGACGGGCCGTAGTACACGTGGAACTCGTCGTTCCGTCCGCCGCCGAAAAGCTGCTGCATGCGCTTGGTTTGGGTGCGCATCCACTGGGCGTCGTCGGCAACTCGGTAGTCGCGCTCAAAGCGCTTGGCCGTTTCGTAGCCCGCAGGCGTCAAGGTGCCGCAGGTGCAGGAGCCGCGCATCAGCAGCCCCTCGTACTTCATCGGGTTGAGGTGGTACTGATTTGCGTCCGTTTCGGGGCGCAGCGCGATGCGTTCGTCGCAGCCCGCTAAGAGCCATTGCTGTGTCATTCGTGGTGCCGGTAGGCCCGGTGCTTCATTCCGTTACTTTGTTCGAGGGTCAGCCACGCAAAATGGCTGTCGTGCGTCAGTCGGGCCTCGCGGTCGGCCAATTGGCGGACCAGGGTTTCTTCGGCGAGGTAGTGCGCTTGGTACTCGAGGTTGCCGGCGTAGGACCAGCGTTCGGAGTAAATCAGGTGGTCGGCCGACGGCTGAGCGACGTACCAGGCCCCCTCCCCGATTCCGCCCAAGTACTCGGCGTGCAGCGGAACCTCTACGGGCCGCTGCGCGGGCTCCGCGAGCTTGCCCACCACTTCGTCGCGGTTGAGGTGGGTGGTTTTGCTGCGGCTCGCCGAAGCAAAAATCTTGGCGGTGACGTCCCACCACGCCTTGATCATCGGGGCCTGCTTCCAGGTGGCCTCTCCGCCGCGCCACTCCAGGTAGCTCGAACCGTCTTGGGCGGCGGCCAGCACGTTAAAGAAGGGCGTGGGAGCGGTGTAGGTGACCGGCCGGCGGTAGCGGCGGTAGTGGCGGGGTTCGTGGCCAATTCCGGCCAAAAGAGCGGTCTGCACAAAACGGGCGCAGTTCGTTTGCTTGGAATCGAGCCCGTGGTACCCGATCAGCCCGCCAAACTGCAGTTCGCGCGCTTTGGCGTCCACCAAGTCCACGACGGGCGTGTAGTAAATCGAGAGCTGAAGCAGGCCTTCGCCGTGGGTGGCGGCCGACTTGGCGTCGAGCTCGCGGCAAATGGCCTCCACATTGGTCAGTTTGCCTTCGGCGTCCCAGTGCGGAACCGTCGCAAACGCCAACGCGGGATCGGTTTCGCCCGAGCGGATGCGGCCCATGCGGCGGGGCGTGATGTAGCGCCCGAAATCGTAGTAGCGCAGGTGGTTGCCGTCCGCCACCATCATGGCGGCATGCCCCACCATCATGTTCACGTTTTTGACCACCCCGACGGAACGAAGAAACTTGAGAATTCCTTCTTCTCCTCGAGCGGTCACCTCGGGCCAAGCCAGCACCAAAACAGCGGAATTCCGCGGCAAATTCGCCATGATTGCAAAGGTGCAGTTAAATCGCCGTTACCGCAAGTGTGATTAGGGTTACAAAATGGTCCATCTACCCGCTCTAGGTTTACCTACCCTAACACCCCAAAAAGACATGAACCACTTTGACGTACTGATCGTTGGCGGCGGAACAGGCGGCATCATGACCGCGGCCCAACTGCGCCGCAAGCTGCCCCAATTGCGCGTGGCCCTTTTCGAACCGAGTGAAACCCATTGGTACCAGCCCGCCTGGACCCTAGTGGGAGCGGGTACCTTTAAAATGGCGGCAACGAAGCGCCGAACAGCTGACTACATGCCCAAGGGCGTCGATTGGGTAAAAGAGCGCGTGGCTAGCCTTCAACCGGACCAGCACCAAATCACCACCGAAGGCGGATTGACCTATACCTACCGCTACCTCGTACTGAGCCCCGGACTGGTATACGACCTGAGCCTGATTCCGGGACTCGCGGAGGCCCTGGAGACCCCCTCGGTATGCTCCAACTACCTGGATCCCGAGAAAACCTGGCGGATTTTGCAGGACTTCAAGGGCGGAAACGCCGTGTTCACCCAGCCCGCGACGCCCATCAAGTGCGGCGGGGCTCCGCAAAAAATAATGTACTTGGCGGAACACTACTTCAGAAAACGCGAAATCCGCGAACAAACGAACGTCGTATTAGCTACACCGGGCGGAGTCATTTTTGGAGTTAAAGAGTTTGCCAAGACCCTAAACCACATCATCGCTCGCCGGAACATCATTTTCAAGCCCTACTACGCACCGGTGCGCATCGACAGCGTCAACCAAACGGTAACGTTCCGCTACAACACGGCCTTGGCGGGGAACGACTGCATGACCCAGAAGAACGTGAAGCTCCACGAGGAAGTGCAAGGCGAAACCGAAATGGTGATGCCCTACGACATGCTTCACTTGGCGCCGCCGCAAACGGCCCCGAAATTCATCCAGGAAAGTCCGCTCGCGGTCGCCGAAGGCCCCAACCAAGGTTGGCTCGAGGTCGACATCCACAAACTGAATCATCCAAAATTTACCAACGTCTACGGCATTGGCGACACGGCCGCCCTTCCGACGGCCAAAACCGGCGCGGCGATTCGCAAGCAGGTGCCGGTGGTCATTGAACAGATTCGCGCAGCAGAAACCCACAGCCCGTCGCCCATTGAATACCACGGGTACTCCAGCTGCCCGCTGGTAACCGGATATGGACGTATGGTGCTCGCGGAATTCAAGTACGACAACGTGCGCGACAGCGACCCCCTCTTGAGCACCTTTGTCGACACCACCAAGGAATCATGGCTAATGTGGCTGCTTAAAAAGTACGGTTTGCCCTACCTGTACTGGAACCAAATGCTCCGCGGCAAAATGTAATTGAACTTTAGGTTGTCTTTTGGCTCTTTCGTGCGACTGAAGTCACCTTGCACCCGCTCAAACTGACGCACCTTTGCATTCATGATCCTGCTCGCCTACCTCGCTTCGCTGCTCATCGGACTTTCGCTCGGACTTCTGGGTGGAGGGGGGTCCATCCTCACCTTGCCGGTCCTGGTCTACCTCTTTGGCGTCGGCACGGTGGAGGCGACGGCTTATTCGCTGTTCATCGTCGGCGCGACCGCCCTGGCCAGCATCGTGCCCAAAGCCCGAGCGGGCCACGTAGACCTGCGCACGGCATTTTGGTTTGGTCTGCCTTCGGTCGTGGCGGTGTACCTGACGCGAGCCTACGTGATGCCCTGGATCCCCGACCCCATTTGGACGGGCGACGGTTGGGCGCTGAGCAAATCGACCGGACTCATGCTGCTCTTTGCCGTGCTCATGCTGGCTGCGGCGCGCGGAATGATCATGGGCCGAACGCCCGCAAAGGCTGAGGCTGAGGCTGGGGCTGAGGCCGACATGGAGGCAAAGCAGCCTAAGGGGTCTGCCGCCCAAATCGCCATCGTTCTGGCCGAAGGTGCGACCGTCGGCTTGCTAACCGGTTTGGTGGGCGCTGGGGGCGGATTTTTAATCATTCCCGCCCTGGTGCTGGTCACCGGCCTCGAAATGAAGGTCGCCGTGGGCACGTCCCTTACGATCATCGCGGCCAAATCGCTCGTCGGCTTCACGGGAGACCTCGGCCACCTCGACATGGACTGGACGCTGCTATTGAGCGTCACTGCCGTGGCCGTCTTCGGCATGATTTTAGGAACCCTGCTGTCGAAACGCGTGGCTTCAGGTCCGCTTCAAAAAGCCTTTGGCTGGTTCGTCTTGGCCATGGGCCTCTTCATATTGAGCCGCGAATTTTTCTTCTAAACCCCACCCCCCAACGTACCTTCAACCCATGATGAACGTAGAGCAGATTTACACCGGTTGCTTGGCGCAGGGCGCCTACTTTATCTCGTCCAACGGCGAAGCCGTGGTCATTGACCCGCTGCGCGAAACCAAACCCTACCTCGACCGTGCAGAGGCCCTGGGCGTGCGCATTACGCACATCCTTGAGACGCACTTTCACGCCGACTTCGTCTCGGGACACGTCGCGCTTTCGAAGGCTACCGGAGCCCGCATCGTGTACGGTCCCAATGCCAACCCCGAGTTTGACGCCCACATTGCGGCCGACGGCGAAGTGATCGCCGTGGGCGACGTCTCGATTCAGGTGGTGCACACCCCCGGCCACACGATGGAGTCGACCTGCTACGTGCTCCGCAACGAAGAAGGCGAACAAGTGGCGGTATTCACGGGAGACACGCTGTTTTTGGGCGACGTAGGCCGCCCTGACTTGGCCCAAAAAGCCGCCAGCATGACCCAGGAGCAGCTTGCCGGAATTCTATTTGACTCGCTTCGCACCCAAATCATGACGCTTCCGCCGTCGATCACCGTGTACCCTGGCCACGGAGCGGGTTCGGCCTGCGGCAAAAACATGAGCAAGGAAACGGTAGGCACCCTCGAAGAGCAGCTGCGCACCAACTACGCGCTCCGCGCCGACATGACCCGCGAAGAGTTTATTGCTGAAGTCACCGACGGTTTGGGGGCACCCCCCGCCTACTTCCCCATGAACGTGGCGATGAACAAAAAGGCCGTTCCGGGCGCCGAAGAGGTGCTGGCCGAAGCCTCCAAAGCCTTTGACCCCATCGCCTTCAAGGCCATGGTGGCCGAAATGGACGCGCTGGTGCTCGACACCCGCAAGGCCGACGACTTTGCGGCCGGCCACATTCCGGGTTCGATCTTCGTCGGTATCGACGGCCAGTTCGCGCCGTGGGTGGGCGCCTTGATTCCGGTGGACCAGACGCTGATGCTGCTCTGCGACGCAGGGCGTGAGCACGAGGTCATCACCCGTTTGACGCGCGTCGGCTACGACCGCGTGCTGGGCTACCTCGAGGGCGGAATCGCGGCCTGGAAGGCCGCCTCGCTCGAAACCGATCAGGTGCAGCGCATCACGGCGAGCAATTTGGCCGATCGCCTGGCCCAGAATCCCGCACTCAACATCGTCGACGCCCGCAAGGAGGGCGAATGGACGGCCCAAAACTTGGCCCAGGCCAAGAACATTGCGCTCGACGACCTGAACGCCCGGTTTGGCGAGCTCCCCACGCAAAGCACGATGCACATTCACTGCGCCGGGGGGTACCGGTCGATGATTTTTGCGTCGATCCTCAAGAGCCGCGGAATCCACGACCTCGTGGACGTGATCGGTGGATTTGGCGCGATCAAGGACACCCCGGGGCTCGAAACGAGCGCCTACGTGTGCCCGAGTACGCTCCAAAAGGAATCAGCCGCTGCCCCGAGCAAGGGCCTGATAGGCTGGCTGAAGAGCCTGCTGAGCTAGCCCAATCTATGGCGCGGGCGGCCGCGCCCGCACTAACGAAACCGCGCCGGCCCTTTGGGGACCGGCGCGGTGCATTTGCAGGGGAGCCTTGCGGTGCGCCTAGGGCCGCACCCACAAAAAACCTTGGCCGCCGACCAGACCAAGTCCGCCCGAAACGTTGTGGTAAATCGGCACGGGCTGCGTGAAGGGTCCGCCGCTGGATTGGGCGGTGCGCAGCGAGCGTTCGTAGCGCGCCGTTGCCTCGTCAATCTTGGTCACCCGCATCTTCGTGGGGGAATTCAGCGACCACTTGTACACGCGGACCAGCATGTCGCGCTGCTGCCCTAAAATCAGGGCGTTGTCGAACTCAACTGCGCCGCGAAAGTCCTGACCAAAGACGGGCTGTACCACCAGGGGGTCGTCGGTTCCGGCAAAAATGATCTGCTGCACCAGGGTGTCGGCTTGGTCTTCAAAAAACTCGAGGCGGTAAAAACCCGGAACCCCGTCGTCGTCAATCCGCACCTTGTAAATGAGGTGGGGCGAGTCAAACATGCCATTGCCCGGGCTGTAGCCCACGGAATCCATGCGGAAGTCCCCAACGACCGACATTGGCTTGGCGGTACCGCTGACCACCGGAAGTTCGCGCCATAGGGCCTTGACGGTGTAGGCAGCGCCGGCCACAGGCTTGAGCGGCGAATAGTAGAAGCCGTCGGCATCGACTCCGGGGCGAAGGCTGTCCACCACCGCTCCGGTGGAATCCTCGACCCAGACCTGGGCGTCGCCGATGCGCTGGGGTTCGCCCTCGTCCAGGATTCCGATGCTCCGGCTGAGGTGCGCTTTGAACGGTTTGTTGGGGTTCAAATCGCTGTAGAGCACGAGCACCGACTCGACTTGGTCGGGGTCAAACGGAATGATCCGCTCGCAGGAGGTCCCCAACAGGACCAGGACCAAAAGCCCAATTAACTTTTTCATCTTATTAAAATTCAAAGGAATACGAAACCGAAGGAATGATGGGGAACAAGCCAAATCCCTTGAGCACCCGACGGTTGTTCAAGTCGTACCCAAAGTTCATGTAGAAAATATTGATGCGGTTGTAGGCGTTGTACACGCCGATCTGTAAAGCACCCTCGCCCCAGTTCGAGGGTTTCTTGATGGTGAGCGACAGGTCGGCGCGGTGGTAGGCCGGCTCCCTGAAGCTGTTGCGGCCCTCAATCGACTCGACGGTCTGCAGCCAGGTGCCGTCGAAGGCATCTTCGGGGCGGGCAAACATCTTGCGGGTGGCCAGCGTGACCGCGCGGCCGGTTCCGTACACGAACACCGCTCCGAGCGAAACTCGGTCGTTGAACGCATGGTTGAGGACCACACTCATATCGTGGCGGCGGTCGTAGGTGTAGGGGAACGGGTTCCCAAAATTCAGCTCGGCGAACTGCCGGGTCGTCTTGGCCCAGGTGTAGCCGATCCAACCGGTCGTCGCGCCGGTCTTTTTTTCAAGCAGGAACTCGGCGCCGTAGGCCCATCCGCGCCCGGTCGTCACTTTGTCTTGCCAGTCTGAGAAGCCCAAGAAGAACGAGGCGCCCTCCTTGTACTCGATCAGGTTTTGCATGTCTTTGTAGTAGCCCTCAATGCTGAGTTCCCAACCCTTTCCGAGGTTGTGGGCGTAGCCTGCGGCCGTTTGCCAAGACTCCTGCGGACGCACGCGCTCCGTCGCCGGCACCCAGAGGTCCGTCGGAAGCCCAATCGTCTGGTTCGCCAGCAGGTGCATGAACTGCGCCATTTGCACGTAGCTCCACTTGAACGAGCCCTTCTCGCTCACCAGGTAGCGCGCCGAGAATCGGGGCTGAATGCTCAGGTACTTTTTGGTTCCGACCTCAAACTGGTTGCCGTGAAATCCGAAGTTCACGCGGAGCCGGTCGTTCAACGAAACGTCGACGAGTCCGTACACCACGTTGTCGAGTGCGGTTTGCGGAACCGAGCCAAACGAGGTGTCGACGTTGACGCCACCGTCGCTCCAGCCAAAGCTGCTCACGCCCGGCTCAAAGCGGTGCTGCGTAACGCTCGCGCCCCACTTAAAGGTCGTATTGGCGGCGTACTTGTACTCAAAATCCCATTTTCCGCCCACGTCCTTGATGGAACTCAAGTAGGCAATGGCGTAGCGATTAATGTTGGTCGATCCCGCCGACTCCTCGCGGTCTTCGCCCTTGATGTCGGTCACAAACCGGTAGCGGCTGTAGGTCGCCGTGGCGTTCGAAAAAAGGCGCGGACTCATGACCCACGACCAACGCGCCGTGGCAATTTGGTTCCCCCAGTTCAGCGAATTGTCGATCGTATTGGTGAACTGGGTGCCATTGAACTCGTACTTCTCGGTATTCCGAGCATAGGCCTCGTCCAAACCCTGGTAGTAGCTGAGGTAAATCTGGTGGTTGCGGCTGATTTGGTGGTTGATTTTGCCGTTGAGGTCGTAGAAGTAGTAGCCTCCGCGGGTGTTCGGGCTTTGGGCGGCAATCAGGGGCTGGGCGAGCACGTCGAGGTAGGTGCGGCGCGCGCTCAAAAGCACTGAGGTACGGTCCTTCCAGAGCGGACCCTCCACGGTCAACCGACTCGAAATCAGGCCCAAGGCCCCGGTGGCCTTCCACTCCTTGCGGTTGCCCTCCTTCATGCGCACGTCGAGCACGCTCGACAGGCGGCCTCCGTAGTTGGCGGGAAATCCGCCCTTGATCAGGTCCACTGAATTGATGGCGTCGGCATTGAACACGCTGAAAAATCCAAAAAGGTGGTTGACGTTGTACACCGGCACGCCGTCGATCAGCATCAGATTCTGGTCCGGACCGCCGCCGCGCACATAAAAGCCAGAGGTGCCTTCGGTTCCGCTTTGCACGCCCGGCATCAGTTGGATGATTTTCAAAATGTCGGTCTCGCCCAGCAGCACCGGCAGGTTTTTGACCGACTTCATGCTGAGCGAAACGGTGCTCATCTGCACCTCTTGCTGAATGGGGCGGTCGGCGGTAACCTCTACTTCGCCCAATTCGACGTCCAGCGAGCGCAGGGCAAAGTCAGACTTGGCCGCGGAACTCCCGGGGCGCACCACCTTCAGCACCGGGGCATAGGTCGGGTAGCTGGCCTGCAGCCGAGCGGAGTCGCCTGTAAGCTGAATGCTGTAAAAGCCGTAGGCGTTGGTCTGCGCCGACCGGCCCGAACCGGCGTCGTACACGTAAGCGCTGATCAGCACCTCGCCGGTCTCGGCGTCGCGCACAAATCCGCTCGCGGTCCACGTGCGCTGGCCCCATAAGGCGACCGGAAGTGCCACAGCAAGAAGTGCAAGCACCAAGGGATTCTTCGGTAAAAACTGCATCTAAATCAAAAATTTAACCACAAAGATGAGGCGCTTGGGCCCGCTTTGCCTATGTTTGGATGCACAAAATCACCTTAACGTTGCGTATGCTCCTCAAAAAACTACTCCTGGCCGTTGCGGCCCTGTTCCTCAGCCTGTCGATCCACGCACAAACGCTTACCCAAACGGTACGCGGAACCGTGGTCGACGCCGATTCCAAGTTTCCGCTTCCGGGCGCCGTGGTGCGGGTGGGCAACCTCACGGCCTCCACCGACGAAAACGGCCAATTCACCCTCAAGGGCATTCCCATTGGCCGCCAAACGGTCGTAGTCAACCTCATGGGCTATGAAGTGCGCAGCCAAGCGATTGAATTGAATTCCGCCAAAGAAGCCGTGCTGCAGTTTGGCCTTCTGGAGTCCGCCCTGAGCCTGGACGAAGTCAGCGTGACCGCCACTGCGGCCGGCCAAGCCAAAAACGAAATGGCGACGGTGAGTTCGCGTCAGTTCAGCGTCGAAGAAACCAACCTGTACGCGGGCAGCCGCGGCGAACCGGCCCGTATGGCGACCAACTTTGCGGGCGTTCAGGGCTCCGACGACCAGCGAAACGACCTGGTGGTGCGGGGCAACACCCCGTCGGGCGTGCTCTACCGCATGGAGGGCATCAACATTCCCAACCCCAACCACTTCAGCATTCCGGGCACGGGCGGCGGCCCCGTAACCATTTTGAACAACAAGTTCTTGGCGAACTCCGACTTTTTCACGGGCGCGTGGCCGGCGGAATACGGCAACGCCATCGCCGGGGTGTTCGACCTGCAAATGCGCGACGGCAACAACCAGAAGTTTGAGGGAAGCGCCCAGTTGGGCCTGCTCGGAACCGAGCTCATGCTCGAGGGTCCGCTCGGCAAGGGCGCGAAGGCCCCGAGCTTTTTGGGCGTCTACCGCTACTCGACCTTGAGCCTGTTTCAGTCCCTCAACATCAATCTGGGCACCAACGCCATTCCGCGCTACCAAGACGGGGCGTTTCGCTTCACGTTTCCGCAGAAAAACGGCGGAAAAATCGCGGCCTGGGGCATGTTTGGGGTCAGCGACATCGACATCCTGATCAGCAACCAGACCGACACCTCGGGCTTTGAGAGCTACGGCTCGACCGACCGCGACCAGTACTTTGGCAGCGACATGTTTGTGGGCGGAGTCAACTACAGCAAGCCCCTGAACAAAACCACCTTCATCAAGGCGGGCGTGGCGGGCTCTACGGCCGTAATCCGCGCCGTCAACACCAAGCTGCAGCGCGAAATCGGCGACCTCGGCGGCGGCCAGTTTGGCTGGATCGTGACGGCCAACGACACGATGCTCAACTACACGTTCAAGGAGAACAAAATCCACGGATTCTTCTCGTTCAACAAAAAGCTGAGCACGCGCAGCACCTTGCAGGCGGGCGTCAACGTCGACCTCTACATGCTGGACTACCAAGATTCCGTGCGCCAGTTCGACGGCGTTACCGGCGTTTTGCCCCCTTGGCGCAAGCAGTGGAATACGCAGGCGCAATGGCCCGTGGTTCAGCCCTATGTGAGCTACAAGAGCCGCCTCAACGAGAAAACCACCTTTACCGCCGGCGCCACCTCGCTCTACCTCGGCGTCAACCGCACCTCCTTCATGCCGATTGAACCGCGGGTCGGCCTGAGCTACCAAGCCAACGCCAACGACCGCTTCTTTGCGGGAAGCGGACTGCACGCCCAGGGCCAGGCACCCTACCTCTACTACTACGCGATGACCACGCAGAACTTCGATCCGCTGGAGCACAATCCCGACCGCATCGGCCTGATGAAGTCGGCACAGGTCGCCGGCGGCTGGGAGCGCAAGTACAAGGGCCTGCCCGTGCGGACGAAAATCGAGGCCTACTACCAGTACCTGTTCGACATTCCCGTGGAGGTGCGCTCCAGCGCCTTCAGCATGGTCAACGCGGGCAGCGGATTCGGTCGCATTTGGCCCGACACCCTGCAAAACACGGGGACCGGCCGCAACTACGGCGTCGAGCTGACCGCCGAGCGGTTTTTTGCGGGCGGATTCTACTTCTTGGCCACCGGATCGCTGTTTGACGCCAAGTACCGCGGCTCCGACGGCGTGCTGCGCAACACCATCTTCAACGGCCGCTACGCGTTCAACCTTCTGGCTGCCAAAGAATTCAAACTCGGACCCAACAACCGGTTCACCGTGGGCGGCAAGTTCACCACGGTGGGCGGACGCTGGTTTGGCGACAAAGTCGACCAAAATGCCACGCTGCGCACCGGCGAAATCGTCTTTGAACAGGCCGGCTTCAACACCGTGCAAAACCGCGCCTACCAGCGCCTTGACCTGAAGCTCGGGTACAAGTGGAACTACCCCAACCTCGCGTGGGAGTTTGGCCTTGACATTTCCAACCTCACCGGAGCCAAGAACATTTTGACCCTCACCTATGTACCGGGCTTGGACGACGTCGATACCCCTGACATTGACGAGGGCATTCGCGAAGAGTACCAGCTCGGACTCTTCCCCGTGTTCTACTTGCGCTGCGACTTTTAAGCCGCTGGCGCAACCGGGCTGAGGCCCTTAGGTGGAAAGGCCTAGTTTTGCAGCTTCATGCGCAAACTGGGCCTTTTTCTTTTTCTCACGGCGGCAACCGCCGGCTTTGGACAAACGATTTCCGTTACCGAGCACGAGGTTCCGCTCAAGCCCGAAGCACTGACGCTCGACGGCAGCATGGCGCCCGGAGAGTGGGCGGGAGCCCTGAGCCTTCCGCTCAGCTGGGAGATCAACCCCGGGTACAATACCCCGGCTCCGCTGGCCACCGAAGGCTACCTTTTTAAAGACGATCAGGCCCTTTATGTGGCGTTTCGCTGCAGCGTCGACCCCAGCGACTTCAGGGCCAACCTCAACCGACGCGACGCCGCCTGGGAAGATGACTTTGTCGGCATCGCCCTCGACGTGTACGGCGACACGCGCAACATGGTCTTTTTGGGCTCTAACGCCTTCGGAGTCCAGCTCGACGTGCGCAAAAACGACCCCGCGAACCACATGGACGACCAAATGGACGTTTCGTACGACGTCGAGTTTGAAGCCCAGGGCGCCCGGAGCAGCGGCGAGTACACCGTCGAACTCCGCATTCCCTTCAACGCCCTACAATTCGGCAGCAGCAAAGAGCAGCGCTGGAAGTTCACGTTCTTTCGCCAGACCTACACCCAAGGAGTCCAGGTCAACGTGCAGGCCAACCCGCAGTACCGCGAGATCTTTTGCGCCGACTGCCAGTTTGCGCACGCCATGATTTTGGACGGAATCAAGCCCAAGCTGCGCCGCCAGCTCATTCCCTATGCCTTTGGCAGCGCCGTGGGGGCGCCTGGATCGGCGGCAGTCCCGGGCGCCAAAGTGGGCGGTTCGGCGTTCGTAGGGCTGAACGCCGCGTCGTCGGTGGAGCTGGCCGTGAATCCCGACTTCAGCAACGTCGAGGCCGACGTCGCGCAGGTTTCGGTGAATTCGTCGTTTGCCCTGTTTTACCCGGAACGGCGCCCCTTCTTCATCGAAGGCAGCGACCAGTTCGCCACGCGCCAGAACTACGTCTACACGCGCAGCATTGCCAATCCGGTGGGGTTGACCAAGTTCACCAACCAAGGCCAGAAGTACCGCAGCTACGTGCTCACGGGCTACGACGCGGCTTCGCCCTACCTGGTGCCGGGGCGCAACTTTTCGGCATACGGAACCTCGGGCGCCAACTGGTCGACCGTGGCCCGCATCCAGCGCCGCCTCCCCTATGCTTCGGGCATTGGGCTGCTGGCGACGCAGCGCACCTATTTTGAGGGCGGAAGCGGAACCCTCGCCGCCGCCGACGTCAACCTGAGAATCAGCGACGCCCTGCGCTTCAAGGCCGAGGTGGCCCTGAGCGACACGCGCGAACCCAACGCGAACTGGGTGACGGGGGGCGAGAACTTCAAGGGGCGCACCGCGGCGCTCGACGGCGAGCGCTTTCAAGGCCTGGCACTGTACGGCGGCCTGGTCCGCCAATCCAAGCACTGGACCCTGCGCGCCGACGTGATGGGGCAAAGCCCCACCTTCCGCGCCGAAATGGGCTTTGAACCCCAAAACGACTGGATGCGCTACGAAGCCGGCGCGAGCTACAACGGCTTTCCCAACCAAAAGTGGATCAAGACCTGGGGCGTGTACAACGAGGCAACCCAGTTTCGGTACTTCGACGGCGACCTGCGCCAAAACCACCACCTTGCCTGGGGCTGGATTCAGTGGGGCGGCAACGTGCGCAGCAGCGCATTTCACCGCATCCGATTCGACGAAGTGTTTAAAAACGTTCGGTTCAGCAACCTGCGCACCTACGGCGTCAACCTGAACTGGAAGCCGAGCCAAACGTTCAGCACCGGTATTGAATGGAACACCGGCCACAGCATCGTGTACAACGAAACGCCGCTGCGCGTTGGCCGTGAATCCAACACGGCGGTGGACCTGCAGATTCAGGTCGGCGGACAGCTGCGCTGGAACCACATGCTGATCCATTCGCAGATGCACGAGCTCGTTGGCGCCGAGCTCATTTACCGCGGATTCATTTACCGCAGCGGAATCGAATGGTCGATCTCGCGGGCCACGGAGCTTCGTTTGGTCGGCCAATGGGACGACTTTGCGTCGCGCCTGCTCGTGCAGCCGGTCCTCACCTACCGCCCCAACGCGTTCACGCTGCTCTACGCCGGAGGCCAGTACGTGCAGGGCGCCTGGCAAGCCTACCTCAAGGGCCAGGTGGCGCTGGGGGCCTAGCTCGTTGCGAGCAGCTAGTTACTCGTTTTACATGTTTAAACATTTATGTGTAGCTTTGCGGCATGACTGTGGAAGTATTTAGCGACGTCGTGTGTCCGTTTTGCTACATCGGCAAGCGGCATTTAGAAACGGCTCTGGCGGAATTAGGCCTTGCCCACGCCGAGGTGCGCTACCGGAGTTTTGAGTTGGATCCCGACCTGGCCGACTCCGATTTGGGAAGCCCGAGCACCGTGCATTTAGCGGCCAAGAAGGGCCTCAGCGTGGCCGACGCCGAACGTATGACCCAAGCGGTGGCCTACCGCGCGAGCCAAGTGGGCATACCGATGGACTTCAGCCGCGCCAAAGTGCTGCGCACCCGCGACGCCCATCGCCTCCTTCAGTGGGCGCGAACGCAGTCGCTCGAGCAGGCCGCCAAGCTCAAGGAAGAGCTCATGAACGACTACTTCTGCCGGGGCGTCGACCTCAACGAACGCGGCGCGTTGGCCGCGGCCGCCGAACGGGCGGGGCTTGAGCGCGCCGGGGCCCTTGACGTGCTGGACCGCCCCGAAGCGTTTCGTGCCGAAGTCGAAGCCGACCTGGCTTACGCGCAGCGGCTGAACGTGCGCGGCGTTCCGTTTTTTGTGTTCAACCAGCGCGTGGGCTTGAGCGGCGCGCAATCGGTGGAAACGTTTAAGTCCGCGATGAAGGAATCGCTTCAATCCGCTGCCGAATGACCGCCTCGCAGCTCGACAACTGGCTGGGCAGCGTGCGCACGGAGCGCATGCCGGTGCTCTTCATCGGCCACGGCAGCCCGATGAATGCGATCGAAGACAACCTGTTCACGCGCGAAATCCGGCGCCAGGGGGCCGAACTGAGTCCGCCGCGCGCCATTTTATGCGTTTCGGCCCATTGGGAGACCCGAGGTACGTTTTTTACGGCCATGGAGCGTCCGCGCACCATTCACGACTTCGGCGGATTTCCTGAAGCGCTTTACCAGGTGCAGTACCCTGCGCCCGGCATGCCCGAACTCGCCGCCACCGGGGCGGCGCTGACCCACGGGGGCATCGACACCGAGCACTGGGGCCTGGACCACGGCGCGTGGAGCGTGCTGAAGCACTTGGCGCCGAACGCCGACATTCCGGTGGTGCAGATGAGCCTCGACCGCGGCAAATCGCCCGCCGAGCACCTCGAGGTGGCCCGGAAGCTCGCCGACCTTCGCCGCCGTGGCGTGCTGGTGGTGGGCAGCGGTAACATGGTCCACAACCTGGGCCGAGTCGACTGGAACCGGCTGAATGAAGTCGGCTACGCCTTCGACTGGGCCGAAGAGGCCCGAAGCCTGCTGATGGACCGGGTGCGCAACCACAAGCTCGACGAGCTCGCCGACTACGCCCGCTTGGGCACCGCGGTGCAGCATGCGGTTCCGACCCCCGAGCACTTTTTGCCGCTCCTGTATGCGCTGGCGCTGCGCGAGCCCGACGAATCGCTCGAGGTCTTCAACGACTATGCGCTGGCGGGTTCGCTGACGATGACGTCGGTAGCGCTGGGCGCCTAATCGACGCATTCCCCGTACTTTTAGGGCATGATTGAAGTCTCTTCGGCGGTTTCGGCCGCCCCCCACACGGCATGGAGCGCGTTTACCGAGCCCGAACACGTAGTGAATTGGAACTTTGCCGGCGACGACTGGTGCTGCCCGAGCTGCAGCAACGACCTGCGCGTGGGCGGAACCTTTACTTCGCGCATGGAAGCCCGCGACGGGTCTTTTGGGTTTGATTTTGAATCCACCTACACGGCGGTCGACCCCGGCAAGCACCTCGCGCTCGTCATGAGCGACGGGCGCCGCTGGACGGTGGACTTCAGCGACCAAGGCGACGGCACTTGCCTCGTCACCGAGCGCTTTGACCCCGAAGGCGAAAATCCGCACGACATGCAGCGCATGGGCTGGCAAATGATCCTCGACCGCTTCGCCGCCTACGCGGCCCGCTTGTGAATTCCGTTGGGATCACGGCGGGGTGGCGGGCCGCGCTCGCACTGGCCGTGGTCGCGGTAAGCGTTGGGCTATTTGCCGCGCACTTCAGCGTCGCCACGACCCCTCACTTCAACGCCGACCAAGCGATTCATGCGCTGATGGCGGAGCGCTTTGATTGGAGCCGCGACGCCTACTACTGGGGCCAGGACCGCCTGGGAAGCCTCTTGCCCTTTTTGGGCTCGCTGGCGACCCTTTGCGGGCTCGACGGCCTCACGGCGATGATTTGGGTTCAGGGGGCGGTTTTGGTCGGCTGCGGACTCCTTTGGGCCTGGATTGTGCGCGACGTGCTGCTGGCCGCAGTGGGCTTTGGGGCGCTGCTGCTTCCGCCCTACCCGTTTTATGAGGCGGTGGCCGTGGGGCATCCCTACCTGGGCCAGACGCTGCTGGGCCTCGCGTTTGTCGCGCTGCTCGAGGCGGAGCGGAGGGCCGCCCAGGTGCCGTCTGAGGCCGAGGGGCTTCACCGCTACGCTGGGTCGGCGGGCATGCGGTCGCTGGCGATTCCGCTAGCGACTGCGGCGAGTGTCTGGGCTTCTGAGCTCTCGGTGGCCCTTTTGGTGCCGGCGGTCTGGTGCTACCGCGGGGTGATGGTGCGGCAGGTACGCGCGCGCCCGCTGGGGTATGCCTTAGGGAGCCTTGGGGGCCTTGCCGGGTTGTGGGCGGCCAAGTCGGGGGCTCCCCGCCAGAAGGGCTTCGCCCGAATGTTTGCGGATCCTCAGGAATGCTGGGCGTCGGTGGTCCATCAGTGGACGGAATGGAGCACCACGCTCGGGGGCGACGGGAACAAGCCCTTCAATTTCGCTTTGGGCTGGGCCGTGGTTGCTTGGATTCTGCTGTGGGCGATCACCGGCTGGGTTCGCCGCACGCCGACTTCGCCCCTGACCCGAGCGCTGGCGCTCGCGGCGGTGGCGTCCTGGGCCGCGGTTCACGCTTCGGGATGGAATGCCGCCAATGGGTTTCCGCTGCGCTACTTCGCGGCCTCGTTCACGTGGGGCGCGCTCGCCCTGCTCTCGTACCTGCACGACGGAGGGCACACGAAGCGTCCCGCCGTTGCGCTGGGGCTCCTTGGGCTATGGGGTCTGCAAGCTTGGGCAGCGTGGTCGTTCACTACGCAGTTTAGCACGGGCGCCCAAGGCCGCCTGCCGCGCGCCGAGGCCGAGGTGCTGCTTCGCGAAGTGCTCGCCCGCGATTCCGAAGCGGTTTTTATTGGTTCGTACTGGAACAGCTACCTGCTCGACGGTTTGTCGGCTCGGGCGCTGGGATTGCCGCACGAAGGCGACCACTGCCGCGACCGGCGCTATCAGCAGGAGGTGCTCAACAAGCCGGTAGTGGTGGCGGTGGCCGCCGGTTGGCTTGAGGTACTGCCCGACACGCTGCGGCAGTACGGCACGACGTGGGTTAAGAGCGGACCCACGGAGCATTCCTCGGGCACGGACTATGCGCGGTATGTGCGGGTTGAGGAACGATGAGCGGCTTGCTTGGGTTGGGTTGCCCAAAAGCGGCAAATGGGTTCGATCGCCGGGGGTTGGGGATTTGGTCCTTGATTTTTAGGAGGTACGTTTCGATTTTTCTACTCGAGCGGACGATGACCCTGCTTTGTTTGGAATCTCCAGGGTTAATGTAGATGGGTGCTGGAAACGCCAGAAATTCCGAATCGCTGGACTTGTGCGTGATAGGAATCGGAGGAACCGAGATTTTAGAAATTGAGGGATTGATATGCGGGATTGAATTATGAAGTCACCCATGGACCGAAATACTCAGGTTATAAAACATGATTAATTATAATCTATTTCAACTTCTAAATTATTGGCTAAAAAGTTCACCCAACTTGATATTAATGATAGCCCCGGAAGAAGAGGGATTCGAACCCTCGGATCAGTAATACATCATTGAGCATTGATCAAATTTAAGGAATCCTAAGCCCTGAAAAGCAACAAGTTGGAATTTCGGGCGTTTCCAGCAGCCATCTACAGTAATACTGTAGGTTGTTTTGAGATTTACAAACGGTCCGCACACCTTGAGCGATTGAGCTATCTCGATATCCATACCCAACCTTGTTCCAAATTATTTGGACCAATTAGAATTTACTGAGGCAAATGTTTCCATCGACCCACGCACTAATTCATGTGGTTCACTTTATGAAGGGTTTTACTTGAGATCCGTGAACTCGGGATTGCGCCCAGGCGCCCTTGGCGCCCGGGCGCGTTCCCTGGTGGGGGTGCTTTGGCTCAATCGAGCGACCGCGGCGCGCAGCGCGCGCCGCCTTCTTTTTTAGGCCCCCGGCTCACTTGAACGAGTTCGATCGCCGGGGGCCTAAAAAAAAGCGCCCCCAGTTGGGGGCGCGGTCGCTCGATTGAGCCAGCGGAAGAAGAGGGATTCGAACCCCCGGACCTGTTACAGTCAACGGTTTTCAAGACCGCCGCGATCGACCACTCTGCCATTCTTCCGGGGCAAAAATACGTAACTTCACCGCATGCAAAAAAGACTTGCTAAAAATGCGTACGCTGTTGCGGTAAGCCTACTGGCAATCAGCAATCTAGGCGCTCAAAACACCTCGTTTAACCTCGACGTACTGCCCCTTTGGCACCCCCAAACGGGTCCTTATGTGGACCTTTTGTGCTACGTCCAGAGTCCGCCCCGCACCGAAACCCAAGTTGCGGCATGGCTTCAGCGGGGGGACCAAATCGTTGCGGCAGACAAAATCACCCTGTCGGCACCGGCCCCGAAAGAAGGGGCAGCGCCCGACGTTCCGCTCACCTACCAGAGCATGATTCGACTCGCCGCCGACACCGGGCGCTACCAACTTTTTGTGGCGGTGGGACCCGACCCCGAGAAGTGGGACACCCTGCGCGGCAGCATCAGGCTCACCGACGGCCTGCAGCCGCGGCTCGCTCCCGTGCTCTTGGCCGAACACGTGGGGGCCGCCCAAGCCCAACGTCCGGAATTTAACCGATACGGCCTCGAAGTGCGCCCCCTGCTGCACTGGGGCGACCACGTCTTCACGGCCAGCGACGACGTACTGCGCTTTTACAGCGAAGCCTACCGCATTCCGCCCGGCAAAAAAGCGGTACTCACCTATGCCCTGCGCAGCGAGGAACGCGGCGAACTGCGGGCCGACCTGGGCGGACGCCTCAAAATTGAACCCAACCAGCCCGTGCAGGCCCTGCAGGGCGGGCTCAACCTGAGCCAAGTGCCCTCGGGCCGCTACCGACTCGAGCTGACCTTGGCCGTTCAGGACATGGACCCCGCGGCTTTTCCGGCGCAGTCCATCAGCTTCTTTCGCTGGAACCCCGGTGAGGCCAACGAATACGCCCGGCTGACGGTGGATCCGCGCTGGGTGGAACTCTTGGGCGAAGGCGAAGCCGCCCGCCGTTCCGTGAGCGCCCTCTACCCCATCGCCAGCCAAACCGAGCGCATCAGCATCGAATCGCTGGCCCAAGAGGAGGCCGCCGACAGCCTCCGCTGGCGCTTTGCCCAGCAGTTTTGGACCAAGCGCTTTCCCGGCGAGGCCCTGAGCCAGGCCTCGGCCTACGGCGAGCGCGTGACCGAGGTCAACAAGCGGTTCAGCAGCAAGGCCGTTCCCGGATACGCGACCGACCGTGGCCGAGTCTACCTGCAGTACGGTCCGCCGACGCTGGCCGAGCGCCGCCCCTACGAGAACGACGCCTACCCCTACGAAATGTGGCAGTACAACACCCTCGACGTGGCCAACGCCCCCTACCAGATCAATAAGGTCTTCATCTTCGGGAATTTTGACCTGGCCAGCGGCAACTACGAGCTCATTCACTCCTCGGCCATTGGCGAAATCCAGAATCCGCGGTGGCGCATTGCGCTGCAGAAGCGCTCCTACATTGTGGGCGACCTCGACCAAACGGGCGCCAACGACGGCGAAAAGTTCGGTTCGCGCATCTACAACAACATGTTTTTTCAATCCGGGGGCAACAACTGATGCGGACCGCGGTCGCCTTACTCAACTACAATGGGCTGCACTGGCTTAAGCAGTTTTTGCCCTTGGTCACGGCCCGCAGCTCGGGAGCCGACGTGGTCGTGATCGACAACGGCTCGACCGAGGCCGGCACCCTGGAATGGCTGGCCGCCGAGCACCCGACGGTACGCGCGGTCGCCCTGGAACGCAACTTGGGCTACGCCGGCGGCTACCAAGAGGGACTGAAGCGGCTCGAAGGCTACGACCTCGCAGTGCTCATGAATACCGACATCGAGCCCCTCGAAGGCTGGCTGGAGCCCCTGATTGCCCGGTTTGCGGCCCAACCCCGGCTCGGCGCGATGCAGCCCAAGCTGCGCAGCTACGCAGAACCCGAGCGATTCGAGTACGCCGGCGCCATGGGCGGACGCATGGACGACTGGGGGATTCCCTTTGCCTACGGACGCGTGCTGGACCGCTGCGCGCTCGACCACGGTCAGTACGACCAGCCGACCTACCGGCCCGTGTTTTGGGCAAGCGGAGCCTGCCTGGCCCTGCGCCTCGAGGCCTACTGGGCCGTGGGCGGTCTGGACCCCGTCTTTTTTGCCCACATGGAAGAAATCGACCTCTGCTGGCGCATGCACCGCCACGGCTGGTCGGTCGAGGCCTGCAGCAGCTCTACCGTGCTGCACGTGGGCGGCGGAACCCTCAACGCCGGCAGCCCCCGCAAAACCTTTTTGAACGTGCGCAACAGCCTGCTGACGGTCGTGCGCAACGCCCCTACCCTGAGCGCCATGCGCATCGTCGGTTTTAGGCTGCTGCTCGACGGGGCCGCCGGACTGCGCTTTTTGCTGCAGCGCCAGCCCCAGCACACCTGGGCCGTGGTCCAAGCCCACGTTGACTTTTACCGCTTGTTCAGCCGCTACGCCGTGAGCCGCGACCGCACCCCCAAGCGCTGGCCGGAATATGGGGTGTTTCGGGGTTCCGTGCTCTGGGCCACCCGTGGCGCACGCCGCGAGCTTTAGCGCAGGTTTCGCGGATGGTGCTTGAGCACCGTTTCGCGCAGTATGCGGTCGTCGAGGTGCGCGTACACTTCGGTCGTCGTGATGGAGCTGTGCCCCAGCATCACCTGAATGAAGCGCAGGTCCACGCCGTGGTGCAGCAAATGGGTGGCGAAGGTGTGCCTTAGCGTGTGCGGACCCATCGTCTTGCGAACCCCGGCGAGCGCCGCCAGCTCCTTGAGCCGCACAAAGACCCACTGCTCATTTTGCGCCCTCGCCGGTTCAGGAACACGTAGTCTTCAAAGCCCCGCTGCGGCTGCACGTGCACGCGCTCGGTGCTGCGGTAGCGCTCCACCGCCTCGAGCGCGGTGTCGTGTATGGGCACCACCCGTTCCTTGTCTCCCTTGCCGACTACCCGAATCAAGCCTTCTTGGGCCAGGACGTCGCGCAACCGCAACTCCAAGAGTTCCGAAACCCGCAGTCCGCAGCCGTACAGCACCTCCAAGATCGCTACGTCGCGCTCCGCACTGGGCTGCGACCGGTCGACGGCCGCAAAGAGGTCGCGCACCTCCTCCTCGGTGAGGTACACGGGCAAGCGCTTGGGCAGCGAGGGCAAATCCAGCGACAGCGCCGGCTGGTCCTCGCGCAGCCCTTCTTCGCGCACAAATCCAAAAAAGGCGCGCCAGGCCGACAACCTCCGGGCCTGCGACCGCGCATTGAGTCCGCCCTCAGCCATTTCGCGCACCGCCTCGCGCAGCTCGTCGGCCGTAACCTTGGCCGCACTGCGGTCCCGCTCCGCGCACCAAAGCGCCAGGGCCTCGACGTCGCGCGCGTAGGCCGCCACGGTGTTGGGACTCATTCCGCGCTCCAACCTCAGGTAGCCGTCAAACTGCTTAAGCGCCAGGTCCCACTTCACAAGGCCGAAGTTAGGCCCGACCCCGCTACTTCGTACCTTCGCCCCATGGTGATTCACATCGTGCACGGCATCAACTTGGGCCAACTCGGAACCCGTCAGCCCGACCTCTACGGCACCTTGCGGCTCGAGGACCAAATCCCCGTGCTGCAGACTTGGCTGGACGCGCACTTTGGCGGAACCGAGCTCCGCTCGTTCCAGTCCGACGACGAAGGCGCCCTTTGCGCCTACCTCGCGGCCCACAACGGCCCCGACCACGCCGTGGTCATCAACCCGGGAGCCTTCACCCACACCTCCGTCGCCCTGCGCGACGCCGTGGCGGCCCTCACCTGCCCCATTATCGAGGTGCACCTCAGCCACACCTACGCCCGCGAATCGTTTCGCCGCGCCTCCCTCCTGGCCCCCTACACCCGCGGAACCATCAGCGGCCTCGGCTGGCTGGGCTACCGCTTGGCGATTGAAGGGCTGCTAGCAACTAGTTGCTAGTTACTAGTTGCTAGTTGCTAGCAGCTAGTTGCTGGTAGCTGGTTACTGGTTGCTCGTTACCGGTACGGCCGCCCCAAGGAATACAAATCGTTAACTATCGCGTTGTCATTGAGATTTTTATATCTTTAGGTTCACCGAACAATTTACCTTCCAAACCAATGATTAAAAAGTTCACCACCCTTGCGCTTGCCGGTATGCTGGCAGTTGCCTGCACGAAAGAAACCGTCTACATCTACGATTTTCTCGTAGTCAACGAGACCAACCAGCCGATGTACGTTCGCTACGTATGGCAAGGCCAAACAGTGATGGACACCATTGCATCCTACAGCGGGACGGAATTGAAAAATGCCCGACTCACCGTAAACAGCGACATCCCTTTGGCAGACGTTCAAAATGGCTATTCGTGCACTGCGTGGAGTGCCGACTCGTCCTACCAGGCTGATTTATCGGACCTAAATGGATATGTCTTCACGACCTCGACCGAAATGATGAGCCAGATGCAATCTTTTGTGCAGAGCAAGTACGTTTTTGTGATTCAATAAGAACGTGGTTACTGGCAGAAACCTCGGCTTTAACGAATAACTACCGATACGGCCGCCCCAGCAGGGCCGAGCCAAAGCCCACGGCGTAGCCGGCAAACATTACCGCCGTGGCGGCGACGCTGCGCAGACCGACTCCGAGGGAGCGGTTTTGGATGCTGCTGAGCACCAAAACGGCGATAAAGTAGCTGTGAAAGAGGTAGACGGGCCAAGTCCAGAGGCCCGTAAGGTGCAGCGCGAGGGCTGCAATCCAAGCGAGCATAAATGCGAACGGAAAGGCGTGGGTGGGCTTCATTTGCCCGGAGTGGCGCTTGGCCAGGGCAATTCGCGCGGAACCAAACCGGCGCACCTGACGGTAAAACTGGCCAAGGGTGGCGCGGCGCTTGTGCCACACTACGGCCTCGGGAATGAGGCCCACGCGGAAGCCTGCCGCCCGCACCCGAATGCTGAGTTCGACGTCTTCGCCGCACTTGAATTGGGTGTCGTAGCCGCCGACGGCCCAAAAGGCCTCGGCGCGCATGCCCATGTTAAAGCCCCGGGGGTAGTAGGTGGCGGTGGGTTTTGCGGAGCCGCCGCGGATGCCGCCCGTAGTCAGCACCGACGTCATGGCGAAGCTGATGGCTTTTTGGAGCGGGCTGAAGTCGGGCGGGGCGGCATCCGGGCCGCCGAAGGCGTCCCACGCGTCGCGGGCCAAGCCCTGGGTCACCGCGTCGAGGTAGTCGTGGGGCAGCAGGCAGTCCGAGTCCAAGAAGATGAGCCAGGGGGCCCGCGCCGCGGCGGCGGCCGCGTTGCGCGCGTCGCTCACGGGGAGCCCAGCACGGTACAAGACCGTCACGCCGAGGCCTGCGGCCTCGGCGGCCGCCTGAATCTCGGGGCGAAGGCGGTCGTCGGGGGTTCCGTCAGAAAGGATGACCTCAAAACGGCCGCGCGGCCCCGCAAGCTGGGCCGCGCTGGCGATGAACTCGCGCACCTCGTCGGGCCGCTTGAAGGTGGGCGAAATCAGCGAAAATTCGGGCTCCGCGCTGCGCGCGGGTCCGTAGTGCGCCTGCTCCAGGCCGTGGAGTACCTCAGCGTGCGCTGGAGTCGGCATGGGGACGGTTCAGTTCTTCGGCGATTCCGTACTCGGGACGGCGGCGACCGCTGCGCACCACGAGTTCCGCCAAAAGGCCGGTTACGAAGAGCTGGGTTCCGAGAATCATGGCCGTCAAAAAGATGAAAAACCAGGGGTCGTCGGTGATCAGGCCGGGGCGCTGTCCGCTCCAGAGGCGGGCGAGTTTGAGTCCGCCCAAGACGCTCAGCGACACGCCGCTGAAGAAGAACATGGCGAGGCCCCAGGTTCCAAAAAAGTGCATCGGACGGCGGCGAAAGCGCGACACCATGCTGAGCGTCACCAGGTCGAGCAGGCCGTTGGTGAAGCGGTTGAGGCCAAACTTGGTCACGCCGTAGGGACGCGCGCGGTGCTCCACGACTTTTTCGCCGATGCGGGTAAAGCCCTGCATCTTGGCGAGCACGGGCACGTAGCGGTGCATTTCGCCCTGCACTTCGACGGACCGCGCCACTTCGAGGCGGTAGGCCTTGAGGCCGCAGTTGAAGTCGTGCAGGTAAATTCCGCTCATTTTGCGCGCCGCCCAGTTGAAGAGCTTGGTGGGCAAGGTTTTGGACAGCGGGTCGTAGCGCTTCTTCTTCCATCCGCTCACGAGGTCAAAGCCCTCTTCGCGAATCATGCGCACCAGGTCGGGAATCTCGTCGGGGCTGTCCTGCAGGTCGGCGTCCATGGTGATGACGACGTCGCCCTGGGCCGCCTGAAACCCGACGTAGAGGGCGGCGGACTTGCCGTGGTTGCGGCGGAAGCGGATTCCGCGCACTTCGGGATGCTGGGCGGCAAGGCCCTGAATGACCTTCCACGAGCTGTCGGTCGAGCCGTCGTTGATGAAGAGCACTTCGTAGCGCAGCCCCTGGGCCGTGCACACGCGGTCGATCCACGCGTGCAGCTCTGCCAGCGATTCTTCTTCGTTGAACAGCGGAATTACGAGGCTCAGGTCGAGGTGGCTCACTGGAACTCAGGGCGGTTTTTCTTCGTAACGGCGGCGACGATGAGGCCGATGACGGCGTACATGACGATTCCGACTCCGGTCGATTTAAGGATGCCCATGATCGAGGCCTGCTCGGTGGCCATTTCGATGGATTTTGCTTTGAGTTCCGCCTCGTTGCCGGCGCCCATGAAGGCCATCACGCCCTTGCGCTGTTCCTCGGGCATTTCGGCGAAGCGCTCGTAGATGCGTTCGCCCGTGCGCACGGCGAGCTCGGTGTCAATCAGGTTGTGGAGTACCCAGTTGAATCCCAGTCCGACCACC
>JBEGTJ010000017.1:0-32775 GCA_041179465.1 Bacteroidota bacterium | reverse complement strand
CTGCTTGCTGAGGGGTTCTTCGACCGGGCGTCCGCTGATTTTATGGGCTTTGTTGATGTTTCCGCCCGCCCCCACCAGCGCAACGGGGCCGTCGAGCTGAGCCACCTCCGACTCGAGCCACGTGCGCAGGTCCTCCCACACCGCCTCGCTGTCGGCTTCGCTGAGAAGGCGCACGGTTCCGAGCGGAAAAGACCGCGAAGCCAGCGCCTGCCCGTCGCGAAAGAAGGTGAGCTCGGTCGAGCCTCCGCCCACGTCGACGAAGCAGAGGTTGGGCTCCTCAGGGTGAATGCGGTCAAAAAGCTTGGCGTGAAAGACGAGTTTGGCCTCTTCTTCGCCGTCAATGACCTCGATGTCGATGTCGGCCGCCCGGCGCACCCGGCGGATCCATCGCGCGGAATTCTTGGCTTCGCGCATCGCCGAGGTGGCGCACGCCCGGTAGTCGGTGACGCCGTTGACGCGCATGATGGCCGCAAAGGCCCGCATGGCATCGACCAAGCGGTAGCCGGTTTCTTTGCTGATTTCGCCTTGGGTGAACACATCGGCGCCCAAGCGCACCGGAAGCCGCGTGATCGACACCTTTTTGTAGTAGGTGTAGGTCGGAGTCGGAATCACGTGGCTGATCAGCAAGCGAATCGAGTTGGAACCGATGTCAATGGCGCCCAACGTCAGGAACTTCATGCTCATGCCTTGCGCTTTTTGGCTTGCTTTTTCACGTACTCGTACAGCTCCATTTGGCTGCGGATGCGCGGACCCGGCGCGACGCGGTGCACGCTGCGGCCCTCGGCGTCGTAGACCCGTGCCTTGACGTTGTCGCGGAACTGAATGTCGAGGTGGTCGAGGATTTCGCGCTGAATGCGGGGGTCGAGGACCGGCGCGCCCACTTCGACCCTAAGGTCGAGGTTGCGGGTCATCATGTCAAACGAGGCCAGGTACATTTTGGGTTCGCCGTCGTTGGCGAAGTAGTAGACGCGGCTGTGCTCCAAGAACCGGTCGACAATGCTGACGACGTGGATGTTTTCGCTGAGCCCCTTCACGCCCGGGCGCACACAGCACACGCCGCGCACGATGAGGCGCACCTTGACGCCGGCTTTGCTGGCCTCGTAAAGCTTTTCGCCGATGTCGTAGGAGCTCAGCGAGTTGAACTTCATAATGATCTCGGCCTTTTTGCCCTTTTTGGCGTGGGCGATTTCGCGGTCGATGCACTTGATGATGCCGTTGCGGCTGTAGTGCGGACTCACCAGCAGTTCCTTGTACTTGATGACCTTGTAGGGCTCGTAGAGAAACTCAAACACGCGGGCCACGTCGGCACAAATCACGGGGTTTGCCGTGAGCAGGTGGTAGTCGGTGTAGACCTTGGCCGAGCCCTCGTGAAAGTTGCCCGTGCCCACGACCGCGAAGTGCTCTTTGCCCCCGTCGGAGGTGTTGCGCTCAATGTGCACGACTTTGCTGTGCACCTTGAGTCCCTCGACGCCGGTCTGCACCTCGATGCCTTCTTTGCGCATTTTCTCGAGGTAGTGCAGGTTGTTTTCTTCGTCAAACCGCGCCTGAAGCTCAATGACCACCCGCACTTTCTTGCCGTTTTTGGCCGCGTTAATCAGCGCCGAAACGATGCGCGATTGGCTCGCCAACCGGTATAAGGTGATGCTGATTTTGGTCACCGAAGGGTCGATGGCGGCTTCGCGCAAGAAGCGCACGAGGCTCAAGAAGTTGTGGTAGGGCAAAAACAGCAGCACGTCCTTCTGGCGAACCACGTTCATCAGCGACTTCTCCATGTCGAGGTCGGGGTGCTGCAGCGGTTCGAGGCGCGGATGCTCCAGGTGCGCCCCCCCGATGTTGGGAAAGCGCATCAGGTCCTTTTTGTTGTGGTAGCGTCCGCCCGCAATCACCGCGTCGCTGTTTTGCATGCCAATGCGCCCCATCAGGTAGGCCAAGAAGTCGGCCGGCATGTCGCGGTCGTACACCATGCGCACCGGGTCGCCCACTTGGCGGTCCTCGAGTCCGCGGCGCACGCGGTCGAGCACGGTACTGCTCACGTCGTGGTGGTCCAAATCGAGCTCGGCGTCGCGCGAAATTTTAAACGTGTAGGCCTCGATGCGCTGCGACGGGAACAAAAAGTACGCGTACTGCAGGTTGTGGCGCAGCACGTCGTCCAGGAACATCAGGTAGTTCTTGCCGTACTTGGGAAGCTCAATGAAGCGCCCGTGGATTTCGGCCGGAACCTCCACCATCGACAGCACCGGTTCGCCGCCCAACTTGGGCCACAGCCGAATGGCCAAGTAGATCGAGGCGTCGTTGAGTTCGGGAAACGGCAAGTGGTCCTGCAAAATCATCGCAAAAATGGTCGGACTGACCTTGTCGATGTAAAACTTGCGGATGTGGTCTTTCTGGCCCTGAGTCAGGTCTTGCTCGTCGATGATTTTTATTCCTTCGAGCTCCAAGGCGACCATGAGCTTGGCGTAGGTGGTCTCGACCCGGTCGTTGAGCACGTTAACTTCGGACTGGATCGCGTGCAGCAGGTCGTTGGGATCCCAACCCCCTAGGGTTTCCTTAACTTTTTTGACGTCGTCTGAGTCCGACATGCGCTGGATGGTCGCGTACCGCACGCGAAAGAACTCGTCGAGGTTGTTCGAAAAGATGCCCAAAAACCGCAGGCGCTCAATCAAGGGATTGCGCTCATCTTCAGCCTCTTGCAGCACCCGTGCATTAAACTGCAGCCAGCTCAAGTCTCGATTCACAAATCGAGAGCGCAAATCACTCATTTTGCCCATATTATAAAAGTATTACTTGAGGTTTTTTGGAAAATCAAAGTACCGAAGTTCCGCCCCTCCCTGCAAGCCGCTCCACGTAGAAGTTGCAAATTCGAGCACCGCGACTCCGGCAGTCGGCATGTTTTCGGCAAATCCCGGCACGGAGTCGGAAATGAACTCGCTCATCCCGGGGTTGTGCCCAAAGAGCATCACGGCTTCGGGGTCGTGGGGAATTCCGCGCAAGAAGCCCGCGATTTGGTCGTGCGAGGCCGCGTAGAGCTCGTCGGCCAAGTGCACCTGATCGAGCGGAATCCCCAGCCCTCGGGCAAAGATCATGGCCGTATGCAGGGTGCGCGTAGCCGGAGAGGTGTACACAGCCGGGCGGCGGTGCAGCACGTCCCGCAGCCATTCCGCCATCAAGTGGGCGTCGCGAATTCCACGGCCCTTAAGCGGACGGTCCATGTCGGGAAGCTCGAGGTACTCCCAGGAGCTCTTGGCGTGGCGAACGAGGTAAACGGTTTTCATGCGGGGTGCGTAAAAATGGCGAGCCAACGTGACTGCCACGTTACCCCAAAATCAATTCTCGTTCCGTTTTACCTGATTCCAAAGGGAATCCCAAACCTCCAAGGTCTGTTTGGCGTTGGCGTCGCCGCGCTCAGCCAGCAGCGCCTCCATGGCCTTAAATCGGCGCAGGAACTTGTCGTTGGCCCGAGCCAAGGCCTGCTCGGGGTCCCAGCCGCGGTGCCGGGCGTAGTTCACCAGGACAAAAAAGAGGTCGCCCAGCTCTTCTTCGGCCGCGGCGTCGTCGGGCGCGCTGCGCAGCTCCTCGAGCTCCTCTTCGACCTTATTCCACACGCCGTCGATCGAGGGCCAGTCAAATCCGACGCCCCGCACTTTGTCTTGCATGCGGTAGGCCTTCACCAGCGCGGGAAGGGCTTTGGGCACCCCGTCGAGCACCGATTTGGCCGATGCGGAACCTTTTTCGGCCAACTTAATGGCTTCCCAGTTGGCTTTGACGGCCTCGGCGTCTTCAGCGTTCACGTCGCCGTAAATGTGCGGATGCCGGCGCACCAGCTTGTCGCACACTCCGTGCAGCACATCCGCCACGTCAAAGTGGCCCTGTTCGCTCGCGATTTTGCTGTAAAACACGAGGTGGAGGAACAAGTCTCCGAGTTCCTTTCCCAATTCGGACCAATCGCCCGCATCAATGGCATCGGCCAGTTCGTAGGTCTCCTCGATCGTCAAGATGCGAAGCGTTTGCTCCGTTTGAACCTTATCCCACGGGCACTGAGCCCGCAAGTCGTCCATGATGCCGAGCAGGCGCTCAAAGGCCTCGAGCGCAGGACGTCGGTCGGAATTACTCGCCATCCGCAGCCTTGGGTGCCGCTTTTTTCTTGGCCGGCTTGGCCTTGGGTTCGTCGGCCGCCGCTGCCGGTGCGTCCGCAAAGAATTGGTAGCGGACCAAGGCGTTGTACCACTGAAAAAACTTGCGCATGTCGCTGACGTACACGCGGCTGTCGTCGTAGTCGGGGACCAACTTGGCAAACTCAGCGGTCACCAGGGCGCTGTCGGCGTTGTGGGCCACGGCCTCTTGCCCGTTGAGGGCGGCTCCGACGGCGGCAAACACTTCGCGAAGCGGACGCTCGCCCTCCACGGTGTACAGGGCCATCTCGTCGAGCACGTGCACCTGCTGGCGCGCCGAGGCGCTCACGCGGGCGCCCCCGCCGAGGGGCTCGGCCACCAGGCCGGTGCGGGTTGAAGCTACGAGTTGGAAGAGTCCGGGGCGACCCGCAATGGCGAGTACGTGCTTGAGGTCGTTCATGGTTGGTTCGCTTGAATTTGCTGCATTAAAAGGGTGTCTGCGCCGCTGCGCGTAATCGACAGCAAGGTGTCGACCCGCGGAGCCCAAGGGTGCTGCGGGTAGTACTGCAGAAACATTTCGTAGGCCTGACCGGCGCGCATTCGGTCGTTGAGGTTCACGTCAAAGGTGGTGGCCACGGCAAAAAGCGCCCGCGGACCGTAGCTCTGGGGCAGCGAATCGACGACGCGCATGTAGTAGCGAATCGCAAAAAGTGCCCGGCTCGGAATCTGCGACTCCAAGTCGCCTGCCGCCAACTGGTAGCGCGCCCACAGCGAGTCGCTTTCGGCTTGATTGGCCGCCGCTTCGAGGCGCTGCGCGAGGGCATACGACCCCGTGGAGTCCTCGGCCCAGTTTTGCTTGGCGGTGAGCTCCTGAATGGCTTTTTCGCCGTCTACCTTGGCCGTACAGGAGGCCAGCAATCCTGCGGCGCCCAGAGCTAACGCGTACTTTTTCATGCTACGTTGAACTTCATTCGGTAGTTAGCCGTGACTTTGCCCGCTGCGATGTCCTTGAGGCGGCCCTGAATTAGGCGCTTTTTGAGCGGACTCAGGCGGTCGGTAAAGAGAATCCCCTCAATGTGGTCGTACTCGTGCTGAATGATGCGTGCCGGAACGCCCGTGTAGGTCTCCTCGTGCCACTGGCCCTCAAGGTCTTGGTAGGCGATGCGCAAGGTCTCGCGGCGGACTACGGTCTCGTGCAGTTCGGGGATGCTCAAGCAACCTTCTTCAAAACCCCATTCCTCGCCGGTTTCTTCCAATATTTCGGCGTTAATGAACGCTTTTTTAAACGTCTTCAGCACCTCGGCGTCTTCGGCGTGGTCAGGGTCGTCGGCAAAGGGGGCGCCGTCGACAACGAAGACCCGCGTACTGATCCCTATTTGGGGCGCCGCAAGGCCCACTCCTTTAGATGCATACATGGTTTCAAACATCGAGTCGACGAAGGCCGAAAGTTCGGCAGACGGGCACACCACGTCTTTGGCGCGGCGCTTGAGCACCGGGGAACCGTAGGCGGCAATTGGGTAAACCATGGCGCAAAGATACCCCCTACCTTTGTGGTCTGCGCAGTACTGCGCGCCAAAAAGCATGTGGATAGGCCTTGACCCTGGACTTCGCCGAACCGGCCTCGCTGAGAGCGACGTGCAGGGAATGATGGCGTTCCCGGTGGCCGCGCTGGCGACCGCCGAGCTCGCGCGCGAGCTCGCCCGGCGCTACGGCGACGGGTCGGGGATTCGCGGCATCGCGTTGGGAAGTCCGCTGCAACGCAACGGAGCGCCCTCTCAAGGTGCAGAAGCCCGAGACCTCGTGGCCAAGGCCTTAGAGGCTCTTTGGCCTTCGGTCCCCGTGCACTTGGTCGACGAGCGACTGACCTCCAAACTCGCCGCCCAAGGTGCCGCGCTGCTCGGCCGATCCAAGGCCGTCAAAAAAGACAAAGGACATCTCGACGCGGCCGCGGCAAGCTTGATCTTAGAAAACTACTTACATCAAAAGAAATGACACCCAACTGGACTGAACTCCGCGCCACGATTGAGCGCGTCTGGGAACACCGCGACGAACTGCAAAGCCCTGAGGCCCATTACGCGGTGGGCCAAGTCATCGCGGCACTGGACCACGGAACCCTTCGCGTGGCCGAACCCGTCGAAGGCGGCTGGCACGTCCACGAATGGATTAAAAAAGCGGTGGTGCTTTACTTTCCGCAGCGCAAAATGGAAACGTTTGAGGCGGGTCCCATGGAATTTCACGACAAAATGCCGCTGAAGCGCAACTACGCCGCCTTGGGCGTGCGCGTGGTTCCGCATGCCGTGGCGCGCCACGGAGCGTACCTGGCTCCGGGCGTCATCATGATGCCTTCCTACGTCAACATTGGGGCCTATGTGGGTCCGCGCACCATGGTCGACACGTGGGCAACCGTGGGCAGCTGCGCGCAAATCGGTGCCGACGTGCACCTTTCGGGCGGAGTCGGGATCGGCGGCGTCTTGGAACCCCTGCAGGCGGCTCCCGTGATTGTCGAAGACGGTGCGTTCATCGGATCGCGGTGCATCGTCGTCGAGGGCGTGCGCGTGGGCCGCGAAGCCGTACTCGGCGCCAACGTGGTCCTTACCGCGTCGACCAAAATCATCGACGTTACGGGTTCAGAACCGGTGGAGTACCGCGGCTACGTCCCCGAGCGCAGCGTCGTAATCCCCGGAACCATGCCCAAGGACTTTGCCGCCGGAACCTACCACGTGCCGTGCGCGCTGATCATCGGTCGCCGCAAAGAGAGCACCGACCAAAAGACCTCGTTGAACGACGCCCTGCGCGAGTATCAAGTGGCCGTTTAAATGGCAGAGCCCTACTCGCAGTGGATTGACCACGAGCTGTTCCGCGCAGTGGGCGCCGCGGCCGACGAACTCGGCCTGCCCTGCTACGTCGTGGGAGGCTGGGTGCGCGACCGCTTGCTCGACCGACCCCATTCCAAAGACGTGGACTTCGTCGTCGTCGGCGACGCCAAAGCTGTTGCCGAAACGGCGGCCCGGTCCCTCAAGGCCGGCAAGGTCGCCGTTTACGCCAATTTTGGCACCGCCCAGTTCACCTGGAAGGGCTGGCAAATCGAGTTGGTGCAAGCGCGCACCGAGAGCTACCGGAGCGAATCGCGCAAACCCAGCGTTCAGCCCGGCACCCTCGAAGACGACCAGCGCCGCCGCGACTTCAGCATCAACGCCATGGCCGTGGGCGTGCACCGGGCCGCTTGGGGCGAGCTGCTCGACCCGTTTGGGGGCCGCGCCGACCTTGAGGCCCAAATCCTGCGCACGCCGCTCGAACCGACCGAAACGTTTAGCGACGACCCGCTGCGCATTTTGCGCGGACTCCGCTTCGCAAGCCAACTCGGCTTTGCACTGGACCCCGCCTGCCTCGAAGGCATGGCCGCCACCGCCGACCGCCTGAGCATTTTGTCGCCCGAACGCGTTCAGACCGAGCTGCTGAAGATTTTGGAAAGCCCCAAGCCCTCCGTGGGCCTGGGCCTGATGTTTCGCTGCGGCGCCATGGAGGTGCTGCTGCCCGAAGTAGCCGCGCTGGCCGGCGTCGACGAAGTTGAAGGCCACCTTCACAAAGACAATTTTTGGCACACCCTTGAGGTGGTCGACAACACGGCCGAGCAATCCCCCAACGTATGGCTGCGCTTGGCGGCGCTGCTGCACGACATCGGAAAGCCTCCGACCAAGAAGTTTGTAAAGGGCATCGGGTGGACCTTTCACGGGCATGAGTTTTTGGGCGGAAAAATGGCCAAGAAGCTCTTTCGCCGCCTGGCGCTGCCCTTGGACGCCCGCATGGATTATGTGGTGAAGCTCATCCAAATGAGCTCCCGCCCCATCGCCGTGGTCAGCGACACCGCCACCGACAGCGCGGTGCGCCGTCTGCTTTTTGACGCGGGGGCCGACATCGACGACCTGATGATCTTGTGCTCCAGCGACATTACCACCAAAAATCCGCGCAAAAAATCACGATACCAAGCTAATTACGAGCACGTTAAGGCTAAAATGGCCGAAGTAGAGGCGCGCGACCAGCTGCGCAACTGGCAACCCCCAATCGACGGAAGCCAGTTGATGGACTGGTTTGATTTGCCCCCGGGTCCGCTCGTTGGCCAGCTGAAAACCGCAGTCCGCGAAGCCATTTTAGATGGCGTAATCCCCAATACCTTTGACGACGCCCGCGCTTTTGTCACCGCCTGGGCTGCTGAACACGGAATTTCTGCCAAATCATGAGCACTACAGTTGTACGCGTCATTTTGAATACCGAAGACGACATCTTTCGCGACGTCGCGCTTCCCTCGTCGAGCACCCTCGAAGCGGCGCACCGCGCCTTGGCGGCCTCGTTTGACCTCAACGAAGGGCAAATGGCTTCGTTTTACCGCACCGACGCGGAATGGAACCAAGGCGACGAGATTCCGCTGATGTCCATGGACCCCGCAGTCGGCCCCAGCATGGCCGACCTGACGGTGGGCGACGTGCTCGGCGCCCCCGGGCAGCGCTTGCTGTTTGTGTACGACTTTTTGGAAATGTGGAGCTTTTTGGTGGAGTTTGTGCGCCACGAAGACCGCCTCCTGGAGGGCAGCGAAGTGGTGCTGAGCTACGGAGCGCGCCCTGCAACCGCCCCCGAGCTGCAGTACGGCGACGCGGCAGCAGGATCAGGCCTCGACGACGACGATTTTGGCGACGACGACGACGAATTTGGATTTGACGAAGAAGATCTGGCCGACGGCTACTCTTCTTCAGAAGACTGGTGAAACTCGAGCGCCTCGATGGCGCGAATCGGGAGTTCCTCTGAGTTCTTGAACACCACCGTGTGCTCGGTACAGGCCCAAAGGGTGGTATGCAGGGCAAATCGGCCCTGGTCTGCGGTAAAGTACAGGGTCACCTTGCGCTCTTCGACGTTGCCCTGAAACGTGGCCTGGTGCAGCACCTTCCACCGTTCTTGGCGGAGTTCAGGGTCGGCCACTTGGTCGCCCGCGGCGAACGTCAACGCCGCTAAATCTCCGCGCTCAATGAGGCGAAAGGCAGAACGTTGTTCGGGCTGCGCGGGAAAGGCCATGACTAAATATACGGAATTTTGGCAACCTACCTTTGCGGCATGAACCACGGCGGCGCCCTTTGGATGATTCACGGACCGACCGCGTCGGGCAAAACCCGGCTCGCCATCGACCTGGCGCGGCACCTGGGGACCGAAGTGGTCAACTGCGACGCCCGCCAAGTGTACCGCGAACTCCGCATAGGGGTCGCCCGACCTACCCCCGAGGAGCTGGCGGAGGTTCCGCACCACGGAATCGCCAGCCACAGCATCCACGAGCCCCTGACCGCGGCAACCTATGCCGCATGGGCCGAGCCGGTGGTGCGCGACGTGCTCGAACGCTGCGGTTCGGCCGTGGTCGTCGGCGGGTCCGGCCTTTATGCCCAAGCGCTGCTGCACGGACTCGACCCCATGCCGGCCGCCCAGCCCGAGCTGCGCGCCGAGCTTGAGGCCGTGTGGGCGCAACGTCCCGAGGAGCTCATTCAGCGCCTGCGCCAGCTCGACCCGGAGTACGCGGCGGCGGCCGACCTGCACAATTCGCGCCGGGTGATTCGGGCGCTCGAAGTGATGCAGGCGACTGGGATTCCCTACTCGCAGCATCGCCGGGGGACGGCCCAGCGTGCGTGGCCGGTTCCGGTTCGCGAGCTGGCCCTCGACGCGCCGTTGGACTGGCTCGACCTCCGCATCCAGCGCCGCTGCGCCGAAATGATGGCCGAGGGCCTCAAATCGGAAGCCCTGGAACTTAAAGCCTATGCGGACCTGAGCCCGCTGCGCACGGTGGGCTACCAAGAATTTTATGCGCCCGACGCGCCGGTGGACCGCGACGACGCGATGACCGAGCTGCTTGCGCTGCGCACCCGGCAGTACGCCAAGCGCCAGCGAACCTGGTTGGCCAAAGTCGCCCATCGGGTTCCCGCGACCGAAGCCTGGAACTACCTTCGCAGCTATGTCGGTGCGTAAGCTTCTCTTGCCCCTATCGGCCCTGTATGCGCTCGGAGCCTGGCTGCACGCGGCCGCCTACCGTTGGCGGATTCGCACGGCCTACCAGCCCAGCATCGCGACCCTGGCGGTGGGTAACCTGCACGTAGGCGGAACAGGGAAAACGCCCCTCAGCCTCTGGCTCATGGAGCAGCTTCACCTGCGCGTGGCTCCGGTGTACTACCTGAGTCGGGGGTACGGCCGCCGCACGAAAGAGGTGCGCGAAGTTCATTTGGAGGACGCGCCCGAGAACGTGGGCGACGAGGCGCTCATGGTGCGGCAGCACTTTGGCCACAGCGACCAGGTTCACGTGATCGTCGCCCACCAGCGCGCCGAGGCCCTGAAAAAATTGGGACGCGAGGGCGTCGTCGTGCTCGACGACGCCTTTCAGCACCGCGGAGTGCACGCGGCCCTCAGCCTGTTGGTCTGTCCGTTTGGCCAGTGGTACACCGCCGACCATGTGCTGCCGGCAGGCCGGTTGCGCGAGCATCCCTCGGCGGCGGCTCGAGCCCATGCGGTGGTCGTGACGCGCTGTCCGGGACCGGTTGATCCGTTGACCCGCCTCGACATTCGAAGCATCCTTGCGCTGCGGCCCGACCAGGAACTGTTTTGCTCGTGGGAGCGCTACGGTGCGCCCGAAGCCCACTTTGGGGCACCCGATTGGGACTCGCATTCCGCAGGGGGCGCGGTCGCCTTGTGCGGAATTGGGCAGCCCGAAGTCTTCATCGCCGGCGTGCGGCGGTTGGTTCCGATGGCCGAGGCCGTAGTGCTCGCCGACCACGAACCCTTTCGCAAATCGGTCGTTCAGGCCGTGCGCCAGCGCTGCGCCGACCTTGGCGTGACGCGGATCGTAACCACGAAAAAGGACCGCGCCCGTATGGGCTCCAAGCCCAAAGCATGGAAGGGCCTTGACGTCTACGTGCTGCCCCACGAGATTGTGCTCGACGACGACGGTCCGCGCTTGCTAAAGTGGCTTGAGCAGGAATGGAAGGCCCACGGGTTCCGCGTACCTTTGCGCCCATGACGCACAACGGCTACGAGGCAGTAATTGGCCTAGAGGTTCACGTTCAGTTAAGCACGCGCAGCAAGGCCTATGCGGGCGAAGGCTACGGCTACGGCGAGGCGCCCAACACCCAGGTGAGTCCGGTTTCGCTGGGGCTTCCGGGGGCGCTTCCGCGCGCCAACTGGGGCGTCGTGCGCGCTGCCACCCGACTCGGCCTCGCGTTGGGCTGCAGAATTCGCGAGTACAACGAGTACGCTCGCAAGAACTACTTCTACCCTGACCTCACCAAGGGCTACCAGATTACCCAGCACGAGACGCCCATTTGCAACGGCGGATCGGTGCGCATCGAAACGAGCGCCGGCGTCAAGGAAATTGGCCTCACCCGCATCCACATGGAAGAGGACACCGGCAAATCCATCCACGACTTGGATCCGTTTCACACGCTTCTGGACTTCAACCGGGCTGGCGTGCCGCTGCTTGAAATTGTTTCGGAGCCCGACTTGCGCAACGGTGAAGAGGCTTATGCCTACCTGACCGAAATCCGCCAGTTGGTGCGCTACCTCGGCATTTCAGACGGAAACATGGAGGAAGGCTCGCTGCGCTGCGACGTGAACATCTCGGTGCGTCCCGTCGGCCGCGAAGCCTTCGGCACCAAGGTGGAAGTCAAGAACCTCAACTCGTTCCGCCACGTGCAAAAGGCGATTGATTTTGAGTTTCAGCGCCAAGTCGCCGCCGTCGAAGCAGGCGAAGTGATTTACCAAGAAACGCGCACGTTTGACGCCGGAAAGGGAAGCACTTCGGTGCTCCGAGTGAAAGAGGACGCCAACGACTACCGGTACTTTACCGAGCCCGACCTCGCTCCGGTGCGCCTGAGCCCAGAATGGATTGAGGGGCTGCGCGGCACGCTTCCCGAGCTTCCCCGCGCCCGCAAATCCCGCTACCAAAATGCGCTCGGACTGTCGGAGTACGACGCACAGCTTCTGACCGACGACCAAGCGACCGCCGCGTTTTTTGACGCGCTGTGCGCCGCGGGCGCTCCGCCCAAGACCGCAGCCAACTGGATCACCGGGCCGGTAGCCGGATGGCTTAACGAGCGCGCCAGCAGCATTGAGCGCTTGCCCGTCACCGCCGATCGCCTTGCCGAGCTCATAGCGCTCATCGAAAACCGCACGGTGAGCCACAGCGCGGCCCAGCAGATTTTTGTGCGGATGGCCGAGCAGCCCGACGCGCGGCCGATGGCACTCGCCGAAACGCTTGGCCTGGTCCAGCAAAGCGACGCCGACGCGCTCCTCGCCATCGTAGATGACGTGCTCCGCGATTGGCCCGATAAAGTTGCCGAATACCAGTCAGGAAAGAAGGGCCTGATTGGGTTGTTTATGGGCGAAGTGATGAAGCGCAGCCGCGGTTCAGCCGACCCCAAAGTTGCGACGGACCTCCTTCGCCGTCGACTCGATTAATCCATCTGTTTACCATGAACAAATCTCTGCTGGGCGCCTCCGCGCTTTTCTTGGCTGCCTGCTCGGGCGGCGACCTCGTGCCTGTTTCACTTGAAGTTCCGAACTGCGACACGGCGGTGGTGTTCCGCATCGACGCGGAACAGCTCGTGCCTTGGGATACCCTTTCGCTCGACGAGGGCATGCTCGAAACGGAGCTTCCGCTCGACAGTTCGGGTTCGACGTTTTATGCGCTGAGCTTCAAGAACGGAGCCAGCCTGCGCCTCGGAATCGAGCGCGGCGACGACATCGAAGGCAGCGTCAAGGTTATCGGTTCGGGAATCACCGACTACACGGTTACCGGTTCGACCTTGTCTGAGCGCCTCCTGGCGCACTACCTGCCGCTGCGCCACACTGCACTGCTGATGGACACGCTCGAGCAGGAGGCCAAAGCGCACCAAGGCATGCAAGACGCCGCCGAGCACAACGCCCAGCTGTTCATGCGCTACGAGGCCCGCGTGGCCAAGCACCGCGAAGAGCTGATCAAGTTGGTCAACGAGCAGCCCGCTTCACTCGCCAACATTTTTGCTCTGTACCAGTCGGCCGGTAATTTTTACTTGTTTGACCCGCAGCGCGACTCGGCGCTGTTCCGCACGACCGCCGACGCGATGAGCGAAGCCCACCCGGAGCATCCGATCCTCAAGGTGTTTATTCAAAGCGCGATCCGCTAAGGAACGCAGCTTTTCGGCACGACGAACCGCCCCCTGGGGCGGTTTTTTTTTGCACTCAGAACGCCACCCTCAGCCCCTAGCCCTAGCGAACTGGCCCCTGTTATCAGGTTACTAGGTACTAGTTACGGGCTGCTTGCAGCAAGGCCCTGGCTTAGGGCACTTTTGCGGAAGCCGGCGCCCCCCACTGGCCATCAACCAGCGGCCAGCAACCAGCAACCCAACAAGTCCGCGGTACCGCAAAAAAAAACCGCCCCGAAGGGCGGCCTTTGTTCAAACGGTTCAATCGCGTCTTAGCGCTTGATCAGGACCTCGCTGACGGCGGTTCCGCCCTGCGAGCGAGTCAAGATGTACTGGCCTTTGGGCAAGCCCTCGAGCTGCATCGGCACGGCCTTGGCGCCTACCGTGTTCTTGAAGTCGATGCGGCGCACCAGGCGTCCGTCCATGCTCCGCAAGGTCAAGGTGGCGTCGCCCTCGCCCACCGGAACGCGCACCACGTCGGTGGCAGGGTTCGGGTAAATGCCGAGCGATTCTTTAGCAGAAATCGCTTCGTCGTTGCCGTTGCCCAAGGGGCGGTTGACGCTCGTCGTGGTGGTCTGGAACCAACCGCGGCCGTGCGTGGCGATAAAGAAGTCGCCCTCCGTCGGAGACGAAATCGGATTGTTGGGATCGTACAGGTAGTCGGTGCGGTACTGCTCAATCTCAAACACCGGTACGCGGGCCATACCGTTGTTCTCTTCGCTGTAGCTCGGAGTGGTCGACGAAAGGTTGTCGGTCATGAAGACGCCCCACTCACTGCCCACGAGCAGGCGGTTGGAGTTGCCCTTGTCGAACGAAACCGAGTAGCACGGCATCGTCGGAAGGTCGCCTTGCTTGCTTTGGAACGAAGGTGTTCCCGAAAGGGCGTTGGTCGACAGGTACACATAGGCTGAGTTGCCGTAGTTACCCAAGCTCACCGCGACGCGGTTGGCGTCGTTCGGATCTACGTCGATGCCGGTCACCACACGGCCCGTCCAGTTGCCAATTTGGGTCACCGTAAGCGCGTAGTTCGCCGAGTCGATGAACGCTTGGCTCGCGCGGCGAACGGCTTGCAGGTTGGAGATGCGGTACAGGCGACCGTTTGAAGTCGAAACAAACAAGTGGTTGCCGTCGTTCGAAATCTTCATGTAGTGCGGAGTCACGCCGTTGCCGAAGTGGGCGATTTGCCACCACTCCGGGGTCTTGCTGAAATCATGAACGTCGCGCGTCATGAAGATTCCGCCAATCTTGGGGAAGCTCGCCGTCACGTGCGAAGTAAGGCCCACGAAGAACATCGACTGAATCGGGTCCTGAACCTTGAGCACCTGGCCAGAGTCCAAGCGGCTCGTGGTGGTGGCGCGAACCGGAAGCGCTCCGATGGCCGACTTGAGGTTCACTTGAGAACCTACGGGCAGGTACACATTGCACGTCAAAATAACTTCGGCGATCGGAGGGGTATTGAAGGTGATGTCGAAGTATCCCGAGTCGGCATTGAATACGCCTGTTGCATCTCCCGAAACGACGCCGTTGGCGTTGGCTACGGCCGTCAGCGGGCCCGCGACAATTCTCAACTTGTTGGAAATGAACTTAGCCGTCGACTGCGGGTGCGTGATCTTGCCACGGAACGTGCGCTTCACGCCGTCGCCAAAGCCCATCGAGCGAATTCCCGGAAGCAGCTGGAAGCGGACCGTGTCCTGCGACTGCGCATCGTTGGTGGTTTCCCAAAGCTCAAACGGCATCATCCAGCTCGAAAGCTGAAGGCCCTGCTGGCTAGCCAAATCCATGTAGCCATTTGCAAAATCGGCCCAGCCTTCGCCTTCGTCGTCTGAGCGGTAGAAATTGCCGTTTTGCGTCTCGGCAAACATCACCTTGGGATTCAGCCACGAAATGTCGCTGTGTCCGCCGTCGCCGCCAAACACCTTTTTGACGCCGTGGGGGCTTACGCTCTTGAAGTCCAAGTAGCTCGTACCGTTGTCTTGGCAACCGCCCAGGAGCTTGCGGTCCTTGCCAACGCCGAAGCCAAAGTACTGGTAGGTGTTGTAGCCCAAGTTGCGCTCAAACCAGGTCGCACCGTGGTTGTTTGACTTGAACACGCCGCCGTCGTTGGACGTGAAAATCACGTCGGGGTTGTTCGGGTCCACAATCAGCTCGTGGCTGTCGGCGTGGAGGTAGAACGGATTTTGGGCGAAGTCGTTCAAGGTAGAGGCCTGCACCCAACCTTCTGAAGTTGACCACGACCACACGGTGATTCCGCCCAACCAAATCTTGTCTTTGTCTTTAGCACTTACCGTGAGGAAGAGGTCCCAAATGCCTTGGCAGTAGCGACCGGCACCCACTCCGTTGCACAACGGGTCGAAGTTGTTGCTGCGCTGACCGATGCGCGACCAGGTCGCGCCGCCGTCGGTTGTGCGGTACACGCCGGCGAGCTGGCTGCCGCTGGTTTGCACGCAGTACACGTAGTTCTCGTCTTGAGGGCTCACGGTGTAGCGAATGCGGCCACCCGAGCGACGCGGAAGCGCCGTGGGCGATTGAACCGCTTGCGAAACCTCGGTAAACGTGGTGCCGTCCACCGACTTCATCGTGCGGCCCGCTTGGTTGACGTACAGCGTACCCGTCTTCGAAATTGCGAAGTCGGTGATGCCGCCGCTGAGCAGTTGAGCCCAAGTTACGCCTCCGTCGGTCGTCTTCATCAGGCCGTTGTTGGTGGCGGCGTAGATGGTTCCTGCGTCGGTCGGGTGGGCTTCGATGTCGGCGACGGCCGTCCACGCGGCGCTGCCCGAATTGTTCACCGGAAGCGTGCTGGGAAGCTGCACAAAGTTGATTCCGTCGGTCGACTTGTACACGCCGCGGCCCGCAAAACTCGGCGTGGTGTTCTGGCCCGTACCGCCATAACCCATCCAAATTTCACCCGTGCCGTAGTAAATGTCGCCGTTGGCCGCCTGGCAAATGCTCGCCACCGACTGGTTCGACCCTGGGTCGCTCACAATCGTCCAGCTCGCGCCGCCGTTGGTCGAACGGTAGAGTCCGCCACCTACCGATCCCGCATAAACAATGTTGGAATTGCTTCGGCTCACCAAAAGCGAACGGGTGCGTCCGCCGTGGTTGTCGGGTCCGCGCGTTTCCCAGTTCAGCGTATTGGTCTTTTGGGCCGTTTGAAGCAGCTGCGTCCACGCGGCCTGAACCGCGGCCGGGTCGATTTCGCCCGTTACCTGGTTGACGCGCAGCATGTTCATGTAGTCGTTGTAACCGGCAAACGAAGCTTGGGCTCCCTCTTCGCGGAATTGGTACTGACGTTCAGAGTCAGGGTTAAGCGTTAGAAAGGCGGCGGCTCCTGCGAGCAGCGCTCCCGATCCACCGAGGATCGCAATTAGTCGGGTACGGTTCATTTTCATACGGTTCGTAACAATTGGCTAAAAATAAGGTAAAGAAGGCTTAGTGCACATGCCTTTCTGCGTGGTACGACGACCGAACGAGCGGACTGCTTTCCACGTGGCGAAATCCGAGCGTGCGGGCGTAGGCGCCGAGGCGCTCAAACTCCTCGGGTTCTACGAAGCGCTGCACCGGCAGGTGGCGCGGAGAAGGCTGCAAATACTGTCCCAGCGTCACGACGTCTACGCCCACCGAGCACACGTCGTCGAGGGCCTGGTAAAGCTCGTCTTCGGTTTCGCCCAAGCCCAGCATGATTCCCGTTTTGGTGCGGTTCACTCCATTGGCCTTCAGGTATCGGAGCACTTCGAGCGAGCGCTCGTACTGGGCCTGAATGCGCACTTGACGGGTGAGTCGGCGCACGGTCTCCATGTTGTGGCTCACCACTTCGGGTGCGGCCTCGACGATGCGGTCGATTTGGTCGGTAATTCCGCGAAAGTCCGGAATCAGGGTCTCCATCGTGGTTCCGGGCGACAGGCGGCGAACGGCGCGAACGGTTTCGCCCCAAATGATCGAACCGCCGTCGGGCAGGTCGTCGCGGTCGACGCTGGTGAGCACCGCGTGCTTGATTTTCATGCGCTGAATCGAGCGCGCTACGCGGTCGGGCTCATCCCAGTCTACCGGCAGCGGACGCCCTGTGGCCACGTTGCAAAATCCGCAGGAGCGGGTGCAAATGTTGCCCAGAATCATGAAGGTTGCCGTGCCCTCGCCCCAGCACTCGCCCATGTTGGGGCATCGGCCGGACTCGCAAATGGTGTGCAGCTTGTACTGATCCACCACGTTGCGCACCGCGCGGTAGTTCTCACCGGTGGGAAGCTTGACCCGCAGCCAATTGGGCTTGCGGACGGGGGTGGGGTTCGTATTGAGGGGTTCCATGTTGGGTTTCTAACGCAGAGGGGTGGTCTTCAGTTCAAGTCGTTGAGCCATTCTCCCGAAATTCCGAAATGGCTGACGTGGCGCACGGTGCCTTGGGCGTCCTTCCAGAGCAATTGAGGGCTCTCGTGCTCCACGCCCCATTCAGCGGCTAATTGGCGGCTGAGGTCTCGGTCGGTGAGCACGTTGACGAGCGCCACATGGCCTTCGGGCTGGGTGTCCATCCATTTTTGTACCCGGTGGTGCGCGGCGAGCGATATGCTGCAGCGCGGACTGTGCTTGAGCACGAGGATTCCGCCTCGAAACCGCTCAAGGTGGTGAAGGTCGTCGAGGCGAGCGACCGAAACGAACCTCATACCCGTGCCGAGGCGTCGGCCGTCGGCGCAGCGCCGATGAACGAGGGGCACGTGTCGGCCGATTTGCACGAAGAGGTTGCCGAAAGGGCGGCTCCCAAAATCAGGGCCGCGATGAAGGTTTTAAGCGCACGCATAGCCACAAAAATACGAAGTTTGCAGTGTGCACGACATCCCTCCTTTTCCCGCGGTTTGGTCGGCCGCGCTGGCCCCTTGGGGCGGACCCCAGGCGCTGGGTGCCGCGCTGCCTGCCCTGCGCGAGGCCTACCGTTCCGAACCCACGTTTCCGCCCGCGAGCCATGTGTGGCGTGCCTTGGAATGCTGTCCGCCCGACGACGTCACGGTGGTGATTTTGGGCCAAGACCCCTACCACGGGCCCGGCCAGGCTGACGGATTGGCCTTTTCGGTGCCCCGCGGCCAAGCCGTTCCGCCCTCGCTGCGCAACGTATTTAAGGAGCGGTGGACCGACCTGGGCGTCGCGCCGCCCCCGCACGGCGACTTGACGGCATGGGCCCAGCAGGGCGTGCTGCTGCTCAATACCAGCCTGAGCGTGCGCGCCGGGTGCCCGGGTAGCCATGCCGACGGGCGCTGGGATGCTTTGGTTAGCGCCATTTTGCGCTACCTCGACGCGCAGAATCGGCCGATCGCTTTTTGGCTGTGGGGGGCGCACGCGCAAAAGTGCGGACGGTTGTTGTCGAATTCCCACCACCTCGTGATTCGGTCGGCCCACCCTTCTCCGCTGGGGGCCTACCGCGGATTTTGGGGCAGCAAACCGTTTTCTACGACCTCGGAATGGTTCAAAACTCAGGGCGCGACGGGGCCCGATTGGTCCGCCGACCTGCCTACCTTTGACCCGTGATGACCACGTTCTTGATGCTGGCGGCGCTGCTTTTGCTGGGCGCGCTTTTGGTTCTTCAGCTTCGGCGCGGAGGTTCTCCGGGAGCCGACGCAGGCGAACTCGCCCGAATTCAAGGACTTTATGAGGCCGCCAATCAGCGGGTGCGCGAATTGGAATCCGCCCTGGTGGCCGCCCAAAATGCCCAGCGCGAAACCGACATGGCCCTGGCCCGAGCCCAGGAGCGCCTGGCCGCGGCCGATTCCGCGCGAAGCGAAGTCGAGGCCCAGCGCGAGCAGCTCAAAAATGAGTTTAAAGTGGTCGCCCAAGAGGCGTTGGGACAGCAGTCGCGCATGCTTCAGGAGCAGCTCAAGCAGGGCAACAAGGCCGAGCTCGACGTGCTGCTGGCGCCGTTCCGCGCCAAGCTCGAGCAGTTTGGCGAACGCGTCGAGAAAACCCACCACCAGGGCGTGCAAGAGCGCAGCGAGCTGAAAGCCGAAGTGCGCAACCTGATGGAGCAGTCCGAAAAACTCCGCAACGAAGCCAACGCGCTGACCAAAGCCCTGCGAAGCGACAGCAAAGCCCAAGGGAATTGGGGCGAAATGGTGCTCGAAAAGCTGCTCGAACGCAGCGGACTCAACCGCGACCTCGAGTACCGCGTGCAGGCGTCGACCACCGATTCCGAAGGCCGACGGCTGCAGCCCGACGTGGTGCTGAATTTGCCAGAGGGCAAGCACCTGATTATCGATTCCAAGGTGAGCCTTGTGGCCTACGAGCGGTTTGTCAACGCCGAAACCCCTGAAGAGCAGGCGGCGGCGATGAAGGAGCACATTGCTTCGCTCCGCGCCCACATTCGCGGACTGTCCGAAAAGAACTACCAAAACCTGTACGACGTTTCGCTGGATTTTGTGCTGCTCTTTGTGCCCATCGAGGGCGCGTTCAGCACGGCCCTTCAGGCCCAGCCCGAACTGTACCAGGAGGCGTTTGACCGCAACATCGCGCTAGTCAGCACCACGACGCTGTGGACCACCTTGCGCACGGTGGGGACCCTGTGGCGCCAGGAACGCCAAAACCGGAACGTGGGCGAAATCATCCGCCAAGCGTCGGACCTGTACGACAAGTTTGTAGGATTTTCTGAGGAGATGATCAAGGTGGGCAACCAAATGAAGACGGCCACCAATACCTACGAAAACGCGATGAAGCAGCTCAGCCAAGGCAAGGGAAACCTGGTGCGGCGCGCCGAACAGCTTCGCCAACTGGGCCTGAAAAATAGCAAATCCACCAACCCTTCGCTCGTTGACCGCGCCCTGCAGGGCGAGTCCGAAGAAGACGAAACCGACGAAACCGCATGAGCGAGCAACTGAACGACCAACTTATTTATGGCATTCGCCCCATCGAAGAGGCCCTCGAGTCTGAGGTGGTGCTCGACCGCGTGTTTATTTCGCAGGAGTCGCGCAACCCCGCGCTGATGGCGATCGCCGCCAAGGCCCGCAAAAAAGGCATTTTTGTCAAGTTCGTTCCGGCCGAGCGCATGCAGCGCTTCACCCGCGCGAACCACCAAGGCGTGGTAAGTTGGGCCTCCAGCGTGGCCTACGCCGACCTTTCTGAAGTAATGGCGGGTCTCGCCGAACGCGGAGTTGCGCCCCTCGTCGTAATCCTCGACCGCGTTACCGACGTGCGCAATGTGGGTGCAATCGCCCGCTCCTGCGAGAGCTTTGGCGCCCACACGATTGTGCTTTCGGAGGGTTCCGCTCCCATGAACGCCGACGCCGTCAAGTCGTCTGCCGGTGCCCTGCTCCGCATGCCCATTTGCCGCGTGCGCTCCCTGCCCATCGCACTGACGTCGCTCGAAATGAGCGGCTGCCAAATCGTGGGCATTTCTGAAAAAGGTACCGGAACCCTCGCCGATTGCGATCTGCGCGGACCCGCCGCCTTAATCATGGGTTCTGAAGAAGACGGAATCTCCCCTGCCCTTTGGAAGGCCTGCAACGCCACCGCCAAAATCCCGACGAGCGGCGAAACCGCCTCACTCAACGTTTCGGTGGCCGCCGGCATTGCACTGTACGAGGCGTCGATGCAGCGGAGGGGCTAATTGGTTAACTGGCTAACTAGCTAACTGGCTAACTGGCTAACTGGCTAATTGGCTAATTGGTTAACTGGCCGATTGGCTAATTGGCTAACTGGCTAATTGGCTATTTGACTAGTTGGCTAGTTAGCTAGTCAGCTAGTCAGCTAGTTAGCTAATTGACTAATCAGCTTTTGCGCGATTTCGATTTTAGCCTCGGCGTCGGCAAGTTTTTTGCGTTCCGCTTCGACTACCGCGGCGGGGGCTCCGGCCACAAATTTTTCGTTGGAAAGCTTGGCCTCGACGCTGCGTTTAAATCCGCTGTAGTACTCGATTTCTTTTTGGGCCTTGGCGATTTCGGCTTCGACGTCGATGTCGTCGGCGGCCACTTGGACGCGGAGCTCAAAGGTTCCGGCCCGAAGCGGAAGTCCGCCTTCCGCATCCCCCCACTGGGTGTTGGTGAGCTTGGAAATGGCGGACCATGCGGCGGGTTTCAGGGCGGCATCGGCGGTGAGCGGCGACTTGAAGGCGATGTTTTTCTCGGCCCTGAAGGTGCGCAGGGCCACCACGTGCTCCTCCATGATGGCGAAGGTGGCCGGATCGTAGGCGGTTCCGCCCGAGGTGGGGTACGCGGCAAAGTCGAGGAAGTCGGCCTCGGCGCGCTCCGAAAGCAGGTGCCACACCTCTTCGGTGAGGAAGGGCATGAAGGGGTGCAGGGCCGCCATGAGGGTTTCGAAGTAGTCGACCGTGGCGCGGTAGATCGCGGTGGAGATGGGCTGGCCGTAGGCGGGCTTGACGAGCTCGAGGTACCAGGCGCAGAAGCTGTTCCAGGTGAGCTTGTACAGGCGCATGAGGGCCTCTGAAAGGGCGTAGCGGTCAAAGTCGCGCTGCAGTTCGGCCAATTCAGCGTCGAGCAGGCTGCGGAACCAGGTCACGGCCCATTCCGCGGCTTCGTCGGCGGGGGCGTCGTCAGAAACGTTCCAGCCCTTGACCAGGCGGAGGGCGTTCCACACTTTGTTGGTGAAGTTGCGGCCCTGCTCGCACAGCGATTCGTCAAACGGAAGGTCGTTGCCCGCCGGAGAGGTCAAGAGCATTCCCATGCGGACGCCGTCGGCCCCGTAGGTTTCCATGAGGCCGATGGGGTCCGGCGAGTTGCCGAGGGACTTGGACATTTTGCGACCGAGTTTGTCGCGCACGATTCCGGTGAGGTAGACGCGTTCAAAGGGACGCTTGCCCGAGTACTCGTAGCCGGCCATGGCCATGCGCGCGACCCAGAAAAAGAGAATTTCGGGGGCGGTGACGAGGTCCTGCGTCGGGTAGTAGTACTGGATCTCAGGGTTTTCGGGGTTGCGGATGCCGTCGAAGACGCTCAGCGGCCAGAGCCAGCTCGAGAACCTGGTGTCGAGGCAGTCGGGATCCTGCTGAAGGTCGGCGGCGGTGAGGCCCGCGCGGCCGCTGGCCGCGCGGGCCTTCTCGAGCGCCTCCTCGGCGCTCAAGGCAACCACGTAGTCGTGTTCTCCGGGACCGTAGAAGTAGGCCGGAATGCGGTGACCCCACCAAAGCTGCCGCGAAATGCACCAGTCCTTGACGTTCTCCATCCAGTGGCGGTAGGTGTTCTTGAACTTCTCAGGAATCAGCTGAATCTCGTCGTTCATCACCGCATCGAGCGCGGGCTTGGCCAGCTCGGGCATGCGCACCCACCACTGAAGCGACAGGCGGGGCTCGACCACGGCGCCGGTGCGCTCACTCGTTCCCACGGTGGAAGCGTAGTCCTCGGTTTTGGCCAAGGAACCGCGGGCTTTAAGGTCTTCGGCGACCTTCTTGCGGGCGGCAAAGCGCTCCATGCCGGCGTACTCAAGGCCGTGGGCGCTGAGGGTTCCGTCTTCGTTCAGCACGTCGAGCACCTCGAGGCCGTGCTTTTGGCCGATGGCGTAGTCGTTCCAGTCGTGGGCCGGAGTCACCTTGAGGCAGCCGGTTCCGAAATCGGTCGTGACGTAGTCGTCGAGGATGATGGGCACTTCGCGTCCGCCGATCGGAACCCGCACGTGCATGCCGTGCAATGCTGCGTAGCGCTCGTCCTTGGGGTTGACGGCCACTGCCACGTCGCCCATGATCGTCTCGGGGCGCGAGGTGGCCACGGTCAAAAAGGTTCCGGGCTGTTCCACCACTTCGTACTTCACGTAGTACAGGGTGGCGTTGAGGTCCTTGTGGATGACCTCTTCGTCCGACAGCGAGGTTTTGGCCTCGGGATCCCAGTGCACCATGCGGAGTCCGCGGTAGATGTAGCCCTTGGCGTGCAGGTCGGCAAAGACCTGGTAGACGCTGTCGCTGCGCACCTCGTCCATGGTGAAGGCGTTGCGGTCCCAGTCGCAGCTGGCGCCCAGCTCTTTGAGTTGCTCGAGGATGATTCCGCCGTGCTTGTGCGTCCACTCCCAGGCGTGCTCCAAGAAGGCGTCGCGGCTGAGGTCCGACTTTTTAATTCCCTCGGCGCGGAGTTTTTGCACCACCTTGGCTTCGGTCGCAATCGAAGCGTGGTCGGTTCCCGGCACCCAGCAGGCATTGAATCCGCGCATGCGGGCCCGGCGGACCAAGACGTCTTGAATGGTGTTGTTGAGCATGTGCCCCATGTGCAGCACCCCCGTGACGTTGGGCGGCGGAATTACAATCGTGTAGGCCGGACGGTGGTCCGGAGTCGAAGCAAAAGCCTTGTGCTTGAGCCAAGTTTGGTACCAGCGTTGTTCAACCTGGCGGGGAGCGTACTGCGAAGGAATTTCCATAGGGACCGCAAAGGTAACCTTGTGGCATTTTTTTTGCGTTCGTTCGGCTGCATCGGTTACATTTGCCCCTGCTTGATTCGTCAACACCAAAAATTAATTACACAATGAAGCACTTTTTCACCGCCGCCGCCGTAGTTCTGGCCAGCACGTTTGCCTTTGGTCAAGACGCCAACGCTCCCCAAATCACGTTCAGTCAAGAGACCATTGATTACGGCACCATTAAAAAGGCCGCCAACGGCGAGCGCGAGTTCGTGTTCAAAAACACCGGCAAAGAGCCCTTGATCATTACCAACTGCGTCGGCTCGTGCGGCTGCACGGTGCCGGTTTGGCCCAAAACCCCGATTGCTCCGGGCGAAAAAGCCTCAATTAAGGTGAAGTACGACACGCAGCGCGTCGGCGGCTTCCAAAAGACGGTTACCGTGACCAGCAACGCTGCTACGCCGACCAAGGTGTTGACCATTAAAGGCAACGTGGAAGACGCTCCGGCCCAGCCCACGACTCCGGTGAACACGACCGGCGGTTCCAAGGTGAGCAAGTAAGCTCGAGGTCCGCTAAAGTTTTCAACCCGCAGCCTGCCGCTGCGGGTTTTTTTGTGACCTTTGCCACCATTATGCCGAAGATTTCTTCTCGCGGGCAGCACATGCCTGAATCGCCGATTCGCAAGCTCGCTCCCCTCGCCGACGCCGCCGTGCAGCGCGGAACCAAGATTTACTACCTCAACATCGGTCAACCCGACATCGAGAGCCCTGCTGCGGCCCTTGAAGCCGTGAAGGGCAGCAACCTTAGGGTTCTGGAATACAGTCCGTCTGCAGGCTTTGCAAGCTACCGCAAAGGGCTCGCGAGCTACTACCAGGGCATCGGCTTGAACGTAGAGGCAAACGACGTAATCGTAACCACCGGAGGCTCTGAGGCGCTCTCGTTTGCCATGGGAAGCATGCTCGACCCGGGCGACGAGGTGATCATTCCCGAGCCCTACTACGCGAACTACTTTGGATTTGCTCAAGCCCTCGGCGCCAAGGTGGTGTCGGTGCCCAGCAGCATTGAGTCGGGCTTTGCCCTTCCCCCTATTTCGGCGCTCGAAGCCGTGATCACTCCGCGCACCAAGGCCGTGCTGGTGTGCAATCCCGGGAACCCCACGGGCTACGTGTACCGCCGCGACGAGCTCGAAGCGCTGCGCGACATGGCGCTGAAGCACGATTTGTTCGTGATTGCCGACGAGGTCTACCGCGAGTTTGTGTACGACGGGGCCGAGGCCATTTCGGTGCTCTCGTTGGCCGGACTCGAGCAGCACGCCGTGCTCATCGACAGCGTGTCGAAGCGCTACAGCATGTGCGGCGCGCGCATCGGCTGCATGGTTAGCAAGAACGCCGAGTTGATGGGCACCGCGCTCAAGTTTGCCCAGGCTCGGTTGTCGCCGCCAACCTACGAGCAAATTGCGGCCGAGGCGGCCTTAGCCACCCCCGCCAGCTACTTTGAAGCGGTCAACGCCGAGTACCGCGCCCGTCGCGACACGTTGGTCAAGCGGCTGAACGCCATCCCCGGGGTGTTTTGCCCTACGCCGCGCGGAGCTTTTTATGCCGTAGCCCAGCTTCCCGTGGACGACGCCGAAGCCTTTTGCCGCTGGATGCTCGAGGAATTCGCGCACCAAGGCGAAACGGTGATGATGGCCCCTGCCGCCGGATTTTACGCCGCGCGCTCGCTGGGCAAGCAGCAGGTGCGCCTCGCTTATGTGCTCAAGCAGAGCGACCTCGAACGCGCCATGGACGTGCTCGAGCACGGTTTAGCCGCCTACCCAGGCCGAACTGCCTAGGCCGTGCGCATCGAACGCCACGCTTCGCTGAAGCCCTACAATACGTTTGGCCTGGACGTCACGGCCGAGCGCCTTTACCACTTGGAGTCTGAAATGGACCTCGTGGAGTACCTCGACGACCCCAAAGGATATGCTGCCCACGCGCTGCTGCTGGGCGGCGGTTCCAACATGCTGCTGTCGGGCGACCTCAAGGGATCGGTTGCGCGGGTGGCGTGGACCGGCCGGCGCGTCGTAGAAGAAGGCGACGGCTATGTGGTGGTCGAGGCGGCTGCGGGCGAAAACTGGCACGAATTCGTGCAGTGGACCGTCGACCGCGGTTGGGGCGGACTGCAAAACATGTCGCTGATTCCGGGACTCGTCGGGACCGCTCCGGTCCAAAACGTGGGCGCCTACGGGGTAGAAACCAAAGACTGCCTCCATTCGCTGCGGTGGATGCGCTGGGAAGACGGTGAGGTCGAAGAATTCAGCAACGCCGAATGCGCGTTTGGGTACCGCGACAGCGTGTTTAAAGGCGCACTCAAAGACCAAGGCGTGATCCTGTCGGTTCAGTTCCGGCTGACGACCCGGGACCACGAGCTGTTGACGCACTACGGGTCGGTGGCCGAAGAATTGGCCTCCGCCGGTCGCGAGCCCTCCCTGCGGAGCATTGCCGACGCCGTGATCGCCATCCGCCAGAGCAAGCTGCCGAATCCGGCGGAGCTTGGAAACTCCGGTTCGTTTTTCAAAAACCCGAGCGTTGAAGCACCCGTGGCCGCCGCTTTGGCCGCCGCCCACCCCAGCCTGCCGCAGTACCCCCAAGCCGACGGTCGCGTGAAGCTCGCCGCAGGCTGGCTGATCGAGCACGCCGGCTGGAAGGGCAAGCGCCTGGGCAACGCTGGAATGCACGCCAAGCAAGCCTTGGTTCTGGTGAACTATGGCGGCGCAACGGCTGCAGAGCTGGTTCAGGTCGCCCATCAGGTACAGGCCGACGTCAACTCGAAATGGAAGTGAACCTGATCGGGCGCTAAACCGAGCGCTCGGCAACCGAAGTCACGGGCCGGTTTTTGTACCTTTGTGCCTAACATGGCACTTTTTAAACTCTTCCTCGTGGTTGCCGGCCTGCTGGGCCTGGGCATGCTGGGTATGGCTATTAAAATCTGGGGCAAAAAAGACGGAAAATTCGAGGGCACCTGCGCTTCGCAAAGTCCGTTTTTAAACCAAGAAGGAGAAACCTGTTCGCTGTGCGGAAAGACGCCGAGCGAACAGTGCGCCAATCAGTAGGCCGACCGAGAATCAAATACGCGGAACCCGCCTCGAGCGTCGCTGTAAATTAAGACGGCGTCCCACTCGGGGTGTCGGGCGAGCCAGGACTTGGTCCATTCCAAACCCTGAATCATGGACATCGTGGCAAACGCGTCGGCCTCCACGCACGTAGGGCCGATTAGGGTTGCGCTGAGCAAATCGGTACGCGCCGGCCATCCCGTTTGGGGGTTCAGGCTGTGCCCGTATTTCTCGCCCGTCACCGGATCGGTTTGAAACTTGCGGTAGTTGCCCGACGTAGCAAGCGCGCGGTCTTCAAGTTCCAAGGTGAGCTGCAGGTTGCGGTCGCCTGAGGTTAGGGGCTTTTCAATGCCCACCGTGAAGGCGTCGCCGTTGGGCTTGCGTCCAAAGGCGCGGACCTCTCCGCCCACCTCCACAAAGGCGGCCGTGGCCCCGTGGGCCCTAAGGGAATCGACAAGGAGGTCCACCGAATGGCCCTGCGCAAAGGCATTGACGTTCAAGGGTCGAGGCAGCCGCAGTCCTCCGTGGTCCGCGCGAATCGGAGCCTCCCAACGCACCCTTGCGAGCAGGGAATCGACGATCGCTGAGTCGCGAGCAGGTCCCTCGGCCGTAGGCAGGAGGTTTCCGCCCACCGAAAAACCCCAGGCCTGAAGCACAGGTTCCAGCGCGGGCTCGACGACGGAGTCGGTTGCGGTCCGCAAGGCCTCAGCAACCAGCAAAAGGTCGGTAATGATCGCGGACGGCTGCACTTCGCCCCCAGCGTTGAGCACCGAAAGTTCAGACTGGGGGTCCCAAGCCGAAGCCGCCCGGTTGTAGGCCGCGAGCCATCGGGCGATGTCGTCTTGGGTGGCCTCTAGGGAATCGCCGTACGCGCGCACGACAAAAGTGGTACCCTGGGCCTCGCCCTCGGCAAACAGCTCGGGGGTTTCAGGGGCGCAGGACGCCGCCAAGGCGGCGGCACAAGCCAAAAAAAGGCGCCCTAGGGCGCCCTTCTCGGGAAGATTAACCTCCAAAGTCATCGAAGGAAACGTTTTCGGGAGGAACGCCGAAGTCGTCGACCATCTTGAGGACGGCCGCGTTCATCATCGGCGGTCCGCAGAAGTAAAACTCAATGTCTTCGGGCGCGTCGTGCTTCGACAGGTAGTTGTCGATGAGCGCCTGGTGCACAAAGCCTACGAAGCCGTCGCCGTCGCTCTCCATGCTCGTCTTCGCCGTCCAGTTGTCTTCAGGAAGCGGCTCGCTGAGCACCAGGTGAAACTTGAAGTTCGGGAACTGGGCTTCAATCTGGCGGAAGTCGTCGATGTAGAACAGCTCGCGGCGCGAACGACCGCCGTACCAGTACGACACCTTGCGGCCGGTCTTGAGCGTGTGGAACAGGTGGAACAGGTGCGAACGCATCGGTGCCATTCCGGCTCCGCCGCCGATGTAAATCATTTCGGCGTCGGTCTCCTTGATGTGGAATTCTCCGTAGGGACCCGAAACCATCACCTTGTCGCCCGGCTTGAGGTTGAAAATGTACGAAGAACACACGCCGGGGTTCACGTCCATCCATCCGCCTTTGGCGCGGTCCCACGGCGGAGTGGCAATGCGGATGTTGAGCATCACGATGTTGCCTTCGGCGGGGTGGTTGGCCATGGAGTAGGCGCGGAACAGGGGCTCTGGATTCTTCATCTTGAGGTCCCACAGCTTGAACTTGTCCCACTCACCCTGGAATTCGTCGGCCTTTTTGCCGAGGCGCGGGTGGGCCGTGATGTCGATGTTCTTGTAGTCGACTTCGATGGCCGGAACGTCAATCTGGATGTAGCCGCCGGCCAAGAAGTCGAGGTTCTCGCCCTCGGGGAGCTTTACGACGAACTCTTTAATGAACGAGGCTACGTTGTAGTTCGAAACGACTTCGCACTCCCACTTCTTGATGCCAAAAATCTCATCAGGAACGCGGATTTTCATGTCGTTCTTGATCTTCACCTGGCAACCCAAGCGCCAGTTGTCGGCGATTTGCTTGCGGTTGAAAAAGCCCGTCTCGGTTGGAAGGATTTCGCCTCCGCCCTCGAGGACTTGGCACTTGCACATACCGCAGGTTCCGCCCCCGCCGCAGGCCGAAGGAAGGAATATTTTTTGGGCGCCCAGCGTACCTAAAAGGGTACTGCCCGATTCTACTTCAACGACGTCGCCGTTGATCTCGAGCTTTACGGGTCCTGACGGGCTCAAGCGAGCTTTGGCTTGCAAGAGAATGGTAACCAAGGCCAAGATGACCAAAGTAAATACCACCACACTGATGATGGTAACCGTTGATGCTGCTAGTAACATGGGGCTGCGTGCGAATTAAAGTTTGATACCCATGAAGCTCATAAAGGCAATGCCCATAAGCCCGGTAATAATGAACGTGATGCCCAGTCCACGGAGCGGAGCCGGAACGTGCGAATACTTGAGGCGTTCACGAATGGCTGCGATGGCCACAATGGCCAGAAGCCAACCGATACCCGAACCCAGACCGTAGACCGTTGCCTGACCCACACTGGTATAGGCACGCTCTTGCATGAAGAGTGAGGCGCCGAGAATCGAGCAGTTTACCGCGATGAGCGGCAAGAAAATACCCAATGCAGCATAGAGTGCCGGAGCAAATTTCTCCACCACCATCTCGATAAGCTGCACCATGGCCGCAATGATTGCGATGAACATGATGAAGCTCAAAAAGCTGAGGTCAAGACTCGCAAAACTTGGGTCGAGCCACTCGAGGGCTCCCGCCTTGAGTACGTAGTTCTCTAGGAGGTAGTTCACCGGCAAGGTGATGACGAGCACGAAGGTCACGGCGATGCCCAAACCCATGGCTGTTTTCACCGTCTTCGAAACCGCGAGGTACGAACACATGCCCAGGAAGTAGGCAAAGATCATGTTCTCAATAAACACGCTCTTAAAAAAGAGAGAAATCAACTCTTGCATGGCAGTTATTCTTTTTCAATCAATGACTTGGTACGCGAACGCTGGGCCCAAATAACGAGCGCCAACATAATCAACGCCATGGGAGGCAACAGCATCATACCGTTGTTTTTATACCCTAGCTCATAAACGCCCAAAGGCTCGAGGATGGGTACGTCAAAAAGGGTTCCGCTGCCTAAAAGCTCACGAAAAAACGCAACCACAATCAGGATAGCCCCGTATCCGGCGCCGTTGCCGATGCCGTCGAGGAAGGACTTCCATGGAGGGTTACCCAGAGAAAACGCCTCAATTCGGCCCATGATGATGCAGTTGGTGATGATCAATCCCACAAACACCGACAGTTGCTTGCTCACGTCGTACACGTAAGCCTTAAGGATTTGGTCCACAATAATTACCAACGCGGCAACGACCACCAACTGAACGATGATGCGAATCCGGTTAGGGATGTAGTTGCGAATCAGCGAGGTAATGAGATTTGAAAAGGCCGTAACCACCATAACGCTCAAGCCCATAACCAGGGCAGGCTTCATCTTAACGGTGATCGCTAGCGCCGAACAAATACCCAAGACCTGAACCGTAATGGGGTTGCTTTCGTTGAACGGATCAATGAGGAGCTTGCGGTTCTTCTTGGAGAACAGGCCCTCTTTTTCTTGGGGTTTTACTTCAGTGCTCATAGTGCTGCTACGGTTAACGTGTCGGTAGTCGCTGCGGGTGCCGGCGTGTTGCGGGCAGCGAGGTACGCTTGGTACGGCTTTAGGCAGTTCTCCAGCATGGCTTGAACGCCGACCGAGGTGATGGTTCCGCCTGAAATACCGTCGACCTGCTGATTTCCGCTGGCGTCGCCCTTGCGGACCTCAATGCCGGTGTAGGAATCGCTGAAAACCACTTTATTTGGAAACTGGTCGGTAAACATGGGAGTGGCTATTTCGGCACCCAGACCTGGGGTTTCGGATTTGTGGTCAAACTTGGCTCCGTACACCGTTTTTCCGTCAGCTTGAAGGCTGATGTAGCCCCAAATCGGACCCCACAGGCCTTTGCCGCGCACCGGAATAATGTAGTAGGTTTGGCCGTTGTGCTCAGCTACATAAAGGGGCACTTCCCGATCGGCTTCGGGCAGCGCAATGGCCGCAGCGAGGTCAATGGTTCCCGGCTGCTTGCCCGCAACCACTTGACCATTTTTGAGTACAAGTTGCTCCTTGATTACTTCGCCATACAGGGAGGCGGGGTCTTCACCTTGCAGGCCAATTGAAGAAAGGATATTCGCCTTCTTCTCGAGCTCAATGTTTGCATCTTGGGCGGGCTTAAGACCCGTCGCCGCGATGGCGAGCGCTGCCGCTACTACCACCACCAAACCGATGGCAAACGCGTACGTGTATGAATTGCTGTTTACGTTCATGATAATTAGGCTTGAACCGTTTGTGCGCGCTTGAGGCGTTTTTGAATGTTCGCGTTCACTACGTAGTGATCGATAAGCGGAGCCATTACGTTCATCAACAGAATGGCAAGCATCACACCTTCAGGGTAGGCAGGATTAAATACGCGAATCATAATCGAGAAGACGCCAACCAAGAACCCGTAGATCCATTTACCCCGCTCGGTATGAGCAGCAGAAACAGGATCAGTGGCCATGAATACGGCGCCGAATGCGAATCCCCCAAACACGAGGTGGTAGTAAAACGGAACCGACAAATAGGATTGCTGTTCCGGGCTAATCATTAGGTCCGCAACACCATTGAAAACTAAGCCCATGGCGAGCGCTCCAAGAACCGCAGAGAACATAATTTTCCATGATCCAACTCCGGTCGAAATCAAGTAGACCGCACCGATTAGGATGGCGACGGTACTCGTTTCGCCAATAGATCCGGGAATAATTCCGAGGAACGCATCCCACGCACTGTAATCCGTGGTACCTGTTGTGGCATATTGGCCGAGGGCCGTGGCCGATGAAACACCGTCCACATTGCTGAGTCCAGCCCATACTTTATCGCCCGACATGTACGTGGGGTAGGCAAAGAAGGCGAAGGCTCGCGCCGTCAACGCGGGGTTGAGAATATTCATACCGGTTCCGCCGAACACTTCTTTACCAATGAGCACCGCAAAGGCGGTCGAAATGGCAACCATCCACAAGGGAATGTCGACGGGCATGATGAGCGGAATCAAGATTCCCGATACTAAGAACCCTTCGTTCACCGCATGCTTGTTGCGGTACGCGAAGTAAATCTCAATGGCCAGACCGGCGATGTAGGTCACCGCGATCATGGGAATCACTTTCATCGCACCGTACAGCGCGTTCTCCAAACTCCAGAAGTTGGCCCAACCGGATTCAATTTGTCCGATCGCCAAATGATGCTGGTATCCGGCGTTGAATAAACCAAAAATCAGCGCCGGAACCAAAGCAAATATTACCGTGATCATCGTGCGCTTCATGTCGATGGCGTCGCGAACGTGGGCGCCGCTGTGGGCGTTGTGGTTCGGAACGAAGAACATCGTCTCCAAGGCATTGTGCAGCGGGTACAAGCCCTTCAGCTTGCCCGTCGTCACCGCAGGGCGGGTGGCGTCAAATAAATTTTGGAACAGTTTCATGGCTCGTGGATTAATTCATCTCGGTGTAGAGTAGATCGATCGCTTCTTCAGCTAGCTTTTGAAGCTCCTGCTTTGAGGGGCACACCACCTCGCAGAGGGCAAAGTCTTCGGGCACTACTTCGTAGGCGCCGAGCTGCTCCATTTTCTCAAGGTCTTTGGCCCACATTGCCTTGATCAGCGGCATGGGCAAAATGTCCAGTGGAAACACTTTATCGTAGACGCCGGTCACGACAAACGCGCGGTCTTCGCCGTGCTGCTTGGTGTTGAGGTCGTACTTCTTTGAAGGGGTCAGCCAACTGAACAGCGTGCGGCTGATCGACCACTTGCCAAAGCTGGGGATCACCCAACCGAAGAAGTCGGTGCCTTGTCCTTCGGGGAGTACCGTGATCTGGCTCGCGTAGTAGCCCAGGTAGCCGGCTTTGCCGACGTTGGCTCCCGTGAGCACGCTTCCTGAAACCACGCGGTAGGCGCCCGTCTTCATCTCGGCACTCAAGAAGGTCTCGAGGTGCGCTCCCGCCACGGCGGTGATGGCGCGGGGCTTGGCGAT
>JBEGTJ010000016.1:0-27473 GCA_041179465.1 Bacteroidota bacterium | reverse complement strand
TGTGGCGGTTGTCGCCCATCATCCAGTAGTAGTCCATGGCAAACGTGTAGCTCGTGGCCGGTTTGCCGTCGAGCAGGTAGCGTTCGCCCTCAGGGCCCTGCTCCCGAACGAGCTCGCGACCTTCGTAGGCGTTGATGGCGTGGCCGTACTTGAGGTAGGTGCCGTAGTTCAGTTCGACGGTGCTGCCAAACGAGGGGATCCAAAGCGGACCGTAATTGTCCCGCGTCCAAGCGTATACTACCGTGTCGCTGTGCCCTCCCATGGGGTTGGGGAACATGGGCGCGCCGCCGACGAAATTGGCGTAGTACCACTTCAGGGCTTCGGGCGTGCCCGGCACGAAGGCGGAATCGCCCGCCAGCGCGTCCATCACAAACATCGTGTCGAGGTTGGGCATCTGGGCGAAGGCGGCGAGCGACTCGTTGGGAATGGTCACCACGTACTCGGTCTCGGTAATCTGCAAGACGTCGCTGACGTTTTGGTTGTTGACCGTCATATTGGTCACGTAGTTGATGTCGAAGTCCTTCTTGAGCTGGCGCGCGCTGAACCCTTGGCCGGGCAGCGTGCGGACGTAGTAGCTGAACTGCGCGTTGCTCCGCTCGGGGAATTCGACCGCCCGCCCGTCCACGTAGACTTGGCCGTGGCGCACCTCGATCGTGTCGCCCGGAACCCCCATGCAGCGCTTCACGTAGTGGTCCTTCTTGTCGGCGGGGCGGCCCGGATCTTGGGGAAAGTTGAACACGACGGCGTCTCCGCGCTCCACGCTCGCAAGGCCCGGAAGGCGCAGGTAGGGCAGCTGAATCCACGTCAGGTAGCTCGGCACGTTGGCAAAGGGAATCACGTTGTGCATCAGCGGAATACTCAACGGGGTATTGGGCATGCGCAGTCCGTAGGCCACCTTGCTGACCACCAAGTAGTCACCGACCATGAGCGACTTTTCCATCGACGACGTGGGGATGTTGAACGCTTCAAACGTCATCATGCGGATGGTTCCGGCGGCGACCACCGCCCAAAGGACGTGGTTGACCCAGAGCGGCATGCGGCGGCGAATCTCGTCGTTGCTGCGGGTTCCGCGCTCGAGCTTGGCCGTGTAGTTCAGGTAGCCGAGGTAGAGTCCGCCCGTGGCCGCCGTCCAAAAGATGTGCTTGTTTTGGCGGAAGCCAAACATGTGAAGCGTTTCGTAGGCCAAAATCAGCGCCATGGCGTTGTCCACCACCGGGATGTAGGCCAAAATCGTCCACCACCAGGGGCGGTCGGCCACTTGGGTCCACACGTAGGTGCGGTACCCGGGTACGAAGGCTTTCCAGGTGGGAATTCCGGCCGCCGCAAAAAAGCGCCACGTGATCGCCGATCCGTACAGGTTGAGGAGGAGGTAGTAAAGTAGGTATTCCATAATCGTTTGAAGTACTTAACGCGCCGAAGCGTCGGCGTCGGGCCGCAGCCACGAAGCGTAGATTCCGTAGTTTTTGGCGATGCGCTCGACCTCGCCGGCCATGAGCTCGGGAGTGATGTCTTTGACCTTCTTGGCCGGAACTCCCGCAAACACCGAGCCCGCGGGAACGTGGGTGCCTTCGGTGAGGACCGCTCCGGCGGCCACGATGCTGCCCGACTCGACTACGCAGCGGTCCATGACAATCGCACCCATTCCGACCAGGACCCGGTCGTGCAGGGTGCAGCCGTGCACGGTGGCGCCGTGGCCGATGCTGACCTGGTTGCCGATGGTGGTGCCGTGCTTTTGGTAGGTGCCGTGAATGACGGCCCCGTCTTGGATGTTGACCTCGTTGCCGATGCGGATGAAGTTGACGTCTCCGCGCACCACCGCGTTGAACCAAATCGAGCAGCCCTCGCCCATCGTGACGTCGCCCACCACCGTGCAGTTGGGCGCCAAGAACGTCGACTCGGGAATCTGGGGACGCAGCCCGCGGACGGGCAAAATCAAGGCTTCCATGCCCGAATTTACGCCGGAACGACGTCGTCGACGAGCGTAGGCAGCATGCGCTGCAAAATGTTCTTGATGCCCTGCTGCAGCGTTAGCGTGCTCGACGGGCAGCCCGCGCAGGCGCCCTGGAGCTGCACCTTGACAATTTTGTTTTCGTAGCCGGCAAACACAATGTTGCCGCCGTCTTGGGCCACCGCGGGCTTGACGTACTCCTCGAGGATTTCGACGATGCGGGCCTCAATTCCGTCTTCGGCATAGGCGGGGACTTCGGCGGGGGCGTCGGCCGCGTCGGACTTTTTCTGCGGCGGAACCGCCGTCAGCACCGGCTTCCCGTCTTGGATGTGGGCCAGGATGAACTGGCGCAGTTCCTGGGTCACGGCGTCCCACTCGACCACGTTGTACTTCTCTACCGCCAAAAAGTTGGTTGAAATGAACACGTTCTTGACGAACGGAAAATTAAACAGCGCCGCCGCGAGCGGGCTGATTTGCGCCTCTTCAATGTTGGCGAACTCCACGTGGTCGACGTCGATCAGGCGCTTGTTGGCCACGAACTTCATCACCCCGGGGTTCGGCGTCATTTCGGCATAAACGGATACGGGTACGCGCTGAATTTCCATAGGAATGCAAAGGTACGGCATGGTACCTTTGGGGCTTGCTTAATTCCCATACTGTGCCGCCCATGCTGCCCCGCGTCAATCCGACCCAAACCAAGGCCTGGAAGGCCCTCGAAGCCCACGCCGCCGCCACCGCCGACCGCCACCTGCGCGACCTCTTTGCCGCCGACCCCGCCCGGTTTGAGCGCATGCACGTGCGCCTCGACGACCTGCTCCTCTTTGACTACGCCAAGCACCGCGTCGACGAAACCACCCTCGACCTCCTGGCCCAGCTCTTCGAGGAATGCGGGGTGGCCGACGGATTCCGCGCCCAGCTTGGCGGATCCGCCATCAACGAAACCGAAGGCCGCGCGGTGCTCCACACCGCGCTCCGCTCCTCCTCGGCCGAAGCCCTACCCGTCGACGGCCACGACGTGCGCCCCCTGATTGCCCGCGAACGCGAGCGCATGCTCGAATTTGCAGAAGCCGTCCGCAACGGCGACGTCCGCTCGGCCTCGGGCGAAAAATTCAAGCACGTCGTCAACATCGGCATCGGCGGCAGCGACCTCGGCCCCCGCATGGCCGTCGAGGCCCTCAAACCCTTCGCCCACCGAGGCATTCAGCTGCACTTCGTCGCCAACGTCGACGGAGCTGACCTGCACGAAACCCTTCAGCTCGTCGACCCCGCGCGCACCCTGTTTTTGGTGGCCTCCAAGACCTTCACCACCCAAGAAACCATGGCCAACGCTGACGCCGCGCGCACCTGGCTCGTGCAGCACCTGGGCGACCCGTCGGTAGTGGCTGACCACTTTGCGGCCCTGAGCACCAACCTCGCCAAGGTCGAGGCCTTCGGGATCAGCGCCAAACGCACCTTCGGATTCTGGGATTGGGTCGGCGGCCGCTACAGCGTGTGGAGCAGCATCGGCCTTCCTTTGGCCATCGCCGTCGGGGCGGACGGGTTCCGCGCCTTCTTGGCCGGCGCCGAGCGCATCGACCGCCACGCCGCCGAGGCTCCGTTCCGCCACAACATCCCGTGGCTCATGGCCGCCTTGGGCATTTGGTACCGCAACTTTTTGGGCGCCGCCACCCACGCCGTGCTGCCCTACGACCAGTACCTGCACCGCTTTGCCGCGTTTTTGCAGCAAATGGACATGGAATCCAACGGAAAGTACCTCGACCGCAGCGGCCAGCGCGTGACCTACGCCACCGGACCGGTCGTGTGGGGCGAGCCCGGAACCAACGGCCAGCACGCCTTCTACCAGCTCATCCACCAGGGAACCGAACTGATTCCGAGCGACTTCATTGCTTCGGTGGTTCCGCAGCACCCGCTGCACGCCCACCACGCCAAGCTCCTGAGTAACTTTTTGGCACAGACCGAGGCCCTCATGATGGGCCGCCCCGAGGCCAACAGCCCCTACCGCGTGTTTGAAGGCAACCGCCCGACGTCCACGCTGCTTTTTGACGCCCTGACGCCCGAGGCCCTCGGCGCCCTCATTGCCCTGTACGAGCACAAGGTCTTCGCCCAGGGCGTCGTGTGGAACGTGTTCAGCTACGACCAGTGGGGCGTCGAACTCGGCAAGGAAATGGCCAATGTGGTGCTGCCTGAACTCGAAGGCGACGGTCCGGTCGGCGCCCACGACGCCTCAACGACCGCGCTGATTCATCACGTGCGCACCTTGTCGAGCAAGGCGCTCAACAGCTGAGCCTCTTCGGCCGTAAGCCGCTTGGGCAGCTCTTCTTTGGTAAACTTGTCCACCGAACGAATCTGACCGAGCAGCTCGAGCCCGCGCAGCGTCAAGAAGATGCGCGTGACCCGGCGGTCGTCTTTGCTGCCCTTGCGCTCGACGTAGCCCAACTTGACCAGGCGGTCCACCAAGCGCGACACGTCGCTCGTTTTGTCGAGCAGGCGCTCGCGGATCACACCAATAGCCAGTCCCTCGGGGTGGGCCCCACGCAGGATGCGCAGCACGTTGTACTGCTGCATCGTGATCTTGTAGGGCGCCAGAGCGTCGCTGATTCGACCTTTAACCCAGTGGTAGGTGAACAAAATGTTGATCACGGCCACCTGCTGGTCGTTGTGCCAGTTGCGCTGCTGAATTTCTTCTTGTATGCTCTTACCCATTGGGGCTAAGGTACTTAGAGCTTGAGGATATCTCCCTCTTTTTCGGTCACGCGCTGGTCGATTAGGGCGATGTGCTTGTCGACCATGGCCTGAATCTGGTTTTCGAGGTCCTTGCGCTGGTCTTCGCTGAGGCCGTCCTTTTCCATGCGCTTGGCCTCGTCCATGCCCTCGCGGCGCACGCTGCGAATGGCGACTTTGGCTTCTTCGCCTTCGGCACGCGCCATGCGCACGAGCTCTTTGCGGCGTTCCTCGGTCAAGGGCGGAATGTTGATGATCACCGCGTCGCCGTTGTTCATCGGGTTAAAACCGAGGTTGGCGTACATGATGGCCTTTTCAATCTCCTGAATGAGGTTCTTTTCAAACGGCTGCACGAACAGCGTGCGCGCGTCGGGCGTCGAAATGTTGCTCACCTGCTGCAGCTTTACTTGGCTGCCGTAGTACTCGATGTGAATGCCTTCGAGCATGGTCGGGTTGGCACGGCCCGCGCGGATTTTCAGCAGCGCCTTGTCGAGGTGAGCCATCGCCTTATTCATGTCGTCGGTCAACGACTCGATCAAAAAACTGAGTTCTTCTTCCATGGTTAAATCGCTTGAAGCATGGCTAGGAAACGAGGGTTCCGACGTTGTCGCCGTTCACCACCCGCATGAGGTTGCCGGGTTTGTTCATGTCAAACACGACGATGGGCAAGTCGTTTTCTTGGCTCAAGGTAAACGCGGTCAGGTCCATCACGTTGAGTCCGCGCTCGTACACCTCGGTGAAGCTGATGGTTTCAAAACGGGTGGCGGAGGCGTCCTTCTCGGGGTCGGCCGTGTAGATTCCGTCCACCCGGGTGCCCTTGAGGATGACCTCGGCCTGGATTTCAATGGCCCGGAGCGTGGCGCCGGTGTCGGTAGTGAAGTAGGGATTGCCGGTTCCGCCCGAAAAAATCACGACGCGGCCCTTTTCAAGGTGGCGCACGGCGCGGCGGCGAATGAAGGGCTCGCAGATTTTGTCCATTTCGATGGCCGACTGCAAGCGGGTTTGCACGCCCGCGCGCTCGAGGGCCGACTGAAGCGCGAGGCCGTTGATCACCGTGGCCAGCATGCCCATGTGGTCGGCCTGCACGCGGTCCATGCCGTCGCCCGCGCCCTGCAGTCCGCGAAAGATGTTGCCGCCGCCGATCACCACACCCACTTGGGCTCCGGCGTCGACCACGGTTTTGATTTCGCGTGCGTAGGTGGTAAGGGTCTCGGAATCAATTCCGTAGGGCTTGCTGCCCATCAGCGCCTCGCCGCTGAGCTTGAGGAGGATTCGGCGGTACTTCATTAAGATGCGAAGATAGCACAAAGGCCGCCCGAGGGCGGCCTTTGATTCCGTAAAAACAGGGGGAATTAAACGCCCAAGCCCACGCGGCGGAAGCCGGTAACCGTGGCGCCTGCCGCGGCCGAAGCCACGTACTGAGCGACGCTCTGCTTGTTGTCTTTGATGAAGTCTTGCTCCACCAAGGTGTTCTCCTTGTAGAATTTGCCGAGCTTGCCCTGAGCGATCTTCTCGATCATGTCTTCGGGCTTGCCCTCTTGGCGGACCTGGTCGCGGGCAATCTCCAGCTCGCGCTCGATGACGTCAGACGCCACTGAAGTGCGGTCGAGGCCTACGGGGTTCATGGCGGCCGCTTGCATCGCTACGTCTTTGGCGGTCTCTGCGACGCCGGCGCTCAAGGCAGCCAGCGTAGCCAGCTTGTTGCCGGCGTGGATGTAGCCTGAAACGACGCCACCCTCCAGGGTTTCGTAGTACGCGATCTCAATCTTTTCGCCGATTACGCCGGTTTGCTCGGTAAGCTTGTCGGCAACCGTCAACGAACCTTCGTAGGTCAGGGCCAGCAGCTCCTCTTTCGTGCTGGGGAATCCCGCCAGCGCAATAGAGGCCATTTTCTTGGCCATCTCTACGTAGCCTTCGTTCTTGGCCACGAAGTCGGTCTCGCAGTTCAGCGAAACGATGACGCCGCGGGTGTTCTCGGCGTTGGTCATCGCGATGACGGCGCCTTCGGTGGCGTCGCGGTCGGCGCGCTTGGCGGCAACCTTTTGGCCTTGCTTGCGCAGCACGTCGATGGCCGCTTCAAAATCTCCGTTGGCTTCGGTGAGGGCCTTCTTGCAGTCCATCATCCCGGCGCCGGTCATTTGGCGCAGTTTGTTTACATCGGCAGCAGTAATGCTCATGATAAGGGGTATTGTCGGTTTAGTACAAAGAAAAACCGGGGCTGTTGCCCCGGCGTTAAACTTATTCCGCGGCTACTTTGGCGGCAGCTTTGCTCAGCTTCTCGCTCCCGGGCTTGTCTTTCTCGGTCTTGCGCTGGCTCAGAGCGTCCTTGATCGAAGCCGAAACCGACTCCATGATCAGGGCAATGGACTTCGTCGCGTCGTCGTTGGCCGGGATCACGTAGTCGACCAAGTGCGGATTGCTGTTGGTGTCGACCATGGCGAACACGGGGATGCCAAGGTTGCGTGCTTCTTCAACGGCAATGTGCTCGCGCATGACGTCCACCACAAAGAGGGCGGCCGGAAGGCGGCTCATGTCGGCAATCGAACCCAAGTTCTTCTCGAGCTTGGCGCGAAGGCGGTCCACCTGAAGGCGCTCGCGCTTCGAAAGCGTTTCAAACGTGCCGTCGGTCTTCATCTTGTCGATGTTCGACATTTTCTTGATGGCCTTGCGGATGGTCACGAAGTTCGTGAGCATGCCTCCGGGCCAGCGCTCCACGATGTAGGGCATGTTGAGGGCCTTGGCGGTGTCGGCCACGATTTCTTTCGCCTGCTTCTTGGTCGCAACGAACAGGATCTTGCGTCCGCTGCCGGCGATCTTGCCCATGGCTTCAGAAGCCGTGGCCAATTTCTTCTGCGTCTTTTGCAGGTCAATGATGTGGATTCCGTTGCGCTCCATGAAGATGTACGGAGCCATGTTGGGGTTCCACTTGCGGGTCAGGTGACCAAAGTGAACTCCTGCGTCGAGGAGCTGCTGAATTTCAGGCGTATGGGCCATGGGGTTCTTGGGGGTTTACGTTCGCTAAAAAGGCAACGGCCAAGTAGCGCCAGAGCGATCTTGACCGTTTGGATACTAAACCCAATACTCGGTGCGCGATTAACGCTTCGAGAATTGGAAACGCTTGCGCGCTTTTTTCTGGCCGAACTTCTTGCGTTCAACCATGCGCGGGTCGCGGGTCATCAGTCCTTCCGGCTTCAGAGTAGCGCGGAATTCCGGATTAATCTCGCAGAGGGCGCGCGACAGGCCGAGGCGAATTGCTTCTGCTTGGCCGGTGATGCCACCGCCTTCTACGTTGACGGTTACGTCAAAATTGGTGAGGTTGTCGGTCATCGACAGGGGCTGGCGAACCTTGTACTGCAGGGTGCCCGTTGAGAAGTAGTTCGTCAGCTCGCGCTGATTGATGGTAATGGCGCCTTTGCCGGGCTTCACGTAAACGCGAGCGACTGAGGTCTTGCGGCGTCCGATTGCGTGGGTCGTAGACATCTTATTGTACGATTAAATAGTTACCGGCTGTTGCGCCTCGTGGCCGTGCTCGGCACCAGCGTACACGTGAAGGTTGCGGAACAGTTCCGAACCGAGGCGCGTCTTGGGAAGCATACCGCGAACGGCCTTCTCCACGATGCGGGTCGGGTGCTTGGCAAGCTCTTCGGCTGGCGTGCTGAAGCGCTGACCGCCGGGGTAGCCGGTGTAGCGGATGTACTGCTTTTGGTGCATCTTGGTGCCCGACAGCACCACCTCAGCGGCGTTGATGATGATGACGTTGTCACCGCAGTCCACGTGCGGCGTGTAGTTGGGCTTGTGCTTACCGCGAAGGCGGAAGGCAACATTTGAAGCCAGGCGGCCGAGGGTCTGGCCCTTGGCGTCAACCACGACCCACGTCTTACCTGCGGTGGCCTTGGTGGCTGATATCGTTTTGTAGCTGAGCGAATCCACGATGCTATACTTTTTTGGGGCTGCGAAGATACGGAGAATACTTTGAAGCACAAAGATTTTCGGCGCAGAACTTGCGTGCGTACCTTCACGATCTTCAATTTTTGCCCTCAAACCCAGGTTTTATGCGCCCTTTTGCCCTGTTTTTTGCCGCATTATTTTTCAGCTTAGCCGCTCAAGGCCAAAGCGTTCAGCGCTGTGCGACCGACGAGTACTACGCCCAGCACGTTGCGGGTGATCCGGCGCGCGCAGCGCTCCGCGCCGAAACCGAGGCCCAGATACAGCGCCTGATCGCCGAACAGGGCCGCGCGCAGGGCACCGAATCGGTGGTGCACCAAATCCCGGTGGTGTTTCACGTGATGTACTACGACCAGGGCGACAACATCACCGACGCGCAGATCCAGTCCGCACTGGCGATTTTGAACCAGGACATGCGCCGACTCAACCCCGACACGGCCAACCTGCGCGCGCCGTTCAAGAGCGTTGCCGCCGACATGGAGGTCGAGTTTGTGCTCGCCAAAGTGGGGCCCAACGGCGAGTGCACGAGCGGAATTAACCGCAAGTGGAGCCGCAGCACCCTCGCGGCGGGCAACAGCATCAAGACCGAGATTGGCTGGCCCAACACCAAGTACCTCAACATTTGGGTGGTCCGCAACATCGAGCTCGCAGGCACGCCGGCAGGCACCCTGGTTTTGGGCTATTCGGCGTTTCCGTACAACGGCATTCCGGCGGCCCAAGACGGCATTGTGATCCGCCACGACCGACTCGGCAACGTGGGCACTGCCGCCGGCACCCGCAACCGCACGCTCACGCACGAGGTCGGCCACTACCTCAACCTCTACCACACGTTTCAGGGCGGATGCAGTTTTGGCGACCAGTGCGCCGACACGCCGCCGGTCGCCTCGTCCAGCTCAGGCTGCAATCCGAGCCAAAATACCTGCAGCGTCGACGTGCCCGACCAGCTGGACATGATCGAGAACTACATGGACTACACCGACGACGCGTGCATGAACACCTTCACGCTCGACCAAAAGGCGCGGGCCAAGGCCGTGCTGACGGCGCTGAACTTGCGCGGCAACCTCGCGACGCCCGCCAACTTGCTGGCCACGGGCCTCACGGGCACGCTGAACTGCAGCCCGGTGGCCCAGTTTGAGATCGCCGATCCCCTGCTCTGCTCCGGAGAATCGCTGACGTTTGTCGACCGGTCGCAGTACCTCGGCACGCCCATTTACCACTGGAACGTGCTGACCGCGACCAACCAGGTCGTGCACCACGTGACCACGCCGAATCCGTCGCTGCCGATGCTCAACCCCGGGCGCTACACGGTAACCCTTACGATTCAGGCCAGCAACGGGTCGAATACGATGAGCAAGCCCCTGGCGGTCACCGTGCGCCCCGCTGCGGGCACGACCTACAGTCCGTGGTTCATCGCGACGATGGAAGACGAGCTGCCCAACGCCGCATGGACGACGCTGAGCTTCGCCGACAGCAGCTACTGGCGCCGAACCACGGCCGCCGCGAAGCAAGGCAGTGCGAGCTACGTGTTTCAAAACTTCAAGCTGGGTGCGGGCGGAGAGGTCAGCGCCCTGATCGGCGGGCCCATCGCCTACCCCAACACGGGCACCCTGAATCTGCGCTTTGCCCATGCGTTTGCCCGCAGGGCGTCCAACAACAACGACATGCTCAAGGTGTCGGTGAGCACCGACTGCGGGGCGACGTGGCAGCTGGTGCGCATCATTCCGGCCTTCCAGCTCGGAACGAGCGCCGTGGTGACCACCCCCTACGTGCCGGTGGCCGCCGACTGGAAGTACACGAGCGTCAACCTGGGCGCGCTGGGCCTCACCAACGCCGGCACCCTCATGCTTAAGTTCGCGCTGGCCTCGGGCGGCGGAAACAACCTCTACCTCGACGACGTGCAGCTCAGCACCACGCTGGGCGAAGACGAGTTGGCCGCCCCGCGGGCTTGGGTGCAGCCGAATCCCTCGCAGCACGGCGCAGTGCTCGTGGGGGCGACCGGAGGCGTGCAGGTCGTGGACCTCAGCGGACGCGTGCTCTGGACGGGCGCGGCGCAGGGCGAGGCCCTCAACCTCCCGGAACTCCCCGCCGGCACCTACCTCGTGCGGACCGAGTCGGGAAGCCTCCGCTGGAGCGTGCTCTAAGCAGCCCTTTGGCTTACTTGACTTTAAAAATGTAGGTGTCGGGATTCGGCAGCTGCGCCACGAGTTCAAAGCGCTCCGGGAAGGCCTGGTAGGCCGGCACGAAGTAGCGGCCCACCGAGCCGTAGCCCAGCTGGTCCACGACCACGTGGGTCAGGCCCTCGTCCTTGAGCTTTTTGACGAACAAAGCGGGGTCGGCCTCCGACGGAATTCGGGTGGCCTTGCGCTCGGCAAACAGGTACCACAAGGCCGGTTTGGTCGTGGCAAACTGGGCGTCGGCGGGCGTGTTGGCGCGCGCGAATTCGCCCAGCCTGAAGTAGTTCTGGTACGGCATCGGGTAGTCCAGCTTGGCTTCCTCGTTCAGGGCGCGGACCGGCGCCAGCAGCAAGAGCGCCAGGCCGGCAAACCACCACGGATTCCAGGAGGGCACGACGCGGCGCAGCAGCTCCCAGGCTCCGTACAGTGCCGAAAGTACCAGCACCGGAACGAGCGGCTGGATGAAGCGCACGCCGTACCACACGCTGGGCCACACCATGAAAATCGCAAACGAAGCGAGCACATAGCCCGCGATCAGCCAGCGCAGCTTGGGCAGGCGGTAGATGCCGTAGGCGATCAAGGCGAGCAGCACCAAGCCCCAAAAAGTTTGGGTAACCGGCGCTTCGGGGTTGTAGTCGACCGCGAGGGACGGAATCATGCTGTTGGGCAATTCCTGGCCGAGGTAGCGCGCGGCGTTTTCGGCGATGCGCTCGCCGAGTCCGCCCAGGTCAATTTGCCCCTCCTCAGGGCGGTAGGGGTTCACCGAAAGCAGCTGGTCCACGTAGGCGGAGCCGGCGTCAACCGACCTCCCGCGCAGCACCCAGGGCGCATACAGCGCAAAAAAGGCCCCGCCAAAACTGAAGGCGGCCGCCCAGCGGCGCTCCGCCAAAAGGTAGAGCCCGATTCCCGCCCCGAGCGCAATGCCGGCGGTGCGGAGGTAGAAGGCGGCCGAGGCCAGCACGACCACGAGCCAAAAGTCGTAGGACCGGTAGAAGGGTTTGGCCTCGGGATCCCAGCGAAGCAAGGTCCACAGGGCCAGCATCGACGCCGCGGTGTAGGGAATTTCGCTCATCATGATGGTGCTCGAGCGCAGGAGGTGGCTGTTGAGGCCAACCAAAATCACGGCAACCCAGGCCAGCGACGGCGAACCCGTGGCCTTCTCGGCGATGCCGCGCAGCCACCAGAGGGCGGCCCCAAAAAGGATTCCGTTTACCAGTTTTAACCACGTGAAACTCTTGCCCAGCAGCATGGCCACTGCCAGCAGCGCGGGGTATCCGGGCGGAAAATGGCTCGCCGGCGGCGTACCCGGAATGTGGATGTTGGTGTAGCCCTCGCCCTGCAGCAGCGCCTGCCCCAGGATGTAGTAGCCCGCGTTGTCTCCGCCCATATCGAGCTTGGAGTCGAAGATGAAGGAGTACACCAGGCCAAAGGCGACGGCAAACAGCGCGGGAAGTTTAAATCGTTGCATGCGGCTAAAATAGCGAACGGATCGCGGGGCACGCACGCGAACCTCCGCCCCCTCCTAAACTCCCACTAATTTTATCGGAATTTTGTATCTTTGCAGTATGAATGCATGGATCGTCGGCGGGGTGTACGTGGCGGTAGTGGCGTCGCTGCTGCTCCGACTCCGCGCGTCGTGGGCGTTTGTCGGCGGCGCGGCGGTGCTGCTGGTTTTGGGGCAGCTTCGCCCCGAGGAATGGTTGGCGGCGGCGGTCAATCCGAGCCTGCTGGTGCTCTGGGTTCTGCTGATCGCGGCCACGGCGATCGAATCGCGGTTTCGGCTCGAGTCGCTGATGCCCCGATCGGGCTCTTTTGGTTCGCGGCTCGCGCTGATCTGGGGGACCGGCCTGATATCGACGTTCATGAATAACACGGCGGTGGTGGCCCTGCTGATGGCGCCGTTGCGCCGCTGGGCCCCGCGTCAGGGCCTTTCGCCGGCGGTGGTCCTCATGCCCATGGCGTTTGCCGCCACCTTGGGCGGAGTGGTCACGGTCATCGGCACCTCCACCAACCTGGTGCTCAACGGCTTGATCCGCGCCTCGGGCACGCCCGAATTGGGCAGCTGGGACTACCTGATTCCGGGACTCGCCGTGCTCTCTTTGGGCGGACTGTACCTCACCTGGGCCGGGCGCCGCATGTTTGCGGACCGGGCGCTGGCGTCGGCAGCCCGCGAGTCCGCTCGGCCCTACACCGTCGAAACCCGACTCCGCCCCGGAGCCCCCGAGGTCGGGCAAAGCGTGGAGCGCGCAGGGTTTCGCCAACTCCTGGGGCTGTACCTGGTCGAAATCCAGCGGGGCGCCCAACTGATCGCGCCGGTGGCGCCCGGAGAAATGCTGCACGAAGGCGACCGCCTGTTTTTTGCCGGCGAACTCGAACAGGTCGACGAACTCCTGCGCAGCCGCACCGGCCTGGCGCTCCCCCAGGCCAAGGTCACGGCCCAGGCCCACGAGGCGCCGCTGGTCGAAGCCATGGTTCCGCCGGGCAGCCCGCTCGAAGGGGTCCCGGTGCGGCAATCGCAGTTTCGGCAGCGGCTGGACGCCGCCATCATCGGCGTGCACCGCCAGGGCGAACGCATGCGCGGACGCATCGGCGACATCGCCCTCCAAGGCGGCGACCTGCTCATCTTGGTGGCGGGTCCGCGCTTCAGCGAGCGCGCCCAGGAAACCCGACTCCTGTACGTCCTGAGCCAAACCCAGGCCCCTCCCGCCGGAAGCCGCGCCGCGTCTTGGACCGCTTGGGGCAGCCTCGCGCTGGTCCTCGGGCTCGTCGCCGCGGGAACCCTGTCGCTGCTGGCGGCGCTCTGCCTTTGGCTCGTGGTGCTTGGGGCCCTCAAGTGGCTGACCTGGAGCGGCGTGCGGCGCGGACTTGACCCCGAGCTCCTGCTCATGCTCACGTCGGCCCTGGCCCTGTCGGGGGCCCTGCAGTCCAGCGGCGCAGCCGAACACGCGCTGAACGCGCTGCTTCCGTGGCTTCAAGGAAGCAGCCCCCACATTTGGTTGCTCAGCCTGCTCCTGCTCACCACGCTGCTCACCAACTTCGTCACCAACGTGGCGGCGTTGGTCCTCATGTTTCCGTTGGGTCTCGCGGCCGTTCAGGGCGGATTTTTGCCCGCCACCCCCGCCTACCTGGCGCTGGCTTTTGGGGCGAGCGCGGCCTTTTTGACTCCGGCCGGCTACGCCACCAACCTCATGGTGATGGGGCCCGGAGGCTACGACGCCCGCGACTTTGCCCGTTTAGGCGGCGGACTCACGGTCCTGTACCTCGCGCTTGTTTACGGTTGGTTAATTTCACTCACCTAATGGCCCTTCATTCCCCCAACGTCGTCGCTCAAGCGCTCAGCGTAACTCCCGAAGACCGCGCCCGCCTCATGGGCCAGCGCGGATGCGTCCTGTGGTTCACCGGCCTCAGCGGCAGCGGCAAAAGCACCTTGGCCAATGCGCTCGACGCCGAGCTCCACCAGCGCGGCGTGAAGACCGTGCTGCTCGACGGCGACAACGTGCGCCACGGCCTTTGCGGCGACCTCGGGTTCAGCGCCGAAGACCGCCACGAAAACCTGCGGCGCGTGGCCGAAGTCGCCAAGCTCATGGCCGACGCCGGACTGGTCGTGCTGACCGCCTTTGTGAGTCCCTACCGAAGCGACCGCGATCGGGCTCGGGCGGTGGTTGGCGCGCCGCGCTTTGCCGAAATCTTTGTGGACGCTCCGCTCGAGGTTTGCGCCCAGCGCGACGTCAAAGGCCTCTACGCCAAAGCGCAGGCCGGGCTGATTCCCGACTTCACGGGGGTGAATTCGCCCTACGAGGCGCCCGTGGCGCCCGAACTGCGCGTCTCCAGCGGGTCCGCTCCGCTCGCCCAAAGCACCGCGCAGGTCCTCGCGTGGTTCGAAACGTTTAACGCCCGTCCCTAGCCCAATATGCAGCACCCCAGCTTTCTCGACGAACTCGAGGCCGAGGCCATTTACGTCCTCCGCGAGGCCTACGCCCAGTTTGAGCGCCCCGCCATCCTCTTCAGCGGCGGAAAAGACTCCATCGTCGTCAGCCATCTGGCGCGCAAGGCTTTTGCGCCCGCCGGGATTCCCTTTGCCCTCGTGCACGTCGACACCGGCCACAACTTCCCCGAGACGATGGAGTTCCGCGACCGCTATGTCGCGTCGCTCGGCGCCCAACTGATTGTGGGCAGCGTACAGGAGTCCATTGACCGCGGAACCGCGCAAGAAGAACAGGGTCCGCTCGGAAACCGCAACCGCATTCAGTCGGTTACCCTGCTCGAAACCGTCGAGCGCGAGGGGCTCGACTGCCTGATCGGTGGCGGACGCCGCGACGAAGAAAAGGCCCGCGCCAAAGAGCGCTTCTTCAGCCACCGCGACGCCTTTGGCCAGTGGGACCCCAAAAACCAGCGCCCCGAGCTCTGGAACCTGTTCAACGGCGCCAAGCAGCCCGGCGAGCACTTCAGGGTGTTCCCGATCAGCAACTGGACTGAGATGAACGTGTGGCACTACATCCGCCGCGAGGGCATTGAGCTTCCGTCGCTCTACTTCGCCGCGCCCCGCCAAGTCGTGTGGCGGAGCAACAGCTGGTTGCCGGTATCGGAGTTCATTACGCTGCGGCCGACGGAGGTTCCGGTCGAAAAAATGGTCCGCTTTCGCACCCTGGGCGACATCACGATCACGGGCGGAATCGAGTCCGAGGCCGCGACCCTCGACCAAATCATCGCCGAAGTCGAAACCCTCCGCCAGACCGAGCGCGGCAACCGCGAAGACGACAAGCGCAGCGAATCCTCAATGGAAGAGCGTAAAAAACAAGGATACTTCTAATTATGAACGTGTTGCGATTTACCACCGCGGGCTCCGTCGACGACGGAAAGTCCACCCTCATCGGCCGCCTGCTGTACGACAGCAAGTCGGTGTTTCTGGACCAACTCGACGCCGTGGCCGCCAGCAGCAAGCGCCGCGGCTCCGAGCTCGACCTCAGCCTCCTGACCGACGGGCTCAAGGACGAGCGCGAGCAGGGCATCACCATCGACGTGGCCTACCGCTACTTCGCGACGCCCCGCCGCAACTTCATTTTGGCCGACACCCCGGGCCACGTGCAGTACACCCGCAACATGGTGACTGGAGCCTCCACCGCCGACGCCGCCCTGATCTTGGTCGACGCCCGCCACGGAGTGGTCGAGCAAACCCGCCGCCACAGCTTCATTGCCGGGCTCCTGGGCCTCAAGGCCGTCGTTGTCTGCGTCAACAAAATGGACTTGGTGGACTACGCCGAGGCCGCGTTCCGCGCCGTGTGCGCTGATTTTGAATCGGTGCGCGAGGCCGCGGGCTTGCCTGAAGTGCATTTTGTTCCGCTCTCGGCCCTCGTGGGCGACAACGTGGTGGACCCCTCGGCGCGCATGCCGTGGTACAGCGGTCCCACCCTTTTGGCTTTGCTTGAAACGCTCGAGCCTGCGGTTCCTGAGGCGCTGAGCGACTTTCGCTTCCCGGTGCAGACCGTCATTCGCCCCCGCACCACCGAGCACCACGACTTTCGCGGCTACGCGGGCCGGGTGGCGGGCGGACGCGTCGCCGTGGGCGACCGCGTCACGGTTTGGCCCGAAGAGCTCGAGGCTACCGTCGACGGCATTTACCTCGGCGACCAGGCCCTCAAGGAGGCCTTTCACGGCCAGTCGGTGGTGCTGACGCTGGACCGCGACGTCAACGTGGCCCGCGGAAGCGTGCTTTCGGCCGGCGCCCCTCCGCGACGCGAAGCCGTCGTAACGGCCAAGCTGTGCTGGCTCGACGCCAAGGGACACCGCCCGGGGCTGCGCTACGAGTTCCGCGCCCCAGGGGGCCAGGGCCAGGCCCTGATTGCCGAAGTACCGCGCGTGCTGAACCTTGAAACCCTTGCCTACGAATCGGGCGACGGAACGCTTGAAGCCAACCAAATCGCCGAGGTGGTCGTTCGCTGCGCGCAGGCTCCCACGACCGAATCCTACGCCCAGCAGCGCACGATGGGCGGATTCATTTTGGTGGACCCGGTCCGCGGATCCACCGTCGCCGCGGGAATGATTCAGTAAGATGGCCAAGGAAAACAAAACCCAGCCCACCGCCGCGTCGGTCGACGACTACCTCCGCGCCCTGTCCAAGCCCCAAATGCGGGCCGACAGCCTGGTTCTCGACGGGCTGATGCGCAAGGTGACGGGCTACGAACCCATCTTGTGGAGCGGCATTGTGGGGTACGGGCGGTTCAACTACCACTACCCCACAGGCCGCAAGGGCTCGTGGTTCGGACTCGGCTTCGCTCCGCGGGCTAAGGCCCTCAGCCTGTACCTCAGCTTGGGCGGGGGCGAAGAGCCCTTTTTGCCCTGGCTGTCGCGGCTGGGCACCTACCAAATGGGCGCCGGCTGCCTGTACATTAATAAGCTGTCTGACATTGACTTAGCGGTGCTCGAGGAACTCCTGGCCGAAGCCTTGGCGCTCAACCGGCGAAACCCCGTTCTTACCGAAGTATTGGAATAGCCCATCTTTTCGTTAGTTTGGCCCAATGGACCGCAGTTCTCAAGTACTTTTTCTCGAACACGCCCGTTCGCGCCTTCCGCAGCGCATCCAGTGGGCCGAAGAGCTCGCCGAGCTGCTGAATATTGGCATTGATTCGGCCTACCGCCGCATTCGCGGCGAGACCGCGCTGACCTTCAACGAGGCGGTGGTCGTCTCGCGGAAGTACGACATTTCGCTCGACTACTTGTTTAAAGAGGGCAACGAGCGCGTCGAGTTCGACGCCGGAAAACCCATTCGAAGCCTGACCGACTACGCCGAATACACCCGGCGCGTGGTGGACCGCATGCTCGACCTCGAAAAGCAGCGCGAAGACCTGCACATGTACTACGCGGCCATGGATTTTCCGCTCTTTTACATCTATCAGCTGCCCGAAATGGCGCGCATGAAAACCTACTACTGGGCGCGGACCATCATCGGCATTCCCGAGTTTCAGGGCGTGACCCTCGACGACTTTCAGCTTCCGCCCGAGCGCGAGGCGGCGCGCCAAGTGGTCTGCCAGGCCTATGCCGGGATTCCCGGAACCGAAATTTGGACGCCCATGTGCTACTACGGGACCCTCAAGCAGATTCAGTTTCTCTGGGACACCGGACTCATCAAGTCGCGCGACGTGGCCCTCGTACTGCTCGACGAGCTCGACACCCTGACCGACCGCCTTTGGGAACAAGCCGAGGCCGGCCGCAAGTGGGTGCCCAGCAAAAACGCCGCGGTGGGCGCGCCGTTCCGTCTGTTTTTGAGCGAACTCTCGCTCGGCAACAACGGCGTAGTCCTCGAGCACCCTTCGGGACCGCGCACCTTCTTGAGCTACAACACGTTCAACTTCATCGAAACCAGCCAGCCGGCATTTGCCGAAACCACGATGGCCTGGATTCGCCAGGTGTGTTCTCGGTCGACCGAAATGTCGTCGGTGGCCAAGGCGGAGCGAGACCGCTACGTGGCCAAGCTCAAGCGCCAGGTCGAGTCCATACGCCAGTACGTCGTCAACGACCAAGAAACCCTGCTTTAAGCCCCGCTCCTTTGGAGCATAAAAAAACCCGCCTACCGGCGGGTTTTCTTTTTGGGTTCGGTACGGGTCTTAGGCGTGGTGCGGGCATTTGGCTCCCTCAGCCATGCACTCCGTGGTGCAGCTGTGGGCCGCGGCGTCGCCTTCGGCGGGAGCGCCTTCGGTAGCCTCAGCGCCTTCGGCAGGTGCCTCTTGGTGCATCGGGCAGGTTCCGCTCGACATGCACTCCGGAGTGCACACGTGCGCCGCCTCCTCAGTGGCCGGGGCGTTCAGGCCACCCTCGCCCGTATGGTCCGCCCCACCGATCGCGATGAACGGAGCAATGACGAGGGCCACGATAGACGTCAACTTGATGAGGATGTTCATCGACGGACCGGACGTGTCCTTGAAGGGGTCGCCCACGGTGTCGCCGGTTACGGCTGCCTTGTGGGGCTCGCTGCCCTTCTTAAACGATTCTCCGTCAATCACTACGCCCTTTTCAAAGCTCTTCTTGGCGTTGTCCCAAGCGCCGCCGGCGTTGTTTTGGAACATGCCCATGAGGACGCCGCTGACGGTGATGCCCGCAAGCAAGCCACCAAGGGCCTCGGGTCCCATCGTGAATCCGACGAGGACGGGGGCGATGAGCGCCAAGGCGCCGGGAGCCACCATTTCTTTAATCGAGGCCTGGGTCGAAATCTCCACGCACTTCTCGTACTCGGGCTTGCCGGTGCCCTCCATGATTCCGGGAATCTCGCGGAACTGGCGGCGCACTTCGCGCACCATCTCCATGGCGGCCTTACCCACCGCGCTAATGGCCAGCGAGCTGAAGAAGAACGGAATCATGGCTCCGACGAAGAGCATGGCCAGTACGTCGGCCTTGTAAATGTCAATGCCGTCGATGCCGGCCAAGCCCACGTAGGCCGCAAAGAGGGCCAAAGCCGTCAGGGCCGCCGAAGCGATGGCAAATCCTTTACCCGTAGCGGCGGTGGTGTTGCCCACGGCGTCGAGGTTGTCGGTGCGCTCGCGAACCTCGCTCGGAAGGTGGTTCATCTCGGCGATTCCGCCTGCGTTGTCAGCGATCGGCCCGAAGGCGTCGATGGCAAGCTGCATGGCGGTAGTCGCCATCATGCCGGCGGCGGCGATGGCCACCCCGTAGAGGCCGGCGAGGGCAAACGATCCGTAGATGCCCGCGGCGAGGATGATGATCGGAAGCACCGTCGACTCCATGCCCACGGCGAGTCCGCCGATGACGTTGGTGCCGTGGCCCGTGCCCGACTTCTGTACGATGCTGTCCACCGGACGGCGGCCCATCGACGTGTAGTACTCGGTGACGATGCTCATCAAGGTTCCGACCACGAGGCCGAGAATGATGCTCCAGAACACGTTCATGCTGGTGATGACCAGCTCCGAACCGTGGCGGGCGAAGGTCATGGTCTCGGGAAGCATGTGGTCAATGACGAAGTACGACGCGACGGCGGTGAACACCATCGAGCTCCAGTTGCCCAGGTTTAGGGCGTTCATGACGCTGCTGTTTTCGCCTTTGATGCGGACGAAGAAGGTTCCGATGATGGAGAAGACGATTCCCAGTCCCGCGATGACCATCGGAAGGAGGATCGGAGCCATTCCGCCAAAGTTGTCTTGGCTCACGACTTCGCGTCCGAGGACCATCGTGGCGAGCATGGTGGCCACGTACGAACCGAAGAGGTCCGCGCCCATACCGGCCACGTCGCCCACGTTGTCGCCTACGTTGTCGGCGATGGTGGCGGGGTTGCGGGGGTCGTCCTCGGGGATTCCGGCTTCGACTTTACCTACGAGGTCGGCGCCGACGTCGGCAGCCTTGGTGTAGATACCGCCACCTACGCGGGCGAAGAGGGCGATGGATTCCGCGCCGAGGGAGAAGCCTGCGAGGACCTCAAGGGCCTGGGCGACGTTCTCGTACATGCCGGTGAATACGATGTAAAGGGTTCCGAGGCCGAGGACCGCGAGTCCGGCAACGCCGAGGCCCATGACGGTTCCGCCCGTGAACGATACTTTGAGGGCCTGAGCCAGCGAGGTGCGGGCCGCCTGGGTGGTGCGCACGTTGGCTTTGGTGGCGATGTTCATTCCGATCCAACCCGCAAAGGCGCTGAACACGGCTCCGATGACGAAGGCCACGGCGATGACCCAGTCGGTGTGGGCGGCGACGGCTTCGAGTTCTGCGGACCATGCCAGCAGGGCCGCGGCGATCACGACGAACACGCCCAGCACTTTCCATTCGGCGCGAAGGAAGGCCTGCGAACCGCGGGCAATGTATCCGGCCAATTCCACCATGTTGGCGTCGCCTGCGTCTTGCTTACCGACCCAAATGGCTTTAAAAATCATCACGACCAGACCGACGAGGCCAAGGACGGGAACGAGGTACTGAATTTCCATTTAATTAGAGCGTTAGGTGGTTTGGTTTTGGACTTTAGGTAAAAATTTCAGGGCCGCGAATATAGCGCAAACCAGGAAACTAGTAACTAGTAGCTGGTTACTTGTTGACATACATCACCTCGCGGACCGCCTTAATGACGCGAGCCGGGTTGGGCAAAAACGCCTCCATCAGCGTCGGAGCGTAGGCGGCCGGCGTGTCGGCCGTCGTGATGCGGATCACCGGAGCGTCGAGGTAGTCGAACGCGCGCTTTTGAACCATGTAGCTGATCTCGGTGCTGATGCTTCCGAGCGGCCAAGCCTCCTCAACGCACACCAAGCGATTGGTCTTCTTCACCGAGTTAATCACGGTGTCGTAGTCAATCGGACGCACCGTGCGCAGGTCAATCACCTCGCAGCTGATGCCCTCCTTGGCCAATTCTTCGGCGGCGGCCAACGCCACCTTCATGATTTTGCCGAACGACACAATCGTCACGTCGGTACCGGGGCGCTTGATGTCGGCCACTCCGATCGGGAGCACGTACTCGCCTTCGGGCACCTCGCCCTTGTCGCCGTACATCTGCTCGGACTCCATAAAGATGACCGGATCCTCGTCGCGGATCGCCGCCTTGAGCAGGCCTTTGGCGTCGTACACCGTGCTGGGCACCACCACCTTCAGACCGGGGCAGTTGGCGTACCAGCTTTCAAACGCTTGCGAGTGGGTGGCTCCCAGCTGGCCGGCGCTGGCGGTGGGACCGCGGAACACGATCGGAATCGTAAACTGACCGCCCGACATTTGGTGAATTTTGGCGGCGTTGCTGATGATTTGGTCGATGGCCACCATCGAGAAGTTGAACGTCATGAACTCGATGATGGGGCGAAGGCCGTTCATCGCGGCGCCCACTCCGATTCCGGCGAAGCCCAGCTCGGCGATCGGCGTGTCGAGCACTCGCTTGGGACCGAACTCGTCGAGCATCCCTTTGGAGGCCTTGTAGGCCCCGTTGTACTCCGCAACTTCTTCGCCCATTAAGAAGATGCGCTCGTCGCGGCGCATTTCTTCGCTCATTGCTTCGGCAATGGCTTCGCGGAATTGAATCGTTCGCATTCGTTTACGTGTATTTATGGTCGGCAAAAATACGGCTTCGGACCCTAAATTTGCCCATCGCCCGGGGCGCCAACCTCCCCGCCGCAATCCTTGATATGAAGATCCTCATTTGCATCAGCCACGTGCCCGATACGACGGCCAAGATTCAGTTCACTTCAGACGCTACGTCGCTCGACCCCAACGGAGTACAGTTTGTGATCAATCCCTACGACGAGTTTGGACTTACCCGCGCCCTTCAGCTCAACGAGCAGTTGGGCGGGACGGTCACGGCCGTGACCGTCGGCGGCGCCGAGGTCGAGCCCACGCTGCGCAAGGCGCTCGCCATTGGCGCCCACGACGCGGTCCGCGTCGACGCCCAACCCACTGACCCCCTTCAGGTGGCCCGCGAGCTCGCAGCGGTGGCAACCGAAGGCGGCTACGACCTCGTCATCTGCGGCCAAGAATCCATTGACTACAACGGCGGCGTCGTGCCGTCGGCCCTCGCCGAACTCCTCGGTTGGCCCGTGGTCACTCCCTGCATTGGGTTTGAACCGGCCGGAAGCCGTGCCAAGGCCAGCCGCGAAATCGACGGAGGCAAAGAAATCCTTGAAATCGCCCTTCCGGCGGTACTGGGCGCCAAAAAAGGCCTGGTCGAAGAATCGGAACTCCGCATTCCCAACATGCGCGGCATCATGGCGGCCCGGACCAAACCCTTGACCGTCAAGGCCCCGGCTGGAGCGGCCGCAGGCTCCGCCCCCGTTTCGTTTGCGAAACCGGCCGGAAAGTCCGCGGTGCAAATCATCGACGCCCAAAACCTGGACCTGCTGGTCCAGAAGCTTCACGAAGAAGCCAAAGTCATTTAACTCGCAACCCGCTACTAGCCACTAGCAACCTCACACCCCTCGATATGGTACTCGTTTTTGCCGAAACCTGGAACGGTCAGTTCAAAAAATCAACGTTTGAAGCGGTGCAGTACGCCTCGGCCTGCGCCCAAGCTCAAGGCAGCCAGGCGGTCGCAGTAGTCGTCGGACCCGCCACGGCCCCCGTGGAGTCGCTGGGTGCCTACGGCGCCGCCAAAGTGGTGCACCTGCACGGTCCGAAGCAGTTCGAAACCGCCCAGCACGCCGCGCTCGTCGGAGACCTCGCCAAGGAACTGAACGCCAGCCTCATCGTCGTCAACGGAACCGCCAACGGCCGCGCCCTGATGGGGGCCCTCGCGGTGCGCGCCGAAGCCAGCGTGATCAGCAACGTCACGGCGCTGCCCGAATCCTACGCCCCCCTGCGGGTGGTGCGCGGCGCCTTCTCGTCTAAAGGCATCGAAGTCTGCGAAAGCCGCGGCGAGCGCTGCGTGGTCGGCCTCGTGCCCAACGCCTTGGGCGTCAAAGATTCCGCCGGGAGCGACGCCGCCTTCGAGGACCGCAACGCGTCCGCCGAGCTGCGCGCCAGCGTGGTCGAGCAGCAGCTGGCCAGCGGCAGCATCGCCCTTCCCGAGGCCGAACGCGTCGTGTCGGCCGGCCGCGGAATGAAGGCCCCCGAAAACTGGGGCATGATCGAAGAGCTCGCCCAGGTGCTCGGAGCGGCCACCGCCTGCTCCAAGCCGGTCAGCGACATCGGATGGCGTCCGCACCGCGAACACGTCGGCCAAACCGGCATTCAGGTCAACCCCCAGCTGTACATCGCCGTCGGCATTTCGGGCGCCATCCAGCACCTGGCCGGAGTGAGCAGCTCCAAAACCATTGTGGTCATCAACAGCGACCCCGAGGCGCCCTTCTTCAAGGCCGCCGACTACGGAATTGTGGGCGACGCCTTTGACATCGTGCCGCGCTTGACCGCCGCCCTTCGCAAGCACCTGAACTAAGACGTGTCGGGCGCACTCATCACCTTGACCGTTAAGGGCCTCACCTACAGCGAGCGCCCCACCGGCGCCTACGCGCTGCTGCTCGAGGCCGAGGTGGACAAGCGCCGCCTTCCGATTGTCATTGGTGCGTTTGAGGCCCAGGCCATCGCCATTGCGCTCGACAAAATGTCGACGCCGCCGCGGCCGATGACCCACGACCTCTTTGCCCAAGCCCTTGCGGCGCACGACGCGGTGCTCGAGCGCGTGGTCGTGCACGCCCTGGTCGACGGCGTGTTTTATGCCCAGCTGCATTTTGCCGGCGGCAGCGTCCTCGACGCCCGTCCGTCGGACGCGGTCGCCTTGGCCGTGCGCCTGGACTGCCCCATCTACGCCACCGAAGAGGTCATGGTGCAGGCCAGCCTTGAGGCCGAGCAGGGCGCCGCCCCAAAGCGCAGCAAGCCCGCCCGCACGCAATCGGCCGCCGCCGGAACGCCCGCTCCGGCGCCCAAAGACGACCCTGCGCTCGCCCGGGCCACCCGCGACGAGCTGGAGGCCATGCTGGAGCATGCCTTGACCAACGAAGATTACGAGCTTGCAGCGCGCATCCGCGACGAGCTGACGCAGCGAGGCTGATTTTAGCCTAATTTCAGCCCACCTTAACGCTTTTTAACTGACTTTACCTTGGATTACTACTTCCGCGTGCTCGCAGGCTTGCTGCTGCTCGTCGCTGTTTTGTATGCATTCAGCTCGAACCGCCGCGCCATTGACTGGATGCTCGTGGGCAAAGGCCTGTTGCTTCAGCTCGCCTTAGCCGTCGCCATCCTGCACCTGTCTTGGGTTTCAACGGCGTTTGATGCGGTCGGCAAAGGATTCGTGGCCCTGCTGGGCTACACCCGCGAGGGCTCGCTGTTTTTGTTCGGAGACCTCGTGGGCCGCGTCGACACGTTTGGCTACCTCTTTGCCTTTCAGGTTCTTCCCACGATCATTTTCTTCAGCGCCATCACCTCGCTGCTCTTTCACTTCGGCATCCTTCAGCGCGTCGTGGGCGGATTTGCCTGGGTGATGAAGCGCACCCTCAAGCTGTCGGGCGCCGAAACCCTCGCTGCGGCCGCCAACGTGTTCGTGGGCCAAACTGAAGCTCCGCTGCTCGTGAAGCCCTACATCGCCACCATGACCCGCTCTGAGCTCATGGCCCTAATGGTGGGCGGAATGGCTACCCTTGCCGGAGCCGTGCTGGCCGCCTACATCGGCTACCTGGGCGGAACCGATCCCGAGCGCCAAGTCTTCTTTGCCCGCCACCTGCTCACCGCCTCGGTCATGAACGCGCCCGCTTCGCTGTGGATTGCCAAAGTGCTGGTTCCGCAAACCGAAACCGTCGTCGACGTCGCCGACGTGCGCATTGAGCGCAAGGGCAACTGGCTCGAAGCCATCGCCAACGGCACCACCGACGGGTTTAAGATGGCCGCCAACGTCGGCGTGATGCTGCTGGTGTTCACCGCGCTCATCGCCCTGTTCAACGGCCTGCTCGCCAACGGCCTGGGCTCATGGACGGGACTCAACGACCTGGTCGCCTCGTGGTCGGGCGGACGCTATACCGAATTCAACTTGCAAGCCATCTTCGGAATGCTGCTCGGCCCGTTCACCTGGCTTCTCGGAGTGCCTTGGGCCGAAGCGCCGCTGGTCGGCCAGCTCCTCGGCGAAAAAACGGTGCTCAACGAATTCTACGCCTACGTGACCATGGGCAAAATGATGGAGGGCGGACTCCTCGTCAGCGAACGCGCCCAAACGCTGGCGGTGTACGTGCTCTGCGGCTTTGCCAACTTCGCCTCCATCGGAATCCAAATCGGCGGCATCGGAACCCTTGCCCCCGAACGGCGCAAAGACCTCTCCGAGCTCGGCTTCAAGGCCGTCTTGGGCGGAACCGCGGCCTCACTGACTACGGCTACTTTGGTCGCGTTGCTCCTGTAACGAGTGCCTAGTTGCCCGCCACGGGTTCGTACCTTTGAGTCATGCGCCAGTACCACGAATTAATGGAGCGGGTCCTCCGCGAGGGGATCGACAAATCGGACCGCACGGGCACCGGCACGCGCAGCGTTTTTGGGCACCAAATGCGCTTCGACCTGAGCGAGGGCTTTCCCATGGTCACGACCAAGAAACTCCACCTTAAGAGCATTCTTCACGAGCTCATTTGGTTCATTTCGGGCGACACCAACATTCGCTACCTCTGCCAACACGGAGTGCGCATCTGGGACGACTGGCCGTTTGCCACCTACGCGAAGTCGGCCGACTACGACGGAATCGACCTGAAGGCCTTCGCCGCGCGCATCGCGGACGACGCCGAGTTCGCCGCCAAGTGGGGAAATTTGGGCCCCGTGTACGGCTACCAGTGGCGCTTTTGGCCTGGGCCCCACGGTCCGGTGGACCAACTCCGCGACGTGCTCGAGGGCATCCGCCGCAACCCCGACGGCCGACGCCACATTGTTTCGGCCTGGAACCCGGGATACGTAGACCAAATGGCGCTTCCGCCCTGCCACGCCTTTTTCCAATTTTACGTGGCCGACGGCAAGCTGTCGTGCCAGCTGTACCAGCGCTCGGCCGACATCTTTTTGGGGGTCCCCTTCAACATCGCCTCCTATGCGCTGCTCGTGCACATGATGGCGCAGGACCTCGGCCTTGCGGTGGGCGACTTCGTCCACACCTTGGGCGACGCCCACATCTACTCCAACCACCTCGAGCAGGTTCAGCTGCAGCTCAGCCGCGAACCGCGCGCCCTGCCCACGCTAAAGTTGAATCCGTCGGTGACGAGTTTGTTCGACTTCCGCTACGAGGACGTGGAATTGGTCGGATACGATCCGCACCCGCACATTCCCGCTCCGGTCGCCGTCTGATGCGGTACGCCATCGTCGCCCACGACCTGAACCTCGCCATTGGCGGCGGAAACGACTTGCTTTGGCATCTGCCCAACGACCTGAAGTACTTTAAAGAGAAGACGCGCGGATTCCCCATCATCATGGGGCGCAAAACATTTGATTCGCTGGGACGCCCCCTACCCGGTCGCCGCAACATGGTCGTGACCCGTCAGCCCAACTGGTCGGCCGAGGGAGTCGAGGTATTTGCCACCGTCGAGGATGCCCTGGCCGCACTCGAAGGCGCCGACGGGTTCATCGTGGGCGGAGGCGAAATCTACCGGATCGCCCTTCCGCTCGTCGACGTGCTGTACGTGACCCTCGTGCACACCGAAATTTCAGGCGCCGACACTTGGTTTCCGGAATACCGCGACCGCTTCACCGAAGTGGCCCGCGAAGACCACCCCGCCGACGAACGGCATGCCTACGCCTACAGTTTTGTGACGCTGAACAAAACGTAATCCGGATTTATCCGAACACCTGGGCGCAGCCGCCGTTCGGATTTTTCCGGATTTACTTTTTTAAGCCGATTGCTTTGATAGCTTTTGGAGAACCAGATCCGCCGTAACGTGCACTTTTTCAGGAAGCTCGTACATGGCGTCGGTCAGGACGGTCTCGCCGATGCCGCGCAGTCCGCGAGCCCCCAACTTGAACTCGATGGCCTTATCGACGATGGCGTCGAGGGCTTCGTCGTCGATCCTGAAGGAAATTCCGTCCATGGCAAACAGTCGCTCGTACTGCTTGATCAAGGCGTTCTTGGGCTCCGTGAGGATGCGGCGCAGCGCCGTGCGGTCCAGGGGCTCGAGGTACGTCAAGACCGGAAGGCGGCCGATGAGCTCGGGAATGAGTCCGAAGGCCTTTAAATCCTGCGGCGTGACGTACTTGAGAAAGGCGTTTTCGTCGACCTCCTTGCGCTGCGTGGTTCCGTTAAAACCAACCACTTGCGTGTTGAGGCGCCGGGC